>JBEDBL010000055.1:0-14092 GCA_041177245.1 Verrucomicrobiota bacterium
GAGTTGTTTGTAAGGCGGCGGTGCAGCTTTGCGCGAGGGTTTGCGTCCACGGCGGGTCATCGAATCTTTGAGTGCGGGCACGAGCGTGCCGCGCAGCAGCGATGATTTTCCCGATCCGGAAATTCCGCAGGCGACTGTGAGGCGTCCGAGCGGGATGCGCGCGTCGACGTCCTGCAGGTTGTGCAGCGTGGCTCCTTTGAGTTCGAGCCAGCGGAGTTCCTTTTCGTCGAGAGCGCGGCGCGAACCTCGCGATGGCCTCGAAGGAGGATTTGCAAGGCAGCGCCCGGTCACGGATTTCTCCGAGGCGCGGATTTCCTCGAGGGTGCCTGTCGCAATAACCTCGCCGCCGCGCGATCCGGCACCCGGCCCGAGGTCGATGATGCGCGTGGCGCGGCGCATGGTTTCCTCGTCGTGTTCAACGACGAGCAACGAATTACCCTGCCTGACCAGCTCGTCCAGCGCGTCGAGCAGGCTGCGGTTGTCGCGCTCGTGCAGTCCGATGGTCGGCTCGTCGAGGACATAGAGCACGCCGCGCAGATTAGACCCGAGTTGCGCCGCCAAGCGGATTCGCTGGGCCTCGCCGCCGGAGAGCGACGTAGCCGGGCGGTCGAGGGTGAGGTAGTCGAGTCCGACGCGTTGCATGAAGCCGAGGCGCTGGCGGATTTCCGGAAGGATGTTCTCCGCGATCGTGGCTTCATTTCCGCCGAAAGCCATGGCATCGAGCCGTCTTGCTGCTTCGCGCGCGCTGGAGCCGATGAAATCCGCGATGGGATGTCCTTGCACCTGCACGTGGCGCGCCTCGGTGTTGAGACGGACGCCGCCGCACTCGGGGCAAGGACGGGCGACATCGCCGTCTGCCTCCTCTCGCGCGGCCTCCTCCTGAAGATCTGCTTCCAGTTGCGTGCGGGCATCATCCGCACTGAAGTCGCGGTCGTAGACCAGACCGAAGCCGCGGCATGTATCGCACCATCCATGCGGTGAGTTGAATGAGAACATGCGCGGATCGAGCGGTTCGAACGCGCGCGCGCAGGAGGGGCAGGCCATTTCCGTGCTGAGCAGCATGCTTTCCTTCCCGCGGACGAGTCGCGCGGTGTTCTTGCCGATCTCCAGCGCGCGGCGGGTGAGGGCGAGCGCATCCTCCTCGGATGCTTTGGTGAGCTGGCCGACAAGGACGTCGATCGAGTGTTCGCGGTAGCGGGACAGTTCGGGGAATTTGTCCGCTTTGATCAACTTTCCGTCGACGAGCAATGTGTCGAACTCGTGCCGCACGGCCCACTCGGCGATTTCCTTGTGGTATCCTTTGCGAGACTTGATCAGCGGCGCGAAAATCTGCGCGGGACCGGATTGTGAGAACTGGCGCAGCTTTTCGGCCACCTCGGCGAGGGTGGTTGTTTGCACGGGAACTTTGCAGGCCGGGCAGAATTGCGTGCCGAGCTTGGAGTAGAGCAGGCGCAGGAAGTGGTAGATTTCTGTGATGGTCGCCACGGTCGATTTGCCGCCGCCGCGCGAGATGCGCTGCTCGATGGCCACGGCGGGAGGAAGGCCGGTGATGTTGTCCACGTCCGGTTTTTCCATCTGCTCAACGAACTGCCGTGCGTAGGTCGACATGCAGTCGAGGAAGCGGCGCTGTCCCTCGGCGAACAGGATGTCGAAGGCGAGGGATGACTTGCCCGATCCGCTTAATCCGGTGACAACAACGAATTCGTCGCGCGGAATATCGAGGGAAATATTTTTCAAATTGTGCTCGCGTGCGCCGGTGATGCGGATGCGGTGGTTGTCGGATGTCTCCGCGGGTGGCACCGGCTCGGCCGCGCGCAGGGTCTCCTCGGCCTGTCTCGTTTCGAGGGCCGCGCGTACGAAAGGAGCGGTCCGTGATTCAGGATTCCGTGAGATTTCTTCCGGTGTCCCCGCCGCGACGATGCGACCGCCCTCTTCGCCGGCCTCGGGGCCGATATCGATGACATGGTCGGCGCACTTGATCACCTCCACGTTGTGCTCGATGACGACAAGAGTGTGACCCGCCTCGACGAGCCGTTCGAAAACACGGACGAGCCGCGCGATATCATCGAGATGCAGTCCGGTGGTGGGTTCGTCGAAAAGCAGCAGAGATGACTCGGCATCGGCGTCCGCGAGGTGCGAAGCCAACTTGAGGCGCTGGGATTCGCCGCCGGAAAGGAAACTCGTCGGCTGTCCGAGCCGGAGGTAGCCGAGCCCGACATCCTCGAGGGTCTGGAGCGGTGCGGTGATTTTCGCGTGCTTGGGGAACTGACGAAAAAACTCCAGCGCCTCGGTCACCGTCATTTCGAGGACATCGTGGGCCGACTTGCCGCGCAGTTCGACCTTGAGGACATGCGGTTGAAACCGTTTCCCGCCGCAGGAGGCGCAGACGAGCGATACGTCGCTGAGGAACTGCATCTCGATGCGTTCGTAGCCGAGTCCGGCGCAACGCTCGCAGCGTCCGGCGTTCGAATTGAAACTGAACGCGGAGGCGCCGAGTCCGGCCGCTTTGGCCTGCGCAGTCTGCGCGAAAAGATCGCGGATGTGGTCCCAAGCGCCGAGATAGACAACCGGAGTGGAACGTGAGGACTTTCCGGGTGGCGACTGGTCGACCATGACGACTTCGCCGACGTGTTCGATCCCGGTGAGGCGTTTGATCGTTCCGGCTTCCTCCTCGACGTGTTCGCCGCGCTCGCGCAGCAGGTTGCGGTGGAGAAGTCCGTGCACGAGCGTGGATTTTCCCGAACCGGAAACGCCGGTCACGCAGGTGAAAACGCCGAGCGGAAAATCGGCGTCGAGTTTTTTGATGTTGTTCAGCGATGCACCGCGCAGCTTGAGGAAGTATTTCGCTTTGCGGCGTTTGGCCGGGACGGGAATGCTTCGCCGTCCGAGCAAATAGTCGGCGGTCAGCGACCCCGGAGCGTCTGCGATGAGCCGGGGCGGACCGCTGAACATGAGTTGTCCACCTGTCCGGCCCTGCCCGGGGCCGATGTCGGTGAGCCAGTCGGCCGCGCGGATGACCGCTTCCTCGTGCTCGACGACCAGCAGGGTGTTTCCGTTGTCGCGCAGGCGGCGCATGATGGAGAGGAGTTGTCCGAGATCGCGCGGATGGAGCCCGACGCTCGGTTCGTCCATGACAAAAAGCGCGTTGACCAGCGAGGCGCCCAGGCAGGAGGTGAGGTTGACGCGCTGGACTTCCCCGCCGGATAGCGTGCGCGTCGGGCGATCGAGGGTGAGGTAACCGAGTCCGACCTCGTCGAGGTAGGAAAGCCGCGACGTGATTTGGTCGAGCAGAAGCTGCGTGGTGTGATCGTCCGGTCTCACGCAGACACCTTCGAGGAAAGCGTGCAATTTTCCTATGGGCAGGCCGGCGATTTCCGGAAGCGTCCTGGCCTCGCCGTGCGCACCGGTCAGGCGGAAGTTCAACGTTTCGGTCTGGTAGCGTCCACCTCGGCATTTCGGGCATTCGTTGTAGCTGCGGTAGCGGCTGAGCAGGACGCGCACGTGCATTTTGTACGTCTTCGACTCGAGCCAATCGAAATAACCCTGCACCCCATACCAGCGGCCGCTGTCCCACACCTCGTTCAGAGGCTCGCCGGGTCGTCGGTCGCCATGGATGATCCAATCCTGGTCGGCTTTGGGCAAATCCTCGAACGGACAATGCAGGTCGATGTCCCGTTTGCGCGCATGGCGCAAGAGATCGCTCTGGCATTCCTGCGACATGCCGCTCTGGAACGGTCGCACCACGCCCTCCGCCAGCGTGCGCGAGCGATCCGGGATGATGCGTCTCCAATCGAGGCCGATGACGCGGCCGAATCCGCGGCACTCGGGGCATGCGCCGAGCGGATGGTTGAAACTGAAGAGTCCGGGGGTGGGCGGACGGATGTCAACGTCGCACCACGCGCAGTGCCAGCCCACGGAGAAAGGTTTCTCTTCGTCCGTAGTGCAATCGACGACAAGGATACGGCCTTTGCCGAGACGCAGCGCAGTCTCGACCGCCTCGGTGAGGCGAGTTTCGTCGCCCGCAGCCACGCGATCCTGCAGGACGTGAACGACTGGCGGGAGAGATTTGGCAGGTGGCGGTTCGTCAGCTCGGACGATCTTGCCGCCGATCCACACCCGCAGGTAGCCCTGCTGGTTGAGGAACTCGAAAAATTGCGCCGGCGTGCGTTTTTCGACATCGCCCGTTCCAACCGGGAACATGACGAGGAGTTGGCGTTCGGGATTTTCCGACGAGATCTGGCGCACGATGCCGCGCGCGGTTTCGGGTTGGATCGGGCGATGGCATGCGGGGCACGATGCTTGGACAAGCCGCGGGAAGAGGAGCTTCAGGTAATCGTTGATCTCGGTGATCGTGCCTACGGTCGAGCGCGTGGTTTTGACATTATTCGACTGCTCGATGGCGATGGCGGGCGGAATTCCATCGATGAGATCGACGCGCGGCTTGTCCATGCGGTCGAAGAACTGCCTCGTGTAGGGCGAGAACGTCTCGATGTAGCGGCGTTGTCCCTCCGCGTAAATCGTGTCGAACGCGAGCGAGGATTTCCCCGATCCGCTCGGGCCGGTGATGACGTGGAGGAGTCCGCGCGGCAAATCGAGATCGATGCCGCGCAGGTTGTTCTGCCGCGCGCCCCGGATGCGCAGGGTGTTTTGGTCGGTGCGGGGGGGATGACGTGATGACATGCCGGGAGAACACCGTCGGAGCAGAGCGCCGAGCGGCGAACCGGATAGGCTAGAGGAAACAGCGCATCAGGCAACGCGCCAAATGCGCCGATCGCGGACTTTTTTTGCGCCGATGGGCGTCGTCGGTCAGGCTTCGCCCTTGTTGAGTTGCGCCGTGCGGAGCAGAACGCGCTGGCGCATGATTTTGCCCGGCTTGAACTTCACCGTGGCGCGGGCGGGGATGACGACATCGGTCTCCGGCTTGTTAGGATTGCGACCCACGCGTGCCTTGGTCAGGCGCACTTCGAAGACCCCGAAGTTCCTCAACTCCACATTGTTGCCCTCGGCGAGGTTCTCGGTGATGTGGTCCAAGGTCTTTTGGATCACAGCGAAGGTCTGCTGCTGGGTAATGCCTACTTCTTCGGAAATCTTCACGACCATGTCGCGCTTGGTGAGGTTGGACATATTTTGGAGAAGTTTCAGATTGTTGTATCTGTATCCCGCCCAACGGGCAAGGCACAAATAAGAAGCGACCACCAAGTCGCGGAGGGGTGTTTTTTGGGCTTCCGGACCGCTTTAAGCCGAGGCAGTCTCTGCGACCCGCCTTATGAACCTGTCGCCCGACCGCAAGCTTTCCGGAATTCTGGCTCCGCTTTTTGCCCTACGCAGCCAGGGCGACTTGGGTATCGGTGACACCGAGTCGCTCAAAGAGTTGATCGATTGGGCCTCGGCCCACGGATTTGGTCTGGTCCAAGTGCTGCCGATCAACGAGACCGGCGGCGACAACAGCCCCTACAACATCATCAGTTCCCTCGCGCTCGATCCGACGACCATCGCGACCAATCCCAAGGCGATCAAGGATCTGTCCGCCGCGGACTACAAAAAAATCTGCGCCGGGCACGACATCGACGCCTTGCGCGCCGGCAAGGTGAATTACCGCGGCGTGCGCGCGCTCAAGCGCGAGCTTCTCGAGGCGGCGTGGAAGAAGTTCAAATCGTCGCAGCTCAAAGAAAAGACGAAGCGCGCCAAGGAATTTTCCGCGTGGACCAAGGAGAACAAAACCTGGCTCGAACCCTACACGCTCTTCCGTGCGTTGGTGCGGATGCATGGCGAAAACGAGAACACCGAACTTTGGCCGAAGAAGCAGCGCACTTACGCGGCAGCGAAAAAATGGCTCACCTCCGCCTCGCCGGCCGACAAACGCAAGGTGCGCGGCCTGCGCGAATTTTTCTCCTACGTACAGTGGGTGGCCTACAGCCAGTGGTCGCAGCTCAAGGCCTACGGTGACGAGCGGAACGTCGCGCTGGTCGGCGATGTGCCGGTGGGTGTGAGTATTTTCAGCGCGGATGTCTTCGCGCAGCCGGAGATTTTCGATCTGACACGATCGGCCGGTGCGCCGCCGGAAAAGGTGTTCGCCGCCGACCCTTTCACCGCGAAGTGGGGACAGAATTGGGGCTTCCCGCTCTACAACTGGAACGAAATGGCCAAGGACGACTACGCGTGGTGGCGTCAGCGTCTGCGCACCACGATGGAAATTTTTCATTTCCTGCGAGTCGACCATGCGCTCGGATTTTTCCGCATTTACAGTTTCCCGTGGCGCCCCGATCGCAACGCGGAATTTCTCCCGCTCAACGAGGACGAAGCCAAGGCCCGCACGGGCGGGGTGCTGCCCGGTTTTATTCCGGGCGACGACTCATCCGAGCAGAGCCGCGAAACGAATAGCGCGCAGGGCGACCGCTTGTTCCGCATGATTGTGGAGGAAACTGGCCAGCATCGCCTCATCGCCGAGGATCTCGGCGAAATGTCGCCTTACGTGCGCCCGGTTCTCCACGCGCAGGAAATTCCCGGCTTCAAGATTCCGCTCTGGGAAATCGCTCCGGACGGCTGGCCCACCCCTGGTCGCGAATACGAGCGTCTCTCGTTGGCGACCTACGCAACGCACGATCATCCGGCGCTGCGCGCCTATTGGGACGAATGGTATGCCAACTCGCAGTCAGGTGATCACGACAAGGCGGGGCGCGCCCTGCGCCAGATGCAGGAGATTTGCCGCTTTGCCGAGATGAACGTTCAGCTTCCCGCGCCGTGGAGCGACGAAATCCACGAAGGTTTGGTGCGCGGCTTGTTCGCCAGCAACTCCTGGCTCGCGGTCAACATGATCACCGACATCTTTGGCACGTCGGAACGCTTCAACGTTCCCGGTGCGATCGGCGACCAGAACTGGACCGATCGTTTCCCCGTGCCGATCGCGGATTGGGACAAAACTTGGCCGCAAAAAGTGTCCAAGCTCGGCGCGATGATGCACGAGACCGGACGCTACGGCGCCTGAGAGGCTTCGCCTGGCCGCATGGGGCAAAAGGTTGCTCAGCCCTTGACCACGAAATTGACCAGCTTGCCCGGAACGGCGACGACCTTGACGACTTCCTTGCCGCCGATCTGCGCGGCGAATTTTTCATGGGCGCGCGCGGCGGCTTCGAGCTGTTCGCGCGAGGCATCTTTGGCCACGACCATTTTGTCGCGGACCTTGCCGTTGATTTGCAGGACAACCTCGACTTCGTTCTCGACGAGCAGCGATTCGTTGTGAGTCGGCCAAGTTTGCCCGTGCGCTGAACCCTCGAAGTCCGCGAATTTCGCGCCGAGCTTCGACCAAAGTTCCTCCGCCATATGCGGCGCGAACGGACTGAGCAAAACGAGCAGGGTGCGGAGGGCGGAGACAGGGCGTTTTTCCGCCGAGGTCAGCTCGTTGGTGCAGACCATCATTTGCGAAATGGCCGTGTTGTAGGAAAGCGTGCCGAGGTCGGAGGTCACTTTCTTGATCGTGGCGTGAAGAACGCGGAGTTGCGATGGACTCGGGTCGATCTCGGCCACGGCGTCCGAGAGCTGCCATTCGCCTTCCTGGTTTTCGGTCATGACGAGGCGCCAGACGCGGGCGAGGAAACGGTAGACGCCCTCCACGCCTTTCATGCTCCACGGCTTCATCTGCTCGAGCGGACCCATGAACATCTCGTAGAGACGGAAGGCGTCGGCCCCGTATTCGTCGATCACTTCGTCCGGATTGACCACATTGCCGCGGCTCTTCGACATTTTTTGTCCGTCGGTTCCGAGAATGATCCCCTGATTGACGAGGCGTTGGAACGGTTCGGGGGTGGGGAGGTGTCCGAGATCGTGCAGCACCATGTGCCAGAAGCGCGAGTAGAGGAGATGCAGAACGGCGTGTTCCGTGCCGCCGACATACAAATCTACGCCGCCCGGCTTTTGTTTTCCATCCCCGAGCCAGTAACGCGCCGCGTCTTCGCCGATGAAGCGCTTGGCGTTTTTCGGATCACAGTAGCGCAGGTAATACCAGCACGAGCCGGCCCACTGCGGCATGGTGTTCAATTCGCGCGTGGCTGTGGGCGAATACTTCACCCAGTCCGCGGCTTTCGAAAGCGGCGGTTCGGCCGTTCCGGTCGGTTTGAAATCGGCCAACTCCGGCAGTCGGACGGGAAGTTCGGTTTCTTCGACTGCGCGGTGGCGTCCGTTTTCCCAAACAACGGGGAAGGGTTCGCCCCAATAGCGTTGGCGCGAGAAAAGCCAGTCGCGCAGCTTGTATTGCACGGTGGCGCGGCCGAGTCCGCGCTCCGCGAGCCATGCGGTGATCTTGTTCTTCGCCTCCGCGGTGGGCAGTCCGTCGAGGATGCCCGAATTCACCGCCGTGCCCTCGCCGGTGAAACAGCCCTCGACGGGTTGCGGCGGTCGCACCACTTCGATGATCGGCAGCGAGAACTTTTCGGCGAAAGCGTGGTCGCGGTCATCGTGGGCGGGAACGGCCATGATGGCTCCCGTTCCGTAACCGGTCAGGACGTAGTCGGCGATCCAGACGGGGATGCGCGCATCATTGACCGGATTGATGGCATACGCTGCGGTGAAGACGCCGGTTTTTTCTTTCGAGGCGTCTTGCCGGTCGCGTTCGGATTTCGAGGCGACGGCTTTGATGTAATCGTCGACCGCCTTCCTTTGTTCGGGTGCGGTGATTTGCGCGACGAGCGGATGCTCCGGGGCGAGCACCATGTAGGTCGCTCCGAAGAGCGTGTCGGGCCGCGTGGTGTAAACGGTGAATTTTTCTCCGCTGCCCTCGCGTGTGAAATCGACAAACGCTCCCTCGGAACGTCCAATCCAATTTTTCTGCAGCAGCTTGATCGACTCCGGCCAGTCTAGCGCATCAAGGCCGTCGAGGAGACGCTCGGCGAAGGCGGTGATGCGCAACATCCACTGGCGCATGGGGCGGCGTTCGACCGGGAATCCTCCGACTTCGCTTTTGCCGTCGACCACTTCCTCGTTGGCCAGCACGGTGCCGAGTTCCTGGCACCAGTTGACCGGCATTTCCGCGACGTAGGCGAGGCGGACGCTGTCCGGGTCCTTGCCGTTGTAAGTCGAGATCGGTTCGGCGCGGTTGGTCGCCGGGTTGAACCATGAATTGTATATCTGGAGGAAAATCCACTGCGTCCAGCGGACGTAATCCGGGTCGGTCGTGTTGACCTCGCGCGACCAATCGTAGCTGAAGCCGATGCGGTCGAGTTGCTTTTTGAAACGCTCGACGTTTTTCGCCGTAGTGACCGCGGGGTGTTGTCCGGTTTTGACCGCGTATTGTTCGGCGGGAAGGCCGAAGGCATCCCAGCCCATGGGATGCAAAACATTGTATCCGCGCATGCGGTGCCAGCGGGCGAGGATGTCCGTCGCGGTGTATCCTTCCGGGTGCCCGACGTGCAGTCCCTCGCCGCTCGGGTAGGGGAACATGTCGAGGACGTAGTATTTCGGCTTGGCCGCGTCGAAGCCGGCTTCCCCCGGATTGGGCGTGCGGTAGGCCTGTGTGTCGGCCCATTGCTGCTGCCACTTAGGCTCGAATTCGGGGAAAGGATACTGTTTGCGTTGGCTCGACATGAGGATGCGGAACCGCGCATTTTGACGGGAATGACCGACGTGTCAAAGCAACGCCTGCTGCTGGCCACCCGCAACGCGCACAAAACCCGCGAGGTGCGGGAAATTCTCGGGGACGGCTGGGTTGTGGAGGATCTTTCGGTCATGCCCTATCTGCCCGAGGTGGAGGAAACGGGGAAAACGTTCGAGGACAACGCCAAGTTGAAGGCATTTGCCGCGTCGCCGCACTACGACGGATGGGTGCTGGCCGACGATTCAGGATTGGAGGTGGATGCGCTGGGCGGGGCTCCCGGCGTAAGGTCGGCGCGTTTTGCCGGAGAGGGAGCGGACATGGCGGCGAACCGTGCGCTGCTGCTGGAAAAGTTGCGCGAAGTGCGCGGTCAGGCCCGGCGGGGACGTTTCCGCTGCGCGCTGGCCTTGGCGAAGGATGGCGAACTCGTGAGAACTTTCTCCGGCGCGGTCGAAGGTTTCATTGCGCCGGCCGAAAGCGGCAAAGGCGGATTCGGCTATGACTCGCTTTTCATTCCGGAAGGCAGTTGCCGGACCTTCGCGGAATTCACACCGGAGCAGAAACATTCCTGCAGCCATCGCGGGCGCGCGCTGGCAAAGGCGGCAGCTTACCTGCGGTCGGTCAGTTGATGCCCAACTCGCGGTCTGCGATGCGCTGTGCACGCAGACCCGCCCAATTATTGCGGCTGATCACGCGTTGCTCGATGCCTGGAGGTGTCTGCGGATAATTCAGGTCCGGATAATGTCCGCCCATGCCCCAGCGACCGGTGATTTTTTGCCGTGTGTCTGGCCCATACCATACGGTGGTCTCGCTCGGCGAAACCTGCGGGGAAACGACGCGTCCGCTGTTATCGCGCTTGGGCGCCGAATAAGGGATCGGTTCGTAGGGATAGTAGGGTCCGGTCAACTCGCGGCGGTTTTCCGGGGTGGCGCAAGCTGCTAGCGCCAGACAACCGATGATGGCCAGTCGGGGGAGATTCATAAAGGCAATATAAGACGAGGCGGGTTTTTCGGCACTCAAAATGACATCGGGCCCTGCTCGGCCGCCACGGCCGGGGCCGACATATGGACCTCGGCCGGTGGGTCGTCCGCCGTGACTGGTTCGATCTGTACCATGGGTTTGCCGTCGGTGGTGCAAGCGCCGAGTGCCGCGCAAAACCACCCCGCAACAAAAATACGCAAGGCAGTCATTTTTTGGCGAAGCCGATCGAAAGCAAAGCCATCAACTAGGTCGAAGCGGCCTCCAGTTCGGCGATGAGCGATTGGACGCGACCGCGGAAAAACGCATATGCCGCCATGGCGGGTATGCCGATCACCAGGCCCGCCGCGGTGGTGACGAGCGCCTCCGATACGCCCTCCGCGAGCATCATAGGGCGGGAGGCGACGATGTCGCTTGCCACTACGCTGAAAGATTTGATCATGCCCAACACGGTGCCGAAGAGCCCGAGCATCGGGGCGATGGTGCCGATATCCGCGAGGTAGGCGATGCGCTGGTTCAGAACGGCGGCCTGGCGTGTGCCTTCCGTCTCGGCGATTTCGCGCGCCTCGGTGAAGGTGGCCTGCGGGTGCTGGGTCACGAAATCGAGCGTGCGCTGCATGATGCGCGCCACGGCTTCGCGGTGGCGGTTCGAGATGGCGAGCAGCCCGAGATAGTCGCGCTTGCGCAGCAGCGCGTCTGCCGTCGTCATGTAGCGCTTGGTGACAACCGCCCCGCGTCGGAGAGTGAAAAGGTAAACCAGCACGAGCATTACCGCGATGACAGAAAGTATGCCGAGGGGGATCATCACCGGGCCGCCGGAGACGAGAACTTCCCACAGGCTGGCGTCGGGTTTGGCCGGTGCCGTCTCCGGGGCCTGCGCCGCGGCAGTTTGGGCGATGGCAAAAAGGGCGATGAGTGGCCGCTTGCTCATGGACGGGAGGTTACCCATCCGTCACCCCGATGCAAGGATGGCGGGGCGCGCGGACGGGGCTATATTGCCGGCCATGCCGCAGGCCAAAGAGCGTCCCGATTTGCGTGCGCGCCTCCACGAGGTGCCGCATAAACCGGGGGTCTACCTCATGCGGGACCGGCTCAACCGCGTCATCTACGTGGGCAAAGCCCGTGACCTTCGCAAGCGGTTGGCGCAGTATTTCACCCCCGCGCGCTCGCGTCTGGCCGATCTCAAGACGCGCGCCCTGCTCGATTCGGTGTGGGACTTCGCCATCCATACTGTTCGGTCCGACGCCGAAGCGGTGCTGTTGGAAGGAAGGCTGATCAAAGATTACCGGCCGAAATACAACATCTCCTTCCGCGACGACAAAAATTTCCTGCAACTGAAAGTCGACCTTAACGATCCGTTCCCGAAATTTTCGCTCGTCCGGCTGAAGAAAAACGACGGAGCCCGATACTACGGACCTTATGCCCACTCCGGCGCGTTGCGCGCCACGCTGGAGGTTCTGAAAAAGAAATTCGGCCTGCGTTCGTGCCGTCCGCGCGTGCCCTCGGAAAAAGATTACCGCCATTGCCACGACGACATCATCAAGAACTGCTCCGCGCCCTGCATCGCGAAGATCAGCGAGGCGGAATACCGCGCTCGGGTCCTGCTGGCCTGCGAATTCCTCGAAGGGCGGGGCAAGGAAATCCCTGCCGAGCTGGAGCAGGAGATGCAGGCCGCGGCAGCGCGCCAGGATTTTGAGAAGGCGGCGGCTTTGCGTGATTTCATCACCGCTCTGCGGCGCACGGCGGCGCGCTCCCGTCGCTTTCTCCGCGGCGATTCGCTTCCGCGCGCGGTCAATCCGGCTGGCGATCTGGCCGAACTGGGCGAGGCCTTGGGCCTGTCGCGTCCGCCGGCGCTCATGGAATGCTTCGACATTTCCAATATCACCGATACGCACATTGTCGCCTCGATGGTGCGCTTCAAGGACGGGCAGGCGGACCGTTCGAGCTATCGTCGCTACCGTATCAATACGGTTAAGGGGCAGGACGATTTCGCCAGCATGGCGGAGGTGGTGCGGCGGCGTTACGCGAGGCTGCTCGGCGCGGCTCGCGAGGCGCATTCCGAAATTGCGGAGTATTCGCAGGAAGAACCCGGCGAGGCCGTGGCACGGCTCGATCTGCCCGGGGCAGTGCGCATTCCCGACCTGATCATTGTCGACGGCGGACGCGGCCAGTTGTCCAGCGCGGTCGGCGAGTTGCGCCGGCTGGGCCTGCGCGGGCAGCCGATCATCGGCTTGGCCAAGGAGCGCGAGGAAATTTATTTTCCCAACGATCCGCAACCCTTGCGCCTTCCGCACGAAAGCGGTGCGCTCAAGCTCCTGCAAAGGATCCGCGACGAGGCACACCGCGTGGCCAACGGCTATCACCAGTTGCTCATGAAAAGACGCGTGTCCGAGAGTGTGCTCGACGACATCGAGGGGGTGAATAAAACGCGCAAGCAGGCGCTGCTGCGTGTTTTCGGATCAGTCGACAGGCTGCGCAAAGCAACGACTGAAGAGATCGCCGCGGTGTCCGGTGTGGGCGCGAACCTCGCAGCGCGGATCAAGGCGGGACTGGCAAAGAAGTAAAAACGGCATTTGCCGCTTCTACTTTATCTCCATCGAGAAGTCCGCCGCTCGGGAGGAATGGGTCAAAGCGCCCACCGAGATGCGATCGACGTCCGTTTCGGCGATGGCGCGCACCGTTTGCAAGGTCACTCCGCCGCTGGCTTCGAGGAGGATGTTTTTCTCCCCGCGTATACGCACCGCTTCGCGCATCAGGTCGGGGGGCATGTTGTCGAGCAGGATGATGTCCACACCGCGGAGTCCGCAGAGCAGGCGCACTTGATCGAGGGTGTCCGCTTCGATTTCCACGACGACATCTGGCTTCGCCGTCTTTGCGCGGTCGATGGCGGCTTGAAGCGAGCAACCGGCGCCCGCCACGGCCAGGTGATTGTCCTTGGCCAAGATCTGGTCGAAGAGCCCGAAGCGATGATTTGTCCCGCCTCCGGCGCGGACTGCGGCCCGTTCGAATTCGCGAAGACCCGGCGTGGTCTTGCGCGTGTCGAGAATGACAGCTTTCGTTCCCGCAATCGCATCGACAAATTGCCGCGTGGTGGTGGCGACGCCGGAAAGTTGCTGCAGGAAATTGAGCGCCGTGCGTTCGGCGGCGAGCAGCGTGCGGGTCGGTCCGGTTGCGCGCAAGACTGGTTCGCCTTTCGCGACGCGATCGCCATCTCTTCTCAGCTCTTGAACTTCAATTTGCGGATCGATCTGCCGAAAAACTTCCACTGCGGCATCCATGCCGGCTACGACGCATTCCTCCTTCGCGATGATCACGGCCTCCGAGCGCTGCCAGGCGGGAATGAAAGCTTCGGAGGTGATGTCGCCCGGACCGATGTCTTCGGCCAATGCGCGCCGGATGATGTCAGCGGCTGACGGACTCATCGATCTGCAACAGTTGCCGTTGCCAGGGAAGGAGTCGTGCGCCGTTTTTCTGGGCGACCGACATGAGTGTCATGCGCGAGGCGATGAGGGCGGGGTCGAGTTCTAGTTC
>JBEDBL010000056.1:0-14022 GCA_041177245.1 Verrucomicrobiota bacterium
CTCGCCTGCTCTCGCAGCGCGCTCTCCAGTTCCCCGCTCCCAACGAACACCAGCGCCGGGAGGGAGTAGCGCGTAGCGAGTGACCGGTGGCTGGTAACAACTTCAGAACCTTCAGCCATTGTAGCGGCGGCAGCCTGTCCGCCCGCGTGCAGATCCTCGCCGTCAGCCGTGTCTCTAACTCCATGCTCCGCGCCCGATGCTCCATGCCTTTCAACGCTCGCACGCGCGAATCGCGCGTAGGCCTCGACTAGCGTTGAAAGATTCTTCTTCTCCACCATCCGCCCGAGACTCAGAAAATACCGCTCGGGAAGACCGTAAGCAGAGCGAGGGCTCTGCTGAGTTGATGGTTTAGGGTTGAGGGTTGAGAGATGCTCGGTTTCCGGACGGTCCTGCTGCTTGCTTCCTCTACTCTGCGCGCGTTGCGAACTTAGCGTGCGCTCCATGCCGCGCACTTCGTCCGCTTTCGCGGCGAAGAGCGCATTATCCACCGCCTCATACCCCGTGAAAATTTTGTCAGCCGGGATGCCGAGCGAAGTGAAGTGCCGCTTGTGCGGCTCGCCGCCGACGAAGGCCGCATCGAACTGCTTCACGATCTGCCGCTTGATCCAGCGCTTCCATCCGGTCGCCTGTTCCGTGCCGGCATGGCTTTCATTCATCATCACCGTCCGGATCCCGAGGGACTTGGCTGCAGCGAAAAGCGCCAAAAATCTGGCCGGTGAGTAGCTCGGCAAAAAAGCCACCTCCACCTTCTCCTCACGAAACAACTTCCGCGCCTTCAGGAACACATCGAACGGTGACGCCCCTTCGTTAGTCCCCTCGCACAAAGTCTTCAGTCCACCACACCTGTTACAAGCTGCCCGCGACCGTTAGCCCGAATAAACTGCGCGCGTGCCGCGAAGATTTGGTGCCCGCGGTTTTGGGTTAGCGCCCTGTTTGTTCAAATACCACGCGAGCACAAAGCAAGGGATGGCGGCGTAGAGCATTTGGTAGAAATACTGCCACAGGAAAAAACGCGTCAGGAACATCGCATTAATCACAACAATGCCCACCAAGCACGACTGCAGATATCCTGGCCGCATAGTGAGAACATAGCAGTCGAGCAGAGCGATCAGGTAACCCAAAACAAGCATGCTCAGCAGCATCCAAGCAAACCCGCCATCCAGTAGGAAGAAGCCGGCAATGCCAGGACTGAGCGGAGCGCCGCGGGTGAACTTCATGTCGATAAGGACGCCTCGTTGAGGCTTATCCTTCCAAAGAAACCTCGGGACAAAGTGAAATGGAACGTAGAGCCATGAAAGCGCATAAGGGTAGTAGGCTGGCTCGGCCTTGGTCGCCGCGGCGAACGTATCGAAGATATTCATATCACCTCCTGCAGCCTGATAGAAGTTCCAGTAGGCCATGAGCATTCCCTCGTCCTTGAATACTTCTGCAGCGATATCGGCTTCAGCGATATCTTCATTCTTCAGGGAGCGCTGCTCACCCAGATACTTGAAGAAGGGCTGTGCAACCATGATTGGTATCACCAGCCACGCGTAGCCAACACGAGGCTTGAGCCTTTGCAACACAGCAATGCCCGCGATTAGGAGGCCTGTGAGGTAGAAACCGCGGAAGTTACTTACATCCCGCATCAGCCAAGTGAAGGCTAGGAAAGCGGCGGCCGACGCAACCAAGATGGCCACGTTCCCCGCTGTTTTGCGCCGCAAATAGCGCTCAACTAACACCACTACGGCAAAGATGTGGATTGCCTGCATAGGCACCGGGACATCGTAAGCATAGGCGCCCAACCCGCTCGCGTAGAGCCCTCGCCCCGCACCCCTCGCGAGAAGATAAATCACGGGCAAAGTGGCGATCTGTGCAAAAAACAAAAAAACGGCCGTAGATGCCTTGACCAACGGACGAACAGCAGCAACGCGACTACCCAGCAACCTGCGACTCCAAGTCGCAGACTGAATCCTTCGCGGCATCTGCGCGCCGACAGCGAAGCAGAGTCCCGCCAGAGTGGCCCACCACATCGCCGTGGTGACGAACTGCATCTCGGGACGAATTACGAAAACGCGATAAAAGAGGCTATAGTCAGACTCGAGCACGAGATACAGAGGCCTCATGCCAAAAAATAGGAAAGACATGAATAGAAACGCACCACTTCCCGTCACCTGTCCCTTGCGCGCTTCGTTGAGAAAGAGACACAACTGACTCACGGCCAAGAGCCAGACGGCCACAGTCGTGCCCCCTAAAGACCACGCAGCGAAGAGTAGCAATGCACCAAAGGCTAAAAGCATACTTAGACGGGAGAGCTCTGCCCTTTGAAAAAAGTCGTGAATGTCTCAATCATTCCTTCGATAGAGTATTTTTCCGCGACGGCTTGTGATGCGATCTCGCCACCGGCAAGCCAGTTGGCACGCGTCACATACATTTCCGATATTGCCTTTGCGAGCGAGGCAGCGGAGTCCTGCGAAAAAGCTGCAGCATTGAAACCGTCCTGCAGGATTTCAACCTCTGGTGCATTTGGCTCTTCGCGGCAATATATCACGGGCAGTCCTAGACTTTGTGCATCCAGAACCGAGAGTCCAACATAACCTGGGGAAGCCACTGCAAAACATGATGCCGCCACCTCCCGGATTCTCGCGCGATCAAAACAGGAACCTACAAATAAAACACCTCTAAGCTCCTCCGTTCTAGCAAACTTCTCGCAAGCCTCGCGCTCAAGACCATCACCGACAAACACAGCACCGAGGCGGTTGCCCTGCTTCTGCAATTCCTTCAGAGCCCGCAATAGCAGAAGAGGCTTTTTCGCCGAAACCAGCCGCCCCAAAAACAGAACGCTATTGCGATGCTCAGCCGGCGTGCTGACAGGCACACATTCGCTGCGCCGGACTGTTGAGTTACCGGCGACAAGCACCGTCTTGCGCGGAAACAGACGCTGCAACGGCAGCTGCTCGGAATAGCAATAGCAAATGATCGTTGAGGCCAAGGAGAACATGGTCCTCCGCGACGAGGCCATCTCCGTGCTGCCGGCCTTCCGCCCAAGCGCATGCCCCCAAATAGCCGCCGGCATCTTGCGCACGCGCGCCTGCGCGAGAATAAGCCAAGTTCGCAAGCACCTCGGGTTACCTTCGACAACGAAAGAACCGTCAAGAAGACGCGACACCGCTTCGCCTCCTTGCCAGAGCAGTCTGTTACCCGCCAGAAACTTGTTGTCGCAAGCGGTATACCAAGAGGCACCGCTTACCTCGGTTCGGATACTCGAGTCAAAAAACCGCTCGCCCGCGACAACACGAAAGCCGGAACCCAATCCAGCTGCCAGGCCATCAAAGAGCGGCACCCGATAAGGAGGCACGCAGGTCTGCAGTATCGAGCACCGCATGCGACTAGATTGTCCGGTTCTTCAGAAAGTCGCCGATATCCACCACATACAACTGCCGCCCTCCGGAGTGCGCCGAATCTACCGCTACGCGACGGCCACTACGATCCAAACGAGGATGCAGGTCGCACTTTAATGCCGGGTCAAGAAAATCGGCATGCGCAGGGAAGCGTACCACGTCATGCCTCTGGCCAGTGGCCATGTCGAACAGAATCAAAGGCTGATATCCTTCGAAAACATAAGTGTCCGTCACCATCCACTTGCGATCGGGCGTGAACATAGGATGGCCGTCCTGCTCCAGAGCACCGGCTCCAACGGGCGCCATTTTACCGGGCTCACGGTAATCCACTTCATAATAGCTCTCGGCAAAAAGGCTCTGCTTCAGCTTCGGGTGAAAAGTCCGCAGCAGCTTGACCATCTGCTTGAAGGGAAACCGCTTCGTCCAACCGCCAGCCCGCAGAGCGGCCGCTTGTCCGGGCAGCTTCCGCGTCCAGATCACCACACGGTCTTCGTCGAGCCAGTCGAAGTGGCTGCACTTCTCTTTTGCCAGCACCCGCAAATCCGACCCATCACAGTTGCAAACGAGAAAGAAGGAAAAGAGTGCGTGGTCCTCCGAGAAACGCCGATACATAAAACAAAAACGGGTTCCTTTGGGGCTGAACATTGCATGGCCGATAAAGTCCGATCCCACGGCATTCACCCCCTGGCCGCACAATCTTCGCGCCTCGTCAATAGGCACAATCACGCTTTCCTCTCCGGTTGCCAAGTCGACCCGACGCAAATCACCGGCTTCTCCGCAAGCTTGCCTGCCGCTGGTCGGAAGATCGTACGAGTAGTCGCGCCACCACTTCGCTAAGCGATACCAGTCCGGCGCCAAGCCGAAGGCACCTGATGGGTGCACCGAATAAACAGCAGGAATGCCTCTCGACCAAGATTCGCTGTCCGCGTCGTAAAAACGGGTCACCGGTATCCCATCCGTCAGATCGTTCACCATCACCCGCGGGCCGGCCGCACTTGTAAGCCACTGCGCCCTTGCACCCTGCTGCCAGTTGAAAGCGCGGGTTGTGCCAATGGGCCTCGGCTCGTTCTCGCCCGGATTCCATAGACAAACTTCTGCCGTGTCTGTGGCCTGCGGCGTGGACTTCAGATCTTTCGGCACACGCAGAAGCACCATTGTTTGATCATCCGGCGACCATGGCGAAACATCATGGAATCCAAAGTAGTGCTGATGCCCTTGAGGCGTTTCCGCCACAACACGCACAAGCGAATCGGTCTGTAGGCTCGAAGTCATTTGCTTGGTTCTCCTTGTTTCAACTCTTTAGCTTTCGCTGACAACGCTTCCACAAGGCGGCGTGCCGAAGCGGTCCATCCGCCGGCGGAGCGCGCCCGCTCCGCTGCCGCACGACCCATAGCTTGCCGCTCGGTAGGGTGCAACTGCATCCAACGAATTTTCTCGCGCAAGGCCTCAGGATTGGCCGGCGGCACCACCCAGCCTTCGACGCCGTCGGTCACGAAATCCTTCGCACCGACAGCCGAGGTAATAATCACGGGGAGCCCTGCTCTCATCGCTTCGAGAACAACCAAGCCGAAGCCCTCCTCCAGCGACGGCAACACAAAGACGTCAGCCTCGGCATACTCAGCTAGAAGATCGCTCCCCTTCTTCGGACCCGTCTTGACGAAGCGGTCGGCGCCCGCCGCGGATACCAATCCGGAAAGCCCGAAATCCGGTCCGACAACACGGCACTCGACTTGGTCGGCGGAGAATTCCTGCATTGCCTCGCCGAGATATCGCAGCCCCTTTCGGTAATGGAGCTGCCCGACATACAGCACACGCAAGGGCCGCTCGGCACGAGCTGACGCAACTGCTTTGACGGGCTCGGCAGTTAAATCGACACCATGTTGCACCACCACGAGCTTTTCGGCTGGTAGACCAGGGCGCTCGAAGGACTCACGCACTGCACCGGACGGACATAGAATCACGTCAGCCTCTTCGAACTCCTGAATCTGTCGCTTCACTTGAGCAGGGCTGTAGATTGGAGTGTAGGGCAAGCCGCATGCAGCGGCTTCCGCTCGCAAGAGGCTTTCCTGTTCGCGAACATAGGTGTGATGCACCTGGCAGACAGAAAGAATCCCCCGTCGACGGCAGGCACGAATGGTCTCTAAGCCTGCACCACTATAAAAGATGGCCGCATCGCAGCCATCGAGGTGTCGACTGGTATCGCGGTCGAGCGCCACCTTGGCGCGGTGCGACAGCAGCCGTGAGATACGTGTTGAACCAGCCAGTCGATTACTGACCAGAAAAGCTGTTTGCCACAGATCGCAAAACACTGCTTTGCTCCCGAGCAAAGTAACCAAGTCTGCAGACTTTCCGCGCGGGAAAGCAGAGACAAATTGACCGAGCCCACCAATCTCAGCCAAAGCCTTGGCGTAATCGAAACCAACTGGCCGAGTTGTTGTATTGAGAAGGACTTTCAAAATGATCGCCTCCAGCAGGGTTATGGACAGAATACGAGTTGCGGTGGGCTCAGCTTGCTACCCTATATCAGCCTCCGCAAAAAAGCACCTTGGTAGAATGAAATGTTCGAAACAGTGCTAGCTTTTTGCTGAGGCTGACCGAGCGCCTGACAACGTTTGCATGAGAATTTCAGCATTCGTCCGCCACGAAGCGTAGTCTTCATAGGCTTGGTAGTCCGGTTGTTCATTTTGCTGGCGCGGGTTGCCAACACCTCTCTCCAGCACGCGCCGCTGTATCAAGTCGTCGCACAGGTGCTTCATTCCCTCTGCCGTAGACGCAAGATCATCGGGCTTGACGAACATTCCTAGGCGAAACTTTATCACTGCAGACTTGAGCGGGCCATCGCCAGAGGATGCGAGCACGAGCTTGCGACACCGAGCGGCTACATTTAGGACGCCGCTTTGCGAATGGAAATGCTCGTTATAAGTGATGGCTATTATGTCTGCCGCCGAGAAATAACCCGCAAGGTTTTCGTCAGGCACGAACTCCTCGCTAAAATGGACCCGGCCAGCAACTCCACAGCTCACCGCTAAGTCGCGGTAATACTGGAGCGGCTTATTTGTTGAGGATTGGCAACGCCCGACAACCGCCAAAAAGGCTTTAGGCACTTGAGCAAGCGCGCGGATTAGGAGATCCAAATTCTTATTGTCCCTGATAAATCCGAACGCCAAGAACGCAACTTGGTCTTTACCAGCTGCCCACCCCCGCCGCACGGCCTCCGAGTCCACTTGCCCAGACTTTAGCTCATAAACCCCAACAGGCACCTGGACGAGCACAACATGGCTAGGAACGATGGAGCGATCAGGAAGAAGTTCATGAATTAAAGCGACCGACAACGGAGCGAAGGCGAGACGAACAGACAACTCGTGCCACCACTTGGGCCCAAGCCGCCAAGAGCGCACTGGGTCCTGCAAGTTCGCCGCGTAGATAACTCCACACAATCTTGACAAGAGAAGGTGTGGCCATACCCAAAACGGCGAGAAATATTCCATAAAGCTCGCAACCAACACCGCGTCCGGGCGCCGGACAGCAACCACCCAAGCCAGAACCCAAAATGCGCCCACAACTCTGGCAAAAAACACCAGAGCATTTCGCAGCCTTTGTAGCCCAACAAATCCCGGTGTCCCACTGCCCCGTCCCTTTACGTCGCCTGGAAGCAACCTCCGCACCGTAGGCACATCCAAAGGTCTATTCTCGAGATAGTTTGGCGGGCAGAGAATAGATACATTGACACCAAGTTCCTGCAACGCACGTGCCTGATAATACACATGCTCGGCAGCTCCACCCACTGCCGCGGGACAGAGTATCACGATCGAATGAATTGAGCCTTGCTGCATGTTTTCACAAACGCCAGCAAGGCATTACTCACAAGATCGAAGAACAGCCTCAGTCACACGCAGTGGCGCGATTTCTTTGATGCAATCGCGGCCAGTGCGGCACTTCGCATCGTAAAAGCAGTCGCAGGCCACGGGTGGGCCCAGAACCTCCCCGCGTCCATACAACTCGAACTCGTGCGCGTTGAAGATGTTGTTGAAGAGAACCAAGGGCGTTTTCGCAGCAATCGCCAAATGAAGCGCTTGCGTCACGCTGGTCACCAGACACTCACACCGCGCCACCATAGCATAAAAGACGTCCAGCGGTTTGACTCCTGGCCAGAGGCAACCGGTTGCAACCGCGAGACGCTCGTTAAGTTGCACTTCTTCCGGGCCGCCGAGAATCACCGGTTTCAGACCCTCGGCCTTGAGCAACTCGATCAACTTGGCCCAGTGATCTTGCGGCCATATCCGTGTGGGCCATCGCGCGCCGGCACCGGTGTTGAGACCGACCCAACCATCGCCGGGGAGAATCTCCTCGGCAATTCTCTCGGACTCAGCCTTGGGCTCGCGCAACCAGTATTCTTCGCCATTGTAGGACAGCCCCACCGTGTCGAAGATCTCTTGGACGTAGTTGAGGGTGTTTAACTTGCTGTAAGGATTGTCGAGCCCGGTGATGAACTTGTGAACCGCTCTGTCGTCGATCGGGGCGGGCACACCGTTTTTCAAATGATACCCGGCGTAGGATTTCGCTTTTGTCCATGAAGCCAAAGCACAGGCATTAATGTCTTTGTCGAGGCTCCAACAAAAGTCCCACTCCTCCGCCGCCAGCCGCGCAAGCACAGGCGCAGTGGGCTTGACTGCTTCGCAGGCCTCCGGAGGCAAAAGGTCCGGGTTGTCTGTGATCCAAAGAACCTTCGTGCCGGTCCGCAGTGGATCTAGGGCACGGAGCAAAGGTGTAGTGCGCAGAACATCTCCCGCCGCCCCAAGCTTGATGATAACGCCGCGACGCTTGACTTGAATGTATTCGTCGCATGTGCAGCTCACTCCGCGCAGAGTGTGCGGGCGGCAAGGCAAGTCGCCACGGAAATAGTAACAGTCGGGTTTCAGCTCACCAAACAGTCGGTTGGCATCGCTATTAGTGTTTTTTCGGTGCTGGTGCATATGACGCTAGTGTTTCGGGAGTTGGACAAGAAGTATACGGAAGACTTTTTTGCAAGAAGGCAGGGAACACATAATCGGTATTTTATACCAACCGAATTTTGCGGTGCTTCAATAGATTATCTAAGCCAAGGGGCATGAGATGAACGGTAAGTTAAGTGCCGCTCGCGATCCTTCACATACTTCGCCGGATTACCCGCCACGATCGTGTAAGGCGCCACATCGCGACTGACCACGGCACCCGCCCCCACGACAGCCCCCTTCCCGATTGTGACACCGGGAAGAATGATCGCACGGTAGGCAATCCACGCGTGATCCCCGATGGTCACCGCTCCTCCCGTGCCGGCAAAGTCCGGAGATTGCGGGTCATGCCCCAGCGTCAAAATGGTGGCTTCCGGTCCGATAGACACGTCATTGCCAAACCGAATTTCATAGGTTCGCCCGTCCAGCAAGCAGCCGAAATTGACAATGTTCCGCTCTCCGAGATGAATCCGTCTCGCGTTGAGAAATCGACAGTGCATCTGGACCGAAGATCCGGCTCCAAAACCGCCGAAGTAATTTCGGAGGAACGCGTTGCGGAGGGTGCGGGAGGGCAGTTTGCCAATGAGATCGTTGTAGAGAAAACACAAGAACGATCCCGTGTAGAGGCGCAGATCCATGGCCTAATGACTTAAGAGAATGTTACGGAAGGTAGCGACCGAAAAGTGATCCCGTGCTGCAGCCGCTTGATGGCGGGCTCGCTGATCAAGCTTGGCAAAATTTGCGACAGCTTCCCGCAAGGCTTGCACCAAAGAATCAACTGACTCGTTATCGAAAGCCACGCTGGCCCCAAATTCACAGCCTTGGTCTTCGAGTGTGGTGCCGGAACCAACGACGACAGGTTTTCCCTGCGCGAGAGCCTCGATGACAACGCGGGAGACGCGCAGACAGTAGTCCTTGCCGTAGGGCAGCAAGAGCACGTCCGTCTTGTTCAGCTGCTCACGGTATCGCCCCCCAACGAAATAATCATCAATGACTTCAACCTTGGGATGGTCCCGCAGCCATGGATCGCAGCTGACCATATTGCCATTCTCATCGCGAAAATCCGTGATCCATTGGAGAGCAAATCTCGCCGGCATCTCGGGGGATTCCTCCAACAGTTGGCGAATGGCCTTCTGAAGAAGATCGCTTCCTTTGTCTGCCCGGGCCGCGCCATATGCCCCGCAGAGAATAGACCGATTTTTCCCGGGAACATCCTCAACGCTGGCAGAGGATGAATTCGCGGGAAACTCCACAGGATGCGGTAGGTATGTAAAAGGAACTCCCGTGACACCCGAAAGCGCTTTGGCCATCGGCCGCGTCTCTGCCCCAAGGACAACTTTTCCCGAGGCAACTTCGGGAGCGAACCTGCGGATATACCAGCGGAACAGCTTGGCTGTAGGCTCTCCGGCTAGCCGCACTTGGCCATCCTGATCGAACTCCAGTGGCGTATTGGGAAAAAAAAGTAGGACCCGCGTCGGGACATTCTGCAACTTGCGGCGAATCAACGGAAGCCATCCGGCTAAATGGTGAACAAGGACCGTCGGGACGAAGATGAGATCGGGCAAAGCCCGATCATCTCGGATCTGGGAGCTTGGAGCGTGGGGCGCGGGACAACCGGCGAGCAACTTCGAGACCGCACGGTATGTTCCGAACGCATGGGCGGGGATGCGAAGAAGGCGGCGCCACTTCAGAGCGCCGTCGCTCATCCTCGCCCAAATGGACTTTGGAAGAACAGGCTCTGCTGCAAACGCGCGGGCAACCTCGTCCGAGCACTCCCGGCTGGCAAAAAATCTAACTTGGTCGCCTTGTGCTGCCAGGCCTCGCTGGAAGGTGCGCAAATACTCGAACCAATGTCCCTTGTGCTCACAAAGGGCGTCCTCGATAATCCACCAGCGAAGAGATTTGGAATTTTCCATGTTCACGAGGTCGGGAATAGCGCGGCTTGCGCCTGCGTCATCCGGCCGCAGCGGAATGACGAATTTTGCCGGTTGCCGGTGAGCCTGACCTTAAAGCCTCCCCACCACTTTCGGAGCCGGGCGACGGCACCGAAGACGCAGTCACCAGCTGCAGCGGACGAGCTGTCGTGGAGCCCAAGGAGCGCCGCACGCTCTCGCTGCGCTGACCAAAGACGCATCCGAAAATCGAACCACTTGTCGGGAACAATGCCATGCGATGCACACTCCTTACGACTGCGCTCGAGAAAAAGGGCCCAATCCGCAATACGCCTGCGATGACCATCCGCCGATTCGGTCAACTTTCCGGCATCACCAAGACGATAAAATGCGAGCGTCTGCGGCGTGTGCACGACCCGCGCACCAGCGAGCAGGTATCGCAAGAAAACGAGCTGATCCTCGGCAACAAACATGTCGTCCGGAAACCCGCAGGATTTCTCAATGATAGACCGGCGAAACATACATGCTTGGGGCACAATCGACCAACGTGTGAGAAGTTCCTTGATCAGGCCTCCCTGCGGCAAGCCCTTCTGCTGCAGGACATGCCCCTCCGGTTCAAAGCTGTAGCGCTTTCTTCCTGCTCCATGCTCCCCCTCATTTGTGCTAGCTCCCAGTTCCATGTTCCCTGCTCCATACTCCCTCATGCGCCCCTTCACCCACGGTCCGTAGGCAATATCGGATCCGGTATCCTGTAGCGCGCGCACTTGCACCTCGTGCTTGTTCAGCGCAGCAATGTCGTCGCTGTCAAAGAAATGAATGAACCCCCCTTTACTCTCCACAAATCCTCGGTTCCTCGCCGCACCCGGCCCGGCGTTCTCCTGGCGAATCACCTTGAACTCCGGCAACCTGCCGCTCGCTGACAACTGCCTGCTGAAAACTGAAAACGCAACCTCCGCCGCTTCTGCGGTCGAGTCGGTCGATCCGTCATCCACCACGATAATCTCATCGGCCGGTAGGGACTGATGGAGGAGACTGCAAAGCGTCTGACCGATCAATTTCGCCCTGTTGTAGGCGGGAATGACGACGGAAATGGCGGGCTCTTCCACGGGCGATAGTGGATCTCAGTGCGAACGCCCGGCACCGGCCAAGGTACGGGCAAAAGGCACGCCCCAAATGAGTTTGCCGATACGCGTGGACGGATCGACCATGCCGAGAAGCTTGCCCAAGGCGAACATCCCGCAAGCGCCAACAACCACCGCGCCCGCTACAAGCCGCGTCCAACCCGCTGCGAAAAAATGGAGAAGCAGACCGGCGAGCATGAAAAAGGCGCAGGTCGCCAAGAGGCGCATCACAGACTTGTTCCAACCAAAGCCAGCCTTGTGCCTGACGACAGCAAAATAGAGACCGATGTGGATACATTGCGTGAGGGCAAAGGCCGCTGCAGCTCCCACCAAGGCAAATCGGCTGACAAGAAGATAGATCATCGTCACCTGCGCGCCCTGGATCACGGTCTCGACCCACGCAAACGTGAACGACTGGCTTTTGGCCAAAAGGACAAAACCGATCGGCCAGCTGATCACCTGAATAAACACACCGGTGAGGAACCAAGGAAGCAAATCCGCCGCTGGAACGAACTTGGAGGTGTAGAGCAATTCGAGCAGAGCCGGGGCAAAGACCAGCGTGCCGAGAATTCCCGGCAAGGCAAGAAGCAGTCCAACTTCGGTCTGCTCGTTGACCAATCTCTTCAGTGCCACATTGTCCTCCGACACTCCGGCCAAGCGTGGGTAAAAGTCGGCGCTCATCGCGCTGAGCACAAACCCGGAGAACATGCCGGAGATAGTCCAAGCAGCCTGATACAGCCCGCTTGCATCCAATCCCGTTTCGCGAACAATCAAAGCGCGCGCCACGAAGGCCACCGCCGTGACAAGCAAACCGTTCCACGTAAGGGCAAGACCCAAGCGAAGCAAAGGTCCGGCTTGGCGGAAAGTTTCGTACCAAGAGAGCTGGCACGGCTCCACTTTCACCATGCGCGCGAAGAACCAATTGACCAGCGTGCTGGCCGCCGCGGCGAGAATCAATGCGGGCACAACACCCCTCGCACCGGCCCACGCATAAAGCGCGATCGAAATGATTGTGCCCGCCACCACGCAAAGAAGATTCACCTTTGCGAGGTCGGCGATCCGCCGCATGCCCTGTAAAAGAGCTGCTTGTCCGCCGGCAATCGCGCCGAGCATCACGGTGCTTCCAAGCAGCACGATATGGAGAGCTTTGTCCGTCGACCCGAAGGTCCAGCGACTCAGAGGCCAAGCCAATGCAATGGTGACCAGCCATCCAACGAAGCCCGAGAGCCAGCAAAGACGTCGGAGAACGAGGGTGACGCGTGCAACTTTCCGCGCATCTTTGCTCGCTTCCGCCTCAGCGACTTCGCGCACCCCGCTCGAGTTGAGGCCCAAACCGGCGGCAATCGCCACCATGGAGATGGCCGAGGTGTAGAGGCCGATGAGCCCGACACCGCCCGGACCGAGCAGGACGGCCGCGACTTTGTTTTTGATCAGGCTGATCAGGTAGACCAAGACCTGCGTTCCACCGAGGATGGACGATGCTTTGAGAATCTGCCCGTAGGACGAATCGACTGATTTGGCCGACGGCGATTTGCTGGTGACCCCGGTCATGAAATAGAGGTTTGGAAAACGCGCAAAGCGTAAAAAGGAGGGAGCAACGACAAGCGCCGGCTCAGGGAAGCAGACCGCGGCAAGCGGCATGCAGATCGTTGGCCAACTTGTCCCAAGTATAGTTTTGCTCTGCTAGTTTCCGCGCGCTGCGGCCGCGGTCGGCCAACTCGGACTCGCTGCAACTCATAAGCGCCACCAGCGCATCGGCGACAGAGTCGATCGAGGCTTCACATTCCCATCCCCCGCCCAGACTGGCGGCCTCGGGAAAGTGGCAGGCATCGGTGCAAATGACGGGAAGCTCGCAGGCCATCGCCTCCAAGATACCCATGGAAAATCCTTCGGAATACGAAGGAAGAATAAAAGCAGAACCCGACTTGATGAATTCGAACTTTCCACCTTGAGGAATAGGACCGATTACGTCCACCGAGTCCGTGAGACCGTTCGCTTTCACGTAAGCGGCTGCCCACTGGCCAGTGCCGTCTTCCTCTTTGCCACCGATGGCGAGTTTCCACTCGGGGAAGCGAGGCTGAATGCGCTGCCAAGCCGGCAAAAGCAGATCGAGGCCCTTCTTTTTGTGCAGACGAGACAGGAAGATCAGAGTCTTGCGCTCCGCCTTCTTGCAAGGCGCCGTGTCGATCGGCCCCAAGTCGATGCCGGTGGGAACGACAACAATCTCACCTTTTCCGCCGTTTTTGCGGATCTGGTCGGCCTCGGCCGTGGTCAACGCGCGCCACAATGACGTGCCGGCGAAAGCGTCATCCTCGAAAACAAAATGCGCGATGGCTTTCTTGAGGCGCGAGCGCTGCAAGATCCACGGCTCGAGGATGCCATGCGCATGACGAACGACCGGTTTGTCGTGGCGCTTGGCCGCACGCCAACCACGCAACATGGGATAGGTATAGAAACCATGCAGGTGGACGATGTCTGCTTTGGCCGTCTCCTCCTCGACGGCGCCCGCGAGCTGCGGATTGTAATAGGCCCCGGCCGGACCCACTCCCGGAAACGAACGCACGCGGAACTTGTTGTCGGACTGCAGATGGTCGCCATCGATGCCGATCACCGTTGTGTCTTCATCGCACACATGGGC
>JBEDBL010000057.1:0-14012 GCA_041177245.1 Verrucomicrobiota bacterium
GCGCCGTGATGGAGGAACTGGTCCGCGGAGATTTTCTCGGGCGCACCAGCATCGGCCTCGACTACTTCGATGCGAGCATCAACCGCGTCGCCGCGTGGGTCATCGGCATCCGCGCCACGCAAAAGGCGCTTCTTCTCGCCCTCCTCGAACCTTCGGCGCTCCTCCGTCAGGCGGAGGAAAGCGGAAACCACACCACCCGCCTCGCCTTGCTCGAAGAGGCAAAATCCATGCCCTGGGGCGCCGTGTGGGATGAATTCTGCCGCCGTAGCGATGTGCCGACCGGCGCCTCTTGGCTGGCCGAGGCGGAATCCTACGGACAAGAGACGGCTCGCCTCCGGAGCTGAACGGTTGTACGTTCGCACGGATGCAGTCCGCCCGCATTGCAGGATTACTGTTCATAGCCGTCGTCGCCTCGCAGGCGCAAAATCCCCCCGCCGCCCCGGCAAATCTCATCCGCAACGGCGGCTTCGAGCGGACACTTCAATCTCCGAACCTGTGGACAGGCGTGGACAAGGACGGATTCCTCGCCGGATTCCGCGGCTATCTGCCTGTTCTGAACGAGGCGGGAGCCATCGGCGATATGCCGATGCCTTTGTCGGTCGCGGTGAAAGACATCAACAACGACGGCCTGCTCGATCTCGCGACAGCGGATCCTTTGGGCTACTTCCGCTACTATTTGAATTCCGGCACGAAGGAGTCCCCGAAGTTCACGTCCGGCATTCCCTCGACGCCTTACCTCAGCCTCACTGACGGCCTTCCCCCACCGGAACTTCCCGGAGCCGGGGGCGTGCAGAGGCAAAACATTTGGTCACAGCGCCGCATGGGCGTCAGGCTGTCGCTGGCCGACTTGGGCGCGGGCAAAACGGGATTGGTCGCGGGCAATTACTTCGGCGACATCTTTCTCCTTCCCCAAGCCGGGCAGGCAGGCTTTCCCCAACCCCAGACGATCGACAAGGCGATGGTCAAGTTCTCGAACTCGGAGAACAGACGCTGGGGCAATGTTTTCGCGCCCCTGCTCCACGATTGGGATGGCGACGGCAAAAGCGACCTGCTCGTCGGCGAGGGCTCCTACTCGGCCAACAACGTGCACCTCCTGCCCAATGAAGGCAACACCGCCGCACCGAATTTCAATCTGGAGAAGCGGAGCGTTCTCGCGCTCGGCGAGGGACGCCAGCAGCTCACACCCTCTGTCGCGGACTTCAACGGCGACGGCAAAGACGATCTGCTTGTCGCCGACAGCCGCGGCCGGATCACGGCGTATGTCCGGCCCGCAAATTGGAAGGCGGGCGACAGCATCGCACCGTCCGGCTATCTGGCCAAAAGCGGGGGGCTGACGAAGGACGATGCGCAGGCTCTTGTCCTCGGCTCGGGCGTCCATACCGTGGCCGCGGGCGACCTCAATGGCGACGGACTCTTCGACCTCGTGGTGGGCAAACCGAGCGGAAGGGCTGCTTGGGCGCCGAACAAAGGGACCAAAGAGCAACCGAAGTTCGAATCGCCGGCGGACATCACGGGGGACAAGCCTGCTACGGGCGTCTGGTTTCTGCCGTCGCAGTGGGACATGGATATCGGCGAGAAAAGGGGAAATTTCTTCGCTTACGCCAGCTGCGTTTCCCCGCAGGAAGATCCTACGGTCGATGCCAAAGAAGGAACCAGGGCTCTGAAATTCGGTTTCGCCGAGAGCAGCGGAAGCCCTTTAGCCAAGATGAACATTCCCGGTTCCAGTGTGTTCAGCTTCGGCAAATACATCCAAAACTCCCAATTCTATGATCTTTCCCTCGGCTATCGCCTGCTTGGTGCCCCGAGCAGAACGGTCATGCTGCAGCAAACGCTGCAATTGGAAACCGGCAAGCCATACACCCTAAGCTTCCAGCACAAAGGATCGGGCGTGGCGCGGGCGAATGTCTTTCTCGGATGGTGGGGCTTCAAGGTTCTCGGAGAAGACAAGGTAACCCGCGGGGCCCGCGGCGCGACTTCGGTGGAGCACAACCACGCCAACGAACAAGACAAGATGTCTAAGGACTTCAAGCCGGGGGGAACGTGGTCGACATTCGAAGAGAAAATCACCGTGAATTTCAAAAACAAAGACCTCAAAGACCAGAAAACAACGCACAAGGCTGTCTTGATCATTGTCTTCGAACTCACTTCCCCTGACGGCGTGCTCTATCTGGACGATCTGAAGCTTGCTCCATCGGCCTGAGCCGGGGTCGGCACGCGTCGCACCGGAAGAAGCCCGGATTGTTTCCCGCATGCTGCGGATGGGATGCCCGATTATCTCGGGGAATTCCCCGCTTTCACGTCAACTTCGACCGCGTCGAATTTCACGGCGACAACCGAACCGGCGCCAATCTCGGAGCGAGAATCTGGATAATCGCCAGTGCAACCAAGTAGGCGGAGGCAGCCATGACGAAAATTGAATCGTAGCTTCCCGTGCTCTGCAGGATGGCGCCGACGACCAGGGCGATGAGCATTCCTCCGATGGATCCGGCCATTCCTCCGAAACCCACGACGGAACCGACGGCGCGCTTCGGGAACATGTCCGATGCCATGGTGAACAGATTGGCCGACCAGCCTTGGTGCGCGGCAGCGGCGAGCGAGACCAAGCCGACGGCAACCCAGAGATTCTTCGCTTGGGCGGCAAAGAGCATGGGGACCACGGCGAGAGCGCAGACAAGCATCGCTGTTTTGCGCGCGGCATTGACCGACCAACCGCGCTTGATGAGATGGGTGGACAACCAACCGCCGCCGATGCTGCCGAAGTCCGCGACGAGATAAACGACAACAAGCGGAAGACCCATCGTTTTGAGATCGAGGCCGTGGTTGCGCTTTAGAAAATCGGGCACCCAGAAAAGATAAAGCCACCAAATGGGATCGGTGAGGAATTTGCCCAAGGCGAAAGCCCATGTTTGCCGCCGCGGCAGAAGCAAGGAAAGGGAAACCCGGCCGGCAGGTTCCGGCAAATCGCCTTGGATGAGGGCCAACTCGGCGGCGTTGACCCGCGGATGTTCCCGCGGCGGCCGATAGGAGGCGCGCCACCAAGCGATCCAGAAAAAGCCCAATGCCCCCGTGGCCACAAACGCCCACTCCCATCCGAAGGTCAGCGTGATCCATGGAACGAGCAGAGGCGTGATCAGCGCGCCGACATTACTGCCCGCGTTGAGGATTCCCGTGGCCAAAGAACGCTCCTTGCCGGGGAACCATTCGGCGATAGCCTTGATCGCCGCCGGAAAATTGCCGGCCTCACCCAAGCCGAGCACAAGGCGGGCGACGGCGAATCCCGCCGCAGCCCCGCCGAGCATGACCACGCCCGGAGGATCGATGGAAAACGTGGGAAAAAGCAGCGCGGCGAAGTGCCCCGCGAATGCATGCAGGATCGCGCCGACGCTCCACAGGAAAACCGCGATCGACAACCCGCGACGCACACCGATGCGATCCATCAGACGTCCGGACAGCAGCAACCCAGTGGTGTAAGCCGCTTGGAAGGAGAACACGATGGCCGCGTAGTCGCGCTCGTCGAAGCCGAACTCCCCCTGCAGCGTCGGCTTGAGTATGCCGATGACCTGCCGGTCGATGTAATTGATCGCCGTGGCCGTGAAGAGCAAGCCGCACACCCACCAACGGACATTGGAGGGGCGTTCGCGCCCGGCAGTCGGATCTTCCGCGATCAACGCCGGCATACGCGGTCTTATCGGGCCAACCGCGCGGAACCCGGTCAGGCGCCGGGCGGCAATGACTTGCCCGCCGATTTTCCGGCGAACAGTCCACGCAAGCGCTTGCGCTCACGCCAGCCGACGGCAGCCAACAAGGCAACGGCCGCCGCATAGACACGCGGCTCGGGGATCGGAACAAGTTCGCCGGTTCCGGAGAGAAGCATGCCGCCGCTGATGTTCTGGTTGGCGAAATAAATCTGGCCGAGCTGAGTCGAGGTAAGGCCACCGGTGCCGAAGATGATTTCCGCCACGCTGCTCGATTGCTGGGCGACACCCTGCCAGTTGGTGATGGTGAGGGTTCTTCCGCTCGTCCAAGTGATCGCGGAGCTGTCGGCAAAACTCAACTGGAGCACCGACCCGGCGGAGTAGCTTCCGAGATCGATGGTCGAATTTTCGGTGAGAGTCAGGGTGCCGAGTTGTTGCGAATACCGCGTTGCACTGTTGCCCACGATGAATGTTCCGCCGCCGAGCACCAGACCGGAAGACGTGGGCACCGCGTTGTTCGCGCCGAGCACCAGCGTGCCGCCGTTGGTGATGATGGTCGGCCCGTTATAAGTCATCGAATTGCTGAAAACCGTGGTGCCGCCGTCGACGACGAAGTCGGAATTGGCGCTCGCTCCGGAGATGACGCCGGTGAACACGTTGGTTCCCGATCCGGAGCGTGAGGTGAACACGGTGCCATCCTTGCTCACCCCTCCGGCAATGACCAAAGCACCGCCCGAGGAATTCGAAAGCGCACCATTACCCAAACCGATCGTGATCGAGTTGGTCAATGTCCCGGCCGAGGTGACTTCGAGGACACCTCCATTTGAAATAGTGAGAGCGCTGCTGGTGTTGCCGAGTCGGTTGTTACCGCTGACGCGCAGGGTTCCCCCGGCCACAATGGTGGCACCATTGTAGGTATTGGCGCCGGACAGGGTGGCTGTGCCGGTGCCTGTCTTCACCACCGCATTGGAGCCGCTGAAGTTGGTGATCGCACCCGTGACGTTAAGATTGGCGCCGTTCGTTGAGTCCAACGTGAGGACCGAATCGGCCAGAGCGATGGGGCCGCTGAAGGTGGCTCCGGCACCTTGACCACGCACGCCGATGACGCGCGCGGCATCGCCCGGAGTGGTTCCGACATAGATGGAATTGCTGACTGTCACCCCGTTGCTCGCATAAAGACTGGCTGTCTGGGCCACTTGGGTTCCGTCCAAGCTGACACCCAAATCGATGGAATGCCCGATGCCGGAGGTGTTTGTCCGGGCAACGATCGATCCCGAGCCGATGACCATGGTGCCGTTGCCGATGCGCACTTGATAGCGGTCCGTGGTGGCGATCCCCGATCCGCTGTTGGTAACGATCAGCGTGCCACCGCCATCGAGCGCGAGGCGGTTGACGTCATTGACACCGGCGCTGGCCGTCACACCGCCGCCGAAGAGAACCGTGCCGCCGTTGGTGACATTGAAGGCGAGGCTGCTGGAGTTGAGCGTGATAGCACCCAACTGCGAAGCCGTGCCGGAGGCCGTCTGGTAGCCCAGTGTGCGAACCCCCGTTCCGTTGGCCACTACATCGACAGCGTTGCTATTGACGATGCCGCTGCCGAGGACGAGTGCTGCCGTGGCGGTGCCTCCGTCTGCGCCGAGGTAGGTGGTGCCAGCCGTGCCGAGGGCATTGTTGTTGCTCAAGACGACCGTTCCTTGGCGGATGTATTCGTTGCCGCTCCACGCGTTGCCCGCGGCCAGGACCAGCGTTCCCGTGTTCGTCTTGACCAACGCGGTAGCGCCCGAGTTCGTCGCACCGCCGGCGATGGTCGTATTGCCGTCTCCGACAACCCAAAGCTCGTTGTTTCCGCCGCTGATGTTGCTGAGTGTGAGCGTCGCACCGGAAGCGGCGCCAATGTACGTGTTGACGTTGTTTCCGCTCAGCGTCAGAAGCCCCAAAGAGGTATTGTTGCCGGAGTAACCGACCAAGGAACCGGTCGAACCTACTCCTGTTCCGGTCACCGAGATCGCTTCATTGGCCAAGGTGACATTGCTGAGTTGCAACGCGGCGCCCGATGAGACTGTGGTCGCTCCGTTGGTCGATCCCAGTGCCCAGTCGTTACCAACCATGACAGCACCGGTGCTCACCGCGGTCCCGCCACTGAAATTGTTGCTGCCGGAGAGAGTAAGCGTTCCCGTGCCACCCTTGGTAAGTGCACCGCTTCCGGTCACCGCACCCGAGAAAGCCACAGCGGAGCTGTCGAAGGTGGTGGTCAAGCTTTGACCCGAGGCGATGCTCACTGCACCGCTTCCGGAAAGCTGGCCGATCGTCTCGCTGCCAAGAACGGAGAACGTGCCGCTGCTGCCGATGGCCACAAGGCCGGCGTCGCTGATGACGGCCCCGTTGCTGACAGCCAGAGTTCCGTTGCTGATCGTCGTCGTTCCTGTGTAACTACTCCCGCCGGTCAGCGTCAGAGTGCCGGACCCGAGTTTGGTGAGCGTACCACCGGCACCGGAGACACTCCCGCCATACGTCAGGTTGTCGGAGCGATTGAATGCCAAATCCGCACCGCTGGTCAGCGCGACATTATTGCTTCCCAACGTTCCCGTGGTGGAACCGTTGCCAATCTGCAACCGGCCGGCGGAGTTGGTGATCGTGCCGCCGATGCCGGAGGCGTCGCCGGACAAGATGAGAGTTCCGTTGCCGGCTTTGTTCAGGTTGTTGTTCGCTCCGCCGCTGACATCCGCGGCAATCGTCTGGGTGCCGTTGACGGTGATGGTACGCGTGGTAGCCACGCCGTCAGCGCCGAGGGAGAATGTCTTGCCGCTTCCGCCCAAAGTAAGCGATCCCGTTCCGCCGCTCGATTGACCGAGGGAAAACGAATTGTAGTAGAGGTTGAAGTTGTTGTTCAGCGTGTAGCCGGAAGAACTGGAGGAAGCCAACTCGCGCGTGCCTGTGCCGCTGTCGTAGTTGATCGTAACCGTTCCCGTGCCGAGCGCCCCGTCGCTGCCGATCAGGAAGGTGCCATTGTTCAACACGGTTGCACCGCTGTATCCGCTGCTGTTCCCCGAAAGGGTCAGGGTTCCCGAGCCGGTCTTTGTCAGACCACCCGTGCCGCTGAACGTTCCGCTATATGCAGCGGAAGCGTTGTTGAAGCTTGAGGTCAGCGTCTGACTTGCTGCGAGCGTCGTTGTTCCCGCGCCGGTCAACTGCGCGATCGTCTCGCTGCCGTTCACCGCGAGGGTTGCGCCGGATGCGACGCTGACGTTGACGGCATCGGCCAGAGCCGAACCACCCGAAATGGCCAATGTCCCCGCCTGGATGTCCGCGGCGCCGGTGAACGTGTTGGCGCCCGAGAGAGTCACCGTTCCCGCGCCGTCTTTGGTCAGGGTTCCCGTCGATGTGGTGATCGCGTTGTTCACCGTTGAATTCCCCGCGCCGCCGATGGTCAGGTTCTGCGTGCCGGTGATACCTCCGCTCAACGTGAGCGTGCCCGCGTCCGAATTAATCCGGCTGGCAGAGCCCAGTGTGATCGCACCGCCGTAGGTGTTGTCACCTGTGATGTTGCGCAATGCTCCGCCGGAGCCGAGGCCCGTTCCGTTCAAGCTCAAGGCTTCGGCACCGATGGTGATGCCTCCTTGCAACTCAAGGGCCGCACCGCTGGTCACCGTGACACCGCCGGCCACCGTGCCGAGACCCGTGTTGTTCTGCACGTTGATCGCACCGTTGCTGATTGTCGTCGCCCCCGTGTAAGTGTTGGCCTGCGAGAGCGTCAACGTGCCACCACCCGCCTTGTTGAGCACGCCCGTGCCGCTGATCACCGTGGCCTGCGTCAGGTTGTCCGAACGATTGTAAAGAAGCGTGGCGTTGTTGGTGATCGCACCGGCCAAGGATCCCGTCGTGCTGCCGCCGCCGATGGAGAGCGTGCCGCCGGCGATGAGCGTCCCACCGCTCTGCGTGTTTGCTGCAGTGAGGGTGAGAACACCGGTGTTCGTTTTGACCAAGACGCCGCTGCCGCTGATCACTGTGGCCTGCGTCAGGTTGTCCGAACGATTGTAAAGAAGCGTGGCGTTGTTGGTGATCGCGCCGGCCAAGGATCCCGTGGTGCCGCCCGCGCCGATGGCCAGCGTGCCTTGGCCGATCGTCGTGCCGCCGCTTTGCGTGTTGTTGCCGGTCAAAGTGAGGACGCCGGTGTTCGTTTTGACCAGGGCACCGGTGCCGCTCAACACGCTGCTGTAGGTGCCATCGGCGGATTGGTTGAAGATGACAAGCGAGTTGTTGGTTATGGTTCCCTGCAAACTCGTCGTATTGCCGGCAAGCGAACCCGCGCTGACCAAAGTCCCGCCGGAATAGGTGTTCGCTCCGGTGAGGGTCAGAGTTCCATTGCCGTCCTTGGTTAGCGTTCCTGTGCTGTTGGTGATCGCCCCGCTGACTGTCGTGTTGCCTGCCCCGCCGACCATGAGCGAGGCATTCGCACCGTTGATGCCGCCGGACAGCGTGAGCAAGCCCGTGTCGGAATTGATGCGGCCGTTCGCCGCAAGCGTGAGCGCGCCGGAGAGCGTGTTGTTGCCGCTCACGTTGCGGATCGCGCCGTCCGAGGCGATGCCTGTGCCGCCCAGCGTGATCGATTCGGCCGAGGTGATCCCGTTACTCAGCGCCAAGGCGCCGCCCGAATTCACGGTGGTTGCACCGTCTGTCGTGCCGAGCGCGGTCGAGTTGGCGGCGAGAAGCGTAGCGCCGTTCAGCACCGTGGTGGTATTGGTGTAGGTGTTTGCGCCGGAGAGGACCGTTGTACCCCCATTCGAGATGGCCAGCGCACCGGCGCCGGAAACCACACCGGACACCAGCAACGTCCCGCCGGATGCGGCGCTGAAGACCGAGTTGGTATTGAGCGCGACATTGCCGGCCTGTTCCGCGGTGCCGCTGACGATCGTTGTGCTGAGAGTTCTATCCGCCGCCCCGGTGCCAGCGACCATGGTCAGGGCGCGTGAGTTGGTGGCGCCAGCAGCACCCAAGTTCAAGCCAGCGGCCGCTGCATTGGTGTTGTCACCGACGAGCACACCAGTGGAAGCATTGCCCAAGGCACCAGCCGAGCCGTTCGGGGCGTTGACGTTGATTTGGATCGTGCCTTCCTTGACCGTAGTAACACCCGTGTAATCGTTAGCGGAGTTGGTCATGATGAGAGTGCCTGCACCGAGTTTGTTCAAGGCAGCTGCTCCTGTGAACTGTCCTGCGCCGCCGGTGGCCGAACCTTGCGCCGTCGCGGTGCTTGCCCCAACCGTGACGTCGTAGGCTGAAGCGGCGCCCGAGTAGACCAGGGTCATGTCACCGCTTGAATTGGTGCCGACGGCAAAACTTCCGAGGCTGCCGCTGTAGCCGGTGAATGCGCTCGTATCGATGGCAAAGGCGTTCGCAGCGAATCCGGTGACCGTTTGCGAATCGACAAAGGCCCAAGTGTAATTGCTGGCACTGTTGAAGTTCGAAGGATTGTTTCCGGTAACGTAGATGGTGAATTGGCTTCCCGAGGTGGCCCCGACCGTCACGGTGCCCGTGCCGCTGCCGACACTGATCACGTCCCAACCCGTGCCGGCACCGCCTGTCGCATCGGTAACCTCCCATTGGTAGCCGCCCCCGCCATTGAGCGTGAGCGCGGAGACACTCAAGGTCCCGGGACTGTTGCCCGGGGAAATCAGACCACCCGAATTGATGGTTACCGCGCCGAGCGTGCCCGCGCCGGAGAGGACGGATCCCTTGGAGACAGTGTTGCCCACGCTGACCGTCGCAGAGCCCAGTGATGTGTTAACTTTCAAACCGCCATTAGTCAGCGTGATCGCGCCGCTGTAATTCCCCGCTGTGTTGGTCAACGCCAGCGTGCCCGCGCCCGTCTTGGTGAGCGCGGCGCTGCCGTTCAAACCGCCGCCCTGGATCATCGATTGCGAGCCGCCGATATCTATCGTGCCGCCGCTGGAACCAACGGTGATGCCGGCGTTGGCGTTCGCGGTGAAGCCGGTTGTGACATTCAAACGTCCACCATTGAGCGTCACCTGGTCGGCGGTTGTCGCACCGGGATTTCCGCCGATGCCGCTCGCCGCCGAGACGCTGATCGCGCCATTGCTGATCGTAGTTTTGCCCGTGTAGGTGTTCGCGCCGCCGAGCGTGAGGGTGCCCGCACCCGTTTTGTTAAGCGCGCCGGTGCCGGAAACAGCGTTGTTGAGAGTGATATCGTCCGAGCGATTGATGAGAAAAGTCGCGTTGTTTGTGATGTTGCCACTGCTCAGCGAACCGGTGGTGCTGCCACCACCGAGCTGAAGCGTGCCGGCCGAGATCAAGGTGCCGCCGGTGTAGGTATTGTTTCCCGAAAGAGTCAGCGAACCTGAGCCGTCCTTGGTGAGACTGCCCGTGCTGTTCGTTATTGCGCCACTGACGACGATGTGACCATTACCCCCAAAAGTAAGAGATTGATTCGTGGCGTTGATCGCGCCAGAGAGAGTGAGCGTTCCGGAGTCGGAGTTGATGCGCGCCGCGGATGTGTTGGTGATCGTGCCCTGATACGTGTTGTTTCCGGAAATGTTGCGCAGGGCGCCGCCGCTACTCAGACCACCGCCGCTGAGATCGAGTGCTTCGGCGCCGATGGTGATGCCGCCTTCGAGTTCCAATGCGGCGCCGTTGGCCACGACCGCTCCGCCAGCCACCGTGCCCAGCGCCGTGTTGTTCGATGCACGGAGCGCGCCGGCGCTGACCGTGGTCGCACCTGTATAGCTGTTAGCGTTGGTCAGGATCAACGTGCCCGCCCCGGCTTTGGCGAAGGTGCCGCCGGTGCCGGAGATAACTCCGCCGTAGGTGAGGTTGTCCGAGCGATTGAAGACAATGGCGTTGGCCCCGATGGCAACGCTCTTGTTTCCAATTGTGCCCGTAGTGCTGCCGGCGCCGATCTGGAGAGTGCCGCCGTTGATCGTGAGCGAACCACCGATTCCTGAGGCATCGGCGGAGAACGTCATGGTGCCAGAGCCGTTTTTGGTAACGCCACCCGATCCGCTGAAGGTGTTGCCAAAGCGGAACTCGCCGCCAGCGGCATTGGAGAAGGTCAGATCTTTGTTCAGCGCGGCTGTGCCCAAGAACGTGTTCACGCCCGAGGTGTTTTCTGAGACGATCGTGCGACCGCCGCCGGTGTTAACCGTGAGCGAGTTGCTCGCTGTAATACCGCCGCCGGTGCCCGAATACAAAACCACCGCATTGGATGCGGTTGCCGTGCCCGTGGTGCCGATGTGAAGTGCGCCGTTGCCGGCGTTGGCCGAGGTGCCGCTCAATTTTATCGTGCCGTTGTCGATGTAAAAACCGCCTGTAATCGTGTTGGAGGAGCTCAGTTCGAGCGTGCCGCCACCGCCACCATCGAGAAAAAAGCCCCCGGCGCCCGAAACCACGTTGCTGAAACGCAGAGTGCCGCCGTTAGCGATGTAAATTTTCGAGGAGAGTCCCGCGTTGTTATTCGTTACCGCGCCGGTGACGAGGTTGGTTCCGCTCGAGCTGAGGCTTGCGATCGAACGGTTGGCACCGGTGTTGCCGCTCTCACTTCGGATATTGATGGCGTTGGCAATGGCGTTGGTCTGGGCGGCACCTGCTCCGAGTTGGAGTTCGGCAAGAAACGAGTTGCCGGCGCCGCCAATGTTGATCGTGCCCGTGCCGGCAGTGGCGCTGGCATTGCTCAAGATCATGTAGCCGCGCTCGATGTTGAAGCTGCTGGTCAGCGTGTTCGACGCCGAAAAAATTGCCGTGACGGTGCCGCTGTTTGTTTTCCAAGTCATCACGGCCGAACCAGAAACACTGCCCCGGTAATGCACCGTGTTGTTACCGAACATATCGACGTAATTGGTGCCGAGGTAAATATTCGAGAAATTTAAGAGGCCGTTGACCGGGTTGATCTCAAGACCGTTGGCAGTGGTATTGCTGATGGTCAGATTGATCGTTTGCGTGTTGCCAGAGTTGTTTTCGATTTTCCCCGTGCCGCCAAAACCGACATAAAGCGTATTGCCATCCAGAATCCTCGAAGATCCACCTGTTCCGAAAAGGATGCCGCGCACGGACGCACTGGTGGCGTTGTTCGTGGAAGTGAGTTCCGTTGAGCCATCGAACGAAAGGAGCACATCCTGCGAACTGCTGTTGCCCAAGGTCGACCCGCTGGAGCCGTTCCACCACCTGTCGGTCGCGCCCCACAAATTTCCACGCGACTCATTATTCCGCCAAAACCAAGTCACCTGTGCAAACGCCTGGGTTGATGTTGCGATCAGCAGGACGAGCAAGATAACGCCGCTCCGGACTCGAAGAGGAACCGCAAGCAAAGCAGACGCCATGAGCAGCTTGCCGACAGCACGTCGGAACAGCTCAGCGAGTGCGTTAGCGCACGCTTCACTTGTGGGGATTTTAGTCAACGGAAACTGGGGTATTTTTCGGACCACTAAAAGTGACCTGCAACTGAAGAGGAAGCAAGCTTTCAAGGCAAAGCAATAGGGGTGAAAAACGTATTATATTTCGCGAGGCTCGTCTCATTTTTCAAAGTCCACTCCTTCAACTTTCCCGGAGCAATTTTAAACACCTGACCGGCAACGGCTTGCAATTCAGCGAAATTGCCGAACAACGCCCACTATTTTAATTATTACTTTTGCGGGGATCGGGGAAAAAAATTCTGAAATTGCCCGGAACGATTTTTTCCTTCCATTTTAAGTCCGCGTTACCGCGAATTTTGCAGATTCGCGCGGCGAAAATCAGAGGACCGAAGACTGCCGCGCAGCGCAACAGCGGGTGCGCAACAAAACACACAGACCGCGACGTCGCACAGTTCACCGCAAAACTCGACCTGCACACAGGCGCGCCGATGCCGATGAATTACGCAGTCGCTCGACGATCGACGTCGTGACGCAAGACATTCAACCCACGCGCGGAACGTTCACCGGCCTGGCTGTGTGGCGAAGGCACACGCAGGAAAATTTTTGCGGCGGAATGTATCGCCCGAAGCGCAGTATGCCCGCTACGGCTTCGGCACCAACTTCACCACGACATCGCTCAACTCGAACGTGTCGGCGGAGAGCAATTCGTGCGTGGAAAAGCCCAGCGCATCGAAGGTGCTGGTGGCCGGTTGCGAGTCGACGCCGGAATACCGGGCGACAGCCTCGCCGGGCATTGCTTCGGGTGACATGCTGGCGTTGCACTCGATCTGGCCGTTGGACATTTTCAGCGACATCTCGAGGAGGTAGACGCCGTCCTTGAGGTTGCGGAAAGGCGACGTGGACTCGCCGAGCACGCGGCTCGTGGCTTTGTCGTAGCCGTCATCGTTCCCCGGTTCGCTGGCGAAAAGCCCTCCCTTGGGAAACTTTTTGTCGATGCCGGCGTACGCGGTGTACCCCAACCAACCGCGCGGGTGGTCCTTGGACCGCTTTTGGTAGACACCGAAGCGGAAATTTCCCATGCCCGACACTCCGGTGAAAACAACCTTCGCCGTGAATTCCAGGGTGTCGCCTTCGGCCATGGCGATTTTCGGAAAAAAGGCGGCTTCGTTTTTGCCTTTGTCGCCAAAACCAGCGCCGGTGAAAGTGATGGAACCCCCGTTGATTTGCGGGCCGTAAGCCTTGGCCTTGTCGCCGATCACCATCCAATCGGCGATATCGACCGGCGCGCCATCGGCGGGATTGGCGGCTGGTTGCGCGATGGCGAAGATCGGGAAGGAAAAGAAAAAAGGGAGGAGAACTTTGTTCATGGGCAAACTAATGGCCCCGATTCACCGGCGGAGTCAACCTGCTTTTGGAGATAATATTCATGTTCGTGCATCATTGTTCATTGCGGATTGCGGTGTTGCCGTTTTGCTTTAATCTTGCCGGCCGCGGATGACTGGGGACGCCCGGCGCTTCGCCCAATTCTCCATGAATAGAACAACCCTCGGATTCCTCCAACTCGGCGCCTTCTTTTCCCTCCTCGCATGTCCCGCTGGGGCGGCGGAACATTTTTTCCACGAACCCGATGCGCCCTTCTTGGTCAGCAGCAACGAGACGGTCGAGCGGGTCATGCTTCCGGAAATGGTCGCGGCCGCGCCTTCGCTGCTCGGCAAAATCATCGGCACGGAAACGCGGACTACCGTTGCCGCAGCAGAAGCCCAGGCGGTGATCGATGCGGCACGCGCCAAAAACCCCGATGCGGTCCTTGTCTTCGAAACCCGCGGTCCGGTGCAGGTGACGGACACACCTCTTCGTCTCGGTTCGCGCATGTTCCTGCAGATCTCGGCCGATGGAAAAATACTCGCCGCCGACAATTGCACCGCACCGGCTTTGATCGAGATCAAGGATGCGGAGG
>JBEDBL010000058.1:0-13923 GCA_041177245.1 Verrucomicrobiota bacterium
ATCCAACAGAGGATTACTTTCCAGCCGGTCCACGAGGTCCTGCATCTCCTCCGCAGCACCCGTCACCGTTTGCATCATTTTTCGTCCCTCCACGCCGAGCTGCTCGACCGGCAACTGGGCGACTTTCGTCCGCATCTCGTCGATGAGCTTCTGCAAGTCGGCACTGGCCTCGGAGAGATTCATCTCGTCGAGATTGGTCTGAAGTTTGCTCAGCGCGGTGTTGAAATTCTGCATCACCATGTTCAGTTCCTTGAGCGTGTCGCCGACGTCGAGCGAACCGAAGGAATCCATGATGCGGTTCACCGAATCGAGCATGCTGGTCAGCGTGCCGGGCGCGGACGGGATGTAATGGTTGGCAGGAGTCCACCAAATTTTGAGCGGCGGGGCGCGCTCGGGCTGCGGAACATAATTCAATTCGGCGAAATTCAAACCCGTGATGCCCTGCGGCTGCAGCATGACACGCAAACCCAGTTTCACCGCATTGTTAAGGATCGGCTCGATGTCGCCAGTGAACATGCCGCGGAAAAGTTTCCGGTCCACTTCCATTTTGATGAACACGTAGTCATTGCGGCCGGTGCCACCCGGCTCCGTGCCGTATTCGTTGAAAACGAAATCGATGCGGGAGATGCGACCGATCTGCACGCCGCGGAATTTCACAGGCGAACCGATGTCGACCCCCTGAACCGTGCCGTCCACGTAAGTTTCGAGGTATACTTTCGGCCGCATCATGCGGTCCGCTCCGAGGTAGACCAGTGCCGCGGCGAACAGCAGGAAAGCCGCGATGACGAACATCCCTATTTTGAAGTAGTTGGGCTGTCCTGTCATGGCGTCAGGCGGCGCGCTCCTTTCCGTGATGGAAGAAAGCCCGCACGTAATCGTTGGTTGGACGGTCGCGCAATTCCCTCGGATCACCCTCCGCGACGATGCCGCCGCCGTCGAGCATGATCACGCGATCCCCGATGGACAGGATGCTTGAGAGTTCGTGGCTGGCGATGACGAAGGTGATGCCGAGGTTGCGCGAGAGGGAGCGGACGAGGTCATCGAGTTCGGCCGACGTGACGGGATCGAGACCGGAGGAAGGCTCGTCGAGAAAGAGCAACGAAGGATCGAGCGCCATGGCGCGGGCCACCGCGGCGCGCTTCTGCATGCCTCCGCTGATTTCCGAAGGAAGGTATCCGGAGAATCCGCCGAGCCCGACTTGTTGCAGCTTCAGCCTCGCGAGCAGGACACGCGCATCGGGTGGCAAGCGCGTCCACTCCTCGAGGGGCAGCGCGACATTGCTCTCGAGATTCATGGACCCGAACAGGGCCCCGCCCTGATACATCACGCCGAACTTGCGCAGGATGCGTTCGCGCACGGTGCCGCGCGCGCCGACGATGTTGTCACCGCCGATCAGAACCTCTCCCGACATCGCGGGGTAGAGGCCGATCATGTTCTTGAGCAGCGTGCTTTTGCCGGAACCGGAACCGCCGAGGATCATGAAGATTTCCCCGCGGCGCACGCGGAAGCTGATATCGCGCAGAACGTCTTGCCCGCCGTAACCCGCGGTCAGGCTCCTTACCTCGACGATGTTGTCCGCGTCCATGTTCAGAAATTGATGTTGTAGTAGACCACGGCGAAAATCGCATCGAGCACAACGATGAGAAAGATGCCGGTGACAACCGATCGCGTGGTCGAGTCACCAACCGCCGCCGGGCCCGCGCCCGTGCGCAGTCCGCGCAGGCAACCGACACCGGCCACGACCGCGCCGAAAAAGAAAGATTTGATCAGCCCCGCCATGATGTCGCTGAGCTTCAGCGCCCCGGACAATTGGTTCATCAGTGTGGCGAGGGGAAAGTCGATGAGCATCATCACGAGTAACCCGCCGGCAATACCCGCCGCCATCGAGTAGACGGTCAGCACAGGCGTCACCGCGATGCCGGCCAGCACGCGCGGCACCGCGAGAAAACGGACAGGATCGAGTCCCATCGTGGTGAGCGCAGCCACTTCCTCGTTCACTTTCATCGTGCCGATTTCCGCGGCGAAGGCGGAACCGGTGCGCCCGGCCAGCACAATGGCCGTCATGATCGGTCCTAGTTCGCGAGTGATCGCCAAGGCAACGAGATTGACCACGAAAATATCGACACCGAACTGGCGCATGGGCATGGCGGCCTGGAAAGCGATGATCAGGCCGGTGAGAAAACTGACCAGTGTCACGATGGGCAACGCGTTGCTGCCCGCCTTTTCCACGATGTGCCACCACTCGCGCACCCGCAGGCGGGGCGGATGGCGCGCGAGGGAAACGAGACCCGCGCCGATCTCGCCGACGAATTCGGTCTCCGCACGCCAATCGCCGGCGCGTTGGGCCGCGACATATCCGACATCCCCCACCCACCCGCCGTGACCGCGTTCCGGTCGCGGTTCGGCACGGAGTTTATCGCGGTCGATTTCCCGGTAAAGTCCGTCGAAGCGCGGCGGCAATCCTTCCACAACGAAACGCGCGCCGCTTTGTTTCGCGGCGTCTTCCAAGGCAACAAGCAGGGCCAGTCCGGCGCCGCCGCAATAATCGACCGCCGCGCATTCCACCCGGACATCGGCGCCATTGCGGGCCGAGGCAACCGCAGCATTCCAGCAACCGGCCACCGAGTAATCGTCGAGACGCCCGGAGAGGGACAAAACAATTTCCTTCCCGCCACTCTCCACCCGCAGGACGGGTTGCGCTGCGCGATCCTCCGTCATGAAGATTCAATTTCGCACCGCAGCGGGGCGGGCGCCAGCAGTTTCAAGAGGTGTGCGCCGCAGGGGGACGCGCGGAAAGGGCGAGAAACGAACCGGAAAGCAAGAGCGCTCCGGCCACGACTTGCTCCGCTTGGAAGGATTCAGAGAAGATGAATGACGAGAGGACAACGGTGCCGAGCGGACAAAGGAGCAACCCAGTCTGCGAAGGTGCGGCCCCGAGATCACGAATGGCAACATAGTACAGCCAGTGCCCGGCGCCGATGGAGAGAACACCGGAGGCGATAAGAATGAAATTCGTCCATGCATCAGCACGCGCCGGCGCACCGAGATCACCCCACGCGATCACCGGCGGAACGAGAAGCGCCACCGTAAAACATCCGATCGTCCACGAGCCAAGCATCGGTCCGCCGCGCGCGGTGAATTTTTTCACAAGCACCGCATACACACCCCACGACGCCGCAGCTCCGAAGGCAAGCAGGAGTCCGGGGACGGACAGGTCCGTTCCGCCTGAACCAGGGGACAACACGATGCCGGCGACCCCGAGAAGACCGAGCGCGATGCCGAGTTGGAATTTGAGGCTTTTGGCGATCCATCGCTCGTCCACGAAAAAGACCACGGCCAGCACGGCGGTGAGGATGACCGAGGAGCGAGCAAGCAGCGCGTAGATGCCTGGCCAGAGAAGGACCACGGCCATGGTTTGCAGCACCTGGTGTGAGGCATTCGGAATGGCGGCGACCACGCAACCCAGCAACTCCTTGCGGTCGGCGGAAAACGCGCGCCTGCAAAGAGACCAAATGACGAATGGCGTCATGGCGAGCAAACCCGCCGCGTAGCGGTAAAAATTCTGCGTCCAAGGATCGAAACTCTTGGCCAGCCAGAATTGAAAAATGGCCGGCGTGGACCAGATGACCACCGCCGCAGCCAAGGCGAGACGTCCGCGCCAGGCGGGGCTGTTGGTCACGCTCCGCGCGGCGAACGACCTTCGTCCACCTCAAGCAAATCGAACATGGTCTGCACATCGGTGCGCCCCGCCATGCCGAGTCCCTCGAGGCGCGACTTAAGGCGGTCCGAGTATTCGTCGTTCCAGCCGCGCTTGCGCATGTATTCGTTCCACACGTGGATTTCCTGCGCGGTGGGACGGCGCCCGTGGTTGCAGCACCACGCCAGCACGGCGGCATCATCGAGACCCGCTTCGACCTGCGCCGCGACATCCGCATAATCGACATGCAGGAAATCGCAGACATTCTTGTCGAAACCTTTGCCGAGATTCGGCAGGTAGTCTTCAGGCAATTCGCCGTGTTGCTTCATCCGGATTTTCTCAAGCATCCTCGGAAGATAAACGATGTCCCCCTCACGATCGTGGGGGCTGCGGGGCAATTTTTTGGACATGCCCGCATGATGCCCGCCACGCGGAACGAAGTCCATCGCCAGAAGCGGCGAAAGACCCCATGATGGAAAAGCATGAAGAAAGGAGAGGAACTGGAACTAGACATTGCCGACGTGGCTTACGGAGGCGACGGCATCGCGCGCTGCGATGGCCGCGTGGTTTTCGTGCCGTTCACCATAACGGGCGAACGCGTGCGTGCCCGCATCATAGATCTGCACAAGAGCTACGCGCGGGCCGAAGTGCGTGAAGTTCTCGTCCCCTCGCCTGACCGGGTGGCGCCGCCCTGTCCGGTCTTCAGCCGCTGCGGAGGTTGCGCCTACCAGCACATTGCTTATACGAAGCAACTCGAGATCAAAACGCGCCAAGTCTCCGAGGCCTTGCGCCGTATCGGAAAGGTCACCGATCCGCCGGTCGAACCGGCGCGCCCGTCACCCAAGGAATATCATTACCGCAACCGTATTACCGTGCATGTGCAACCACCGGAGGTCGGATTCCGCGGCACGGATCCGCGACGACTGATTGATGTGAAAGAGTGTCTGCTTGCGGAAGACCGCGTGAACGCGGCTTTGGACGGGCTGCGCGCCAAAAAACGTCTCCGACCGGGACCGGCCACGCTACGCGCCAATCCGGAGAAAACCGGATTCCAACAAGTGAATGATGGCGCGGCGGAGGTCCTCGCCTCGGTCGTGGCGGAAATGGCGGGAAACGGAGGGATTTTGGTCGATGCGTATTGCGGCGGAGGATTTTTCGCCAAGAAATTGCTCGGGGCTTTCGATCGCATCATCGGCATCGATTGGGACGAGCGCTCGACCAACCAAGCGCGAATAAACGCCGACGCAAAAGAATTATATTTCACCGGCGACACAGCCGAACTATTGCCGGCGCTTCTCACTGAACACCAACCACAGGTAGTCCTGCTCGATCCTCCCGCGCAAGGCATCGCGCCGGAAGTGATCGATGCACTCAATGGGTGTTCCGTGCCCCACATCGTCTACGTCTCCTGCGACCCGGCGACCCTGTCCCGTGACGTCGGCAAACTATCCGGGCACTACACACTGACGCGCGCCGTTCCCGTCGACATGTTCCCGCAGACCGCGTCAATCGAGACCGCGGCGCTGCTGGGGCTGAGATAATTGATTGAACTAGTCAGAAGGGCCGACTTGGAGCCGCACAAATTCCCCGGATTTCATCGATCCGACACTTGCGATGATATCGGGGACATGCTCGCGGAGCGTATTCCAGTCATTGGTAGACAGCTCGAGAATGGCGATCTTGCGACCCGTCAGGTTCTGCTGGTAGCGCAGATTCTGGTCCGAGGTGATGAATAGATCGTGTTCTTCTTCGGCTAAGCGCAAAAGGTCGCCGTTCTCAAAGCCTCCCCAACCGCAACGCTGCGGACTTGTGCAAATGTGCCCGGCAAGATGCTTGGACAACGGCCAAGGGACACACTCGTCGAGAACAATCCTCACGCCGCAAGGAGCGCCGCTTCGGAAAGTTCGAGCACCTGGCAGGCCATTTCCCTCGTCACCGACGGGAAACACTCGAGGAACTCCTCTAGGCTGTAGCCCTTCTCCAGATATTCGAATAACGAACGAATCGGCACACGAGTTCCTTTGAAGACAGGAGTGCCGCCCAGAATGTTGAGATTCGTCGTAACCAAATCTGCAGTGCTCACGAAAATAACCCTAGCACACACGCCCTTCAGAACAAGGAGGCAAGTCCTTTCTAAGGTGCGGGTGGCAGGGAATTGAGGGGTTGCCGGACGGAATTGGGCCGCTACTGAAACACCTCGCTGTTGTCGTAGCTGATCACGACTTTTTGTTTGCTACGGGCGGCGCGCTCGACCCCGCTGACCAACTGCCACGCGATGGGGAAGCAGTTGTAGTAACGCGTCGTCGCACCGGGGTGGTCAACGGTGAGGGCTACTTTAGTCAGCCCCGATCCCTGCCAAACGGTGTTACGCGCCCAAGCGAAGATGTTTCCCCCCTCACCGTAGTCGAAATACATGGTCAGGGTCTTGGCTGCCGTATCGACCGTGACTTGCGGATAGAAGCTGCTCTGAATTGAATCGATCTCGGTGCGTGTATCCGTCGCGCTGTTGTTCATGGAGGCGCTATTGCCCCACGATACGGTATCCAATTCCACACGGGTGTAATTATCCGGTGACTTGCTTGTCGCGAGCGTCACGCGCGTATAGCCGTCGCCAAGGTCGACCATCGACTTGCAAATCATTTCGAAAAAATTGCAGCGGTAAGCTTCGGCACCAATACCCCGACTTCCTTGCGGAAAGACGATTAAAGTGCCAGCTTTCCTGCTGAAATCTTCCGGAAGGTCGTTCAAGATGGTTCTACGCCAAAAAGCGATTTGATTGGCAATGATGCCACCGGTCGGCACATCGAAAATAAACGGATAGGGCCGGTTGACCCCGGAGGTTGCCGTGCCAGCTCCGAATCTTTCAATGCTGAACCCGGGACCTTGGATCAGGATCGGCCATGTGGCCGGGTCATCGGGTGCTTGGACCACGCCCTCGATCTCGAGATAAAAGCGGTTCGCTATCGGATCGCGGGTGAGCACGTCGCCCCCCTCCGCGGTGTAGTAGTTGAACGTCGGCGGCGCGTAGAGGGCCGGGCTGATGGTGGTTACGTTTTCGGCCCTGCCGTAAGCAAGAACGAGGCGCTCTTTGCCCAAAGTGCCAGGCGTAAAGCCCGAGATCTGCTGGTAGCTGATAGGGAACAATCCATAGAAATTGTTGCGCCCGAGTTCGCGCCGGTTCAAGGGATCTGTCGACCAATTCTGGTAAATTAACGAGCTCGCTTTGAGTTCAGGGCTTTGTTGGGCTATCGCTTTGGCCCACATGAACAACTGTCCTCCGTTGCCGTAGGTAGCGGTGATCGTGATGGTCTTCTGCGCCTCGTCTACGACGACGGGTTCGGGGTAGAGCCCTGTGATAACGCCTTCGATTTCCATCATCGGCACTCCGGCGGGTCCGCTGAACCATCCGTTATCACGCCAGTAGTTGTCGCGCACGGCGTCGAGAGTGCCGTCCGGAGATCCCGCATGCACCAGCGTGTAACGCTTCCCGCCGGAGGGTGCGGGATTGATCGTGGAGAGGCGGTAGTTGCTTAGCGTCCACGTGTAAACGGGAGACCCGAATTCTTTTGCCGGCAGCGTGATCGTGGCCGTGTTGCCCGAGGCCTGCCATGCGGCAAGGGCTGTCTCCATGGGACCACTGTAATCAAAGACGAAGTCCATTTCCCGACTCAGCCCCGGATAATCCATACCAATTTGATACGGGTTTCCTCCGACCGCCCTTTCGACAACGAAACCGGGTCCGTTGACGACGCTGACGTTGATGTTGTTGGTCAGGACGCCGGAGATGCCGATCTCCGCGATGTTTTCGGTGAAGGGCTGCGGCGTGTAAGTGTATTGATTCATGGCCGCGACCTCTTCCAGCGGGCGCCACGAAACGTAGCCGCTGGCGTCCGAGACGAGCACGCGCCCGGGACCGGGATTGCCGCCCGCGATGCGGAAGGCGCCGGATAAGCCGATCTCGCTGGTGATGTTGGACAAACCCGTCTCGGTCACCACGCGTGTGCCATCGATGGAGATTCCCGCGCCTCCGGTGACAAAGCGCACGCCGCCCGCGGCACGGACGCTGAATTGGTTGTTGGTCGTCGAGGAGAAATCCTCATCCGCCGAGGAATCCGCCCAAACAAGGGCACCGTCGTTGGTGGCCTTGGCTCGGTAGCCCATGGCGATGGAGTTGGTTCCGGCAGCGGTGTTGTATTGCCCACCGGGCACAGTCGAGCCTTCGCCGCTTGCCGTGTTGGCGTATCCCCCGCTCACCGTGGAATACTGGCCCATGGAATAGTTGAAGAAACCGCCGCCGATCGCAGCAGTGTCGCCCCAAGCAGTGTTGAACAAACCGCCGGCGATGGTGGCATTGGTGCGAGCCTCGTTGCCTTGGCCGCCACCTATCGTGGCGTAGGGAAAGTTGGCCGTATTATATTCGCCGCCGGCGATGACCGCGCCGGTGCCGTTGAGGCTGGAGGTGTTGTTGGTTCCACCGATGACTTTGCCGGCGCGGAGAGTTCCTCCAACCGACAAATCTCCGGTCACATTGGCCATGGCCGCACTCTCCGCAGAGGCCGCGCGCAAAGCATATCCGGCCGAGCCGATGCGCTGGTCGGGGGTGAGCAAAACAAAAGGATTGGTGCCGCCCGCGCTGAACCAGACGCGCAAGCCGATGTTGCTGTTGGTGAAAACCTCGGCAGGAATCGCCGCCATGTTGCTCAGCGTCGTGTCGCCGAGCAGCGTGGAGTAAAGCCCCTGCTGCACGAGCGCATCGACCGCCGCGGCAGGCTCTCCGCTGGTTGTCGCACCATCGTTGCGCCAGACAAACGTGTTGTCGTTGCGAACAAGAGCAAACTTGAATTGGCCAATGCCGTTGAAGTTCGTGCCGCCGACGGTGACGCGGCCCTGGTAGTTGAGGATGCTCGGCACTTGGGCGGATGCGGCAGCGAGTGATACCGCAATGAAGGCGATAACGATGGGCAGGCTTTTTTTCATAGCGAGTCTTGTCATGGTGCGGGCGGCAACGCGCTTTGCACTTGGTCGCGCAAAGCGCGGAGTTCGGATTTCAACACGTCAACTTCGGCACTCTTCGCTTTGAGTTCTTCGATCGTTTTGTCGCGGTCCTTTAATTCTTCGACCAGGCCTTGGATGGCGGCGAGGGCAATGCCCGAAGGATCGATGGTGGAGATGGTTTTGTCGTTGTCACCCAATCCGAACGCGGCGCGGAAGTCCTGAGCGGTCGGGCCGACGTGGCGCGAGCCGTTGGTTGATGCCTTGTAAGTCCACTCGCTGATAGGCAACCCCGACACCTTGCGCAGAATCTCACCGCCATCGACCGGCTTGAATGACGTCTTGAGATTGCGGTCGGAGGAGTTGACCCATGTGGAACCATCGCATGTCGCGTTCACGACTTGGAATGTTGCGGTGGGCGCGGGCTGGCCCACACCGACACGGCCCGCACGGGAAACGGTGAGAATGGGAGCCGTTTCCACACCATTAGTCAGACCGATGAAGTTAAGCGGGTTATTGGCTGCGGTTCCGTCGTAGCGGAGAATCATGCCAAGAGTTCGCGTGGTGTTCTCGCTGAGAAAAATTTGCGAGGAACGGTCGCTGGTGGCCGGGAAGATCGTCAATCGACCGCTGTTGGTGTCGCCGCGGATAAAAACGCCGCCCGAAGCGCGCAGATTGAACGTGTTCGTGCCGAGCGAAGAGAAATCGGCATCCAATGAGTCGGCCCAGACGAACGAGCCTTCGTTTGTCGCCTTAGCGCGCCGCCCTGCCGCAAAAGCGTATGACTCCGCCTCGCAGCTTGTGCCTCCGGGAATCGTGGCGGCCGTCCGCCAAGCCGTGTTCCCACTGCCGCCGCCGATGCTCGCGTAACTGGCATTAACTCCACACAGGTTCTCGATTCCCCCCGCGATGGTCGCGTATGCGACTGCGTTAACCGAATTCGACTCCCCTCCGCCCACCGTGTTGGCAAAGCCGAAGACCTTGTTGAGGGAACCCCCGGCGATAGTGCCGAGGTTTCCGCTCGCCGCATTCTGGGCACCCCCCGCGATGGTGCCGATGACGCTGGTATTCGTGTTGGAAATCCCGCCGCCGACGGCACCGTAGGCATAGTCGACCCGGTTGTCGACACCCCCCGCGATGACCGTTCCGAGACCGTCAGCAACGTTGTGTTCGCCTCCGCCGACAAAAATGTTGGTGGCTCCCGCAAGCACAGAATTGCCCTGACCACCGCCAATGAAGGATGCAACACCTCGGTTGCTATTGACCACACCCCCGCCGACAACGGCGTAGTCAGCCGTAGCGGAATTGTTTTGACCACCACCGACAACCGGATTTGTTCCCCCGGAGGTCGAGCCGGCTCCGAACACCGGAGTCACCTTGCTCCCGGCAATGGCAGCGGACGAGGAAATGTCCGCGTCGACTATTGTGCCGTTGGCGATTTTCCCGGAGGTCACAGCGTTGCTGGCAATGGCAGCTGCGGCGCTGACGTTGGCAGAACCGTCAAAAGTGGATGTTGTCGCTGTCACGTCGCCTGTGAGAGAAATGGTCCGCCCCGTGGCAAGCGTGGATGCGGTGGCGGCAGATGTCGCGCTGCTCGAGTTGCCGTTCAGCGTGGCCGTGATCGTGCCTGCACTGAAGTTGCCCGAAGCATCGCGGGCAACAATAGCGGAGGGAGAGTTTGCAGAGGAGGCCGTGGTCGCGGAATTGGCTACCTTTCCGGCAGTGGAAATCGTCGCAAGCTTCGTGTCGAGGATGGCGGCGGATGCGGAGATATCCGCATCGACGATGGTACCATTGATGATCTTCGCCGAGTTAATCGCGTTGTCGGCGATTTTCGTCGAGGTCACAGCGCCCGAAGCTATGGCAGCTACTCCGATGCTCGAAATCGTCATATCTCCGCTGATCTGCGTTCCCGAAACAGCCCCCACGGAGTTACCCAAAAGCACGTCGCCCGCAGTCACCGCCCCCAGCCTGCTGAGCGGGACCGTGTCGGTTGTCAGCGCGAGGGTTCCGTCCGAGTTGGGCAGAATGATCGAACGATCAGCTGTGGGATCGGCGACCTGCACCCGAGTCTCGAAAGCGTTGTCCGTCGATCCCTCGAAGGAAAGAGAGTTGGTCGGCCCGATAAAAACATCCCCGCTAACACTGTCCGCCGATGCCGCCCGCGCCGCGTAGGCCGCGGAACCGATGCGTTGATCCGGCGACACTTGGACAAAAGCGTTGGTCCCGCCGCCGCTGAACCACACGCGCAGGTTGATGTTCTGGTTGGTAAAGACAGACGCCGGGATCGCCGCCATATTGCTCAGCGTCGCATCGCCAAGCAACGTGGAGTAAAGACCCTGCTGCACTAACGAATCGACCGCCGTGGCGGGCTCGCCGCCGTTCGTCGCACCATCGTTGCGCCAAACAAATGTGTTGTCGTTGCGAACAAGGGCAAACTTGAATTGCCCAATGCCGTTGAAGTTCGTCCCGCCGATGGTGACGCGGCCCTGATAGTTGAGAATGTTCGGAACTTGGGCTCGCACCGGCAGAAGCGTGAATGCAGCGAAGAACGCGATGGTGATGATGCGGATGGTGGGGTTCATGGGATGGTGGGTTTGGCAGTGGTCAGTCAGCAGTCGGCAGCAAAAAAGATTGGAAAGTTTACGGAGCGGGTTGGGCGACGCGGACGCGGAGGAATTGTTTGTTGGTGGCGTTCATCGGGACGGATCCGCGGGTGGTGATCTGTTCGACGCCGTTGACGAGATTGGTCACCGAAGCGGGATTGACCATGGCGGCAAAACCGAGATTGAGGTTGCCGCTTTCCTGCGGGGTGAAGACGTAGCCGGTGGCGACCGGATTGCGCGTGTAGCGCACGGCGAGGTAGCCATTGGTCGTGACACTGGAAGCGAGGGTGGCCGGGGCGGGTTGCGCGGGGTTGTAGCCCATGGCGTAGAGTTGCCAGTTGGGCACGCCATTGTTGGTCGCATTGGGATTAACTGCACCGCTCATGCCTTGCGCGATTTCCCACGCATCGTCAAAAGTGTCTCCCGCCCACACGCTGTAGTTGTCGGGCAGGACATTGAGCACGGTGAGGCTGCTCGTCGCATTGATCCCGCCGTACGTGCCGGTGAACGAGGCGGAAGTATTTTGGTACACGGCAGCCGCTTGAGCCAATCCCGACGCGGAGATCGAGGCCAGGGCGGAGTTGGGCACGGGAGCGGTCCATGCCACTTGCGATCCGTCCACCGCGCCGAGCGTGGCATCGTCGTAGACCACATTGCCGCGCAGTTGCGTGCGCGTGCTGTTTGTATCGGGCGCACCCTGCTCGTTGATGGTGAGAGAGTCCGATGCGACGGAAAATCCCGTGGCATAATAGATCATGCTGTTGCCACCCTGACGCGCGACAACATTGCCGCCTGACGAAACCGTGCCGGGTTCGCCGACAAAGCCCGTGATCTGCACATTGCCCCCACTCTGCACCGAACCGCCGGAGTCAATCGTCGAGACAATGCGCACATCGCCACCGCTGGCTTCATGAGCATGCGCCGGACACAAAAAAACCGCGCCGAACAACGCGGTGATAACCACGGAACGAACTGTGATTGCGGGCATGAGGAGCTTGTTTTTCATTTTTGGAGGGGGGCTTGCCGCACAGCAGTTTCTCTGACGCGACGGTGATGTTTGGTAAATGCGGTGAGCATGAAAATGAGACACCGCTTGGAGCGAAGTCAAGGGTCGATGGAAAATTACTGCCCCAGGAGGCGAGCAGTCTGAGCGGAGGGAAATTTTGACATCTGATGTTTGTTATTTTAACATCACACATCATGAGAACGACGCTTGATTTGGCCGATCCCGTCCTGAAGGAGCTGAAAGAGGTGAGCATGCAGGAAGGTGACTCCCTCGGGGAGGTAGCTTCACGACTTTTGGCCGATGCTCTCAGCGTCCGCGCCCGCGGCCGGAAAACCAAAACACAACTCGATTGGTCCTCCCAACCCATGGGCGCAAGGGTGGATCTGGCTGATAAGGACGCCGTTTATCGCGCGCTCGACGGGCGATGAGCTACTCGCTCGACGCGAATATCCTACTCTACGCCTCCGACGAGTCCTCGGAATGGCATGCGGCGGCCAAAGCGTTTGTCGAGGCACGCGCTGAGGACCCAGATATTCTCTGTCTGACGTGGCCTGTGCTCATGGCTTACCAAAGGATCGCCACGCATCCGGCAATATTCAGCAAACCTCTCCCGCCGCGCACGGCTTGGAATAACGTAATGAAACTGATCTCGCTCCCCCGCGCGCGCGTTGTCACGGAAACGGAGACTTTCTGCGACGACTTCCGCGAGACAGCGGAACAAACCAGAGCGGCCGGCAACCTCGTGCCCGACGCGCATGTGGCCACCATCCTGCGCGAGCACGGCGTGCGGCGTATTTACACCGCAGATACCGACTTCCGGAAATTCGAGTTCCTAGAAGTGATCAATCCGCTGCGGGGGAAAACCGGCAAGGGATAGTGACTGGCGCTCAGAGTCGTTCCGGCGCCGGGGACGGCGCCGCTACATTTAACTGTAGGGTCGGCGTCCCCGCCGACGAATCCGTGGGTTCGCGGAAGGCTACAAAAAAACTTAAACCGCTTAGCCCGGGATGTTTTTCAACATCTCGGCGTTGGTCGGGTATTTGCGGATGAAGTGGAGCAGGCGCTCGATGGCTTCGATCGGTTTGTGACCGGCGAGGCCGCGACGGATGACGTTGATCTTGTGCAATTGCTCTTCGGGTAGGAGCAGTTCCTCGCGGCGCGTGCCGGAGAGGAAGATGTCGACCGCCGGGTAAATGCGCTGATCGCTGACCTTGCGGTCGAGGACGAGTTCCATGTTTCCGGTGCCTTTGAACTCCTGAAAAATAAGTTCGTCCATGCGGCTGCCGGTATCGATGAGCGCGGTGGCCATGATAGTGAGCGAACCGGCTTCCTCGGTATTGCGGGCCGCGGCGAAAAGTTTGCGCGGGATTTCCAGCGCGCGCGAATCGACGCCGCCGCTCATGGTGCGTCCGCCGCCGCCGGTCGCGTTGTTGAAGGCGCGGCCGATGCGGGTGAGCGAATCCATGAGAACGAACACATCCTGCCCCATCTCAACAAGGCGCTTGGCGCGCTCGATGGCGAGGATGGCGATGCGCGTATGGCTTTTGATGTCGCTGTCGTTCGAACTGGCCATCAACTCGGCCTGCGGCACAGTGCGGCGGATTTCGGTGACTTCCTCGGGA
>JBEDBL010000059.1:0-13799 GCA_041177245.1 Verrucomicrobiota bacterium
CTCCCGGAGGACGACGAATTCGCTCTTTTTGGAGGGCAGGACAAAACGCCCGTCCGACTTGAGTTTGTTGCGCACGGAAGTCCACCAACGTTTGAACGCATCTTTTCCGGCCGAGGGGAAGGCGCTGTCCGGCAAAACAGATCCCAGATAGTCGCCGAGAGCCTCGAGGGTGAGGCGGGAGTTGAAGTCGTTGACGACTGCGTGGACGAATTCTACGGGCCGGTCCAGAGCCTCCTTGCGGACAACTTCGTTGTCGTTCATACGCCGCGCTTCCACATGCGTTTCGGCCACGGGGGTCAGTGCCGCGGCGGCGAAAGTCATTTGCATCGCCTGTTTGCGTCCGCCGAGAAATTCGAGTTCGAGCTGCCCGAGGAGAAAATCGACATTGGCGACGCGTGCGCAACCCCAGCTTTTGTGCAGGGCGTAGGCTCCTGACGGGAGTTGTTCGAGGATTTTGGCTTGTTGGGGGTTGATTTTTCCTTCGTCGATGGCTGTCTGAAGTTCGGGCTGCATGCGGAGCAGTGGAAAATACCGTCTCGCGGGTGCGGCGGCGATTGAAAATTTACCGTGAGTGGCTAACTGGGTAAGATTTCCGCCTTGAGTGCCACATCCGCAGACGGCGAACCGGGGCAGGCGCTGCGCCTGAGCGACGAGTTGGAAGGGCTCCTCGCCATCGCGCCCGGACGCCCGATGACCCTGCGCAGGATTGTCGAACACCTGCATTTCCGCGGATTGCCCGCCCTGATCGTCCTGCTCTGCGTGCCCTTTCTTTTTCCCGTTTCGGTTCCCGGATTATCGATCCCATTCGGCGCGGCCATCGCGCTCTGCGGGTTGCGGCTCGGTTTGGGGCACAATTTCTGGATGCCGGACTTCCTTCTGCGGCGGGAAATTTCCTACGACCTGCTGGAGAAGCTTGTGGGGTCGGCTGCCGCGTTCTACCGCAGAATCGAAAAACTGGTGCGTCCGCGCATGCATTTCCTCCGGCGCTGGCCGGGCATGATCAATCTCATGGGTTTCATGATCATGATCGGCGGCATTCTCCTGAGCCTGCCCATCCCGCCGCCGTTTCCGCTGACCAACACGATCCCCGGGTTGGCCATCATTTTCATGGCCCTCGGCATCATGGAGCGCGACGGCGTTTGCACGCTGATCGGTTATGCTTTCGCGATCGTCGGAATTTGCTACGTCGGGCTGATCTTCATCCTCGGCGCGGCGGGCGTGCAGCAACTCTGGAATTGGCTCTGCGGAACCTGAGCGTTCACGCCTCGCCGGCGCGGGGCGACTTGCCGCTGGCTCGCATTTTAGCGATCGAGGTACGCACCGTGTCAGCCAGTGTGTGGCGGTCGAGGATATCGGCGATGGAATTGCGCACGTCGAGCATGACCATGCGGAGTCCGCACGTGGCCTCGTTGGGGCAGGAGCATTTCTCGTATTTGCTCTGGCTGACGCAGCGGATCGGGGCGAGCGGACCGTCGACAAGGCGGACGACCTGCCCGAGCGAGATGCTGTCCATCGGCTTCGCCAGATAGTAGCCGCCTTTTTTACCGCGTCTGGTCGCGATAAATCCCGCTTTGCGCAACTGCATGAGAATCTGGTCGAGGAACCCCTTGGGAAGATTTTCGCGGGCCACGATCTCTTGGGCGCGGAGTAGGGGGCGCCCCGACTCGGCCGCAATGCCGAGATCGATGAGCGCGCGCAGCGCGTATTCCCCGCGTTTCGAGACCTTCATCGCCGGCAATGTTAAGATGTTGTGCCGCTCCCGCAAGCCCCGGCGCCGCTCGTCCGCGGCATTGCCACGGGCTCCGGCACGATTTAGAACGCAGGTGATGAAGATTGTTTGCGCGTATTCGGGCGGCCTCGACACATCGGTGCTGCTGCAGTGGCTGAAGGAAACCTACGGGGCCGAGGTGATCGCGTTCTGCGCGAATATCGGCCAGGAAGAAGAGTTGGACGGTCTCGAAGCCAAGGCCCTCAACACCGGCGCAGCCAAATGCCACGTCGACGATCTGCAGGAGGAATTCGCGCGGGATTTCATTTTTCCGATGTTCCGCGCCGGGGCGCTTTACGAGGGGCAGTATTTCCTCGGCACAAGCATCGCGCGTCCGCTCATTGCCAAGCGCATGGTCGAGATCGCCCGGGCCGAGGGTGCCCACGCGGTCGCCCATGGCGCCACGGGCAAAGGCAACGACCAGGTTCGTTTCGAACTGGCTGCGGCCGCATTGGCACCGGAGTTGGATGTGATTGCACCGTGGCGGCAGGAGCGCTTCCGTGAAAAATTCCCGGGACGCGCCGAAATGATCGCTTACGCCGAGTCGCACGGAATCCCCGTTCCGGTGACGGCGAAGAAGCCGTATTCGATGGACCGCAACCTTCTGCACATCAGTTACGAGAGCGGCATCCTCGAAGACCCGTGGTTTGATGCGAGCGACGAGGAAAACAAAGACATGTTCCGCCTCAGTGTTTCGCCCGAGGATGCTCCGGATGATGCGGAGCTTGTTGTGTTGCAGTTCGAGAAGGGCAATTGCACCGGGCTCGCGGGCGATGGTGTCGACGCGGCCTTGCGGGAACTCGGACACAAAGGTGACGGCAGAAAACTGAGTCCCCTTCTGGTCATGAAGGTCTTGAACAAGCTTGGCGGCAAGCACGGCATCGGTCGCGTCGACATGGTGGAGAACCGCTTCGTCGGAATGAAGAGCCGCGGGGTTTACGAGACGCCGGGCGGGGCGATCCTGCACTTCGCCCACCGGCAGATGGAATCCCTCACCATGGATCGCGAGTCCATGCATTTGCGCGACTCCCTCATCCCGAAATACAGCACGCTTGTTTACAACGGATTCTGGTTCGCGCCGGAACGCGAGGCGCTGCAGGCGCTGGTCGAGGAAACGCAGAAAAACGTGGCCGGCGAGGTCCGGGTGAAACTTTACAAGGGCAATGTCATCGCCGCCGGCCGCCGCAGTCCGCTCAGCCTCTACAATCCGCATATGGCGACCATGGAGGCCGACCCGACGCAGGCCTACAACCAATCCGACGCCACCGGCTTCATCCGTCTCAACGCGTTGCGCTTGAAAGTGGCGGCAGCGGTGAAAGCAAGCTGACGGCTCAAACCAACATCAGCAGGAGAAGTATCCCCACCGTCAAAATCACGGCGAGCAAAGTGAAAGCTGCCACGAGGAGCAGATTCTGGCGCTCGCCTTTGCGGGGTCGCGGCTTCGAGGTGCTAGATCGATTTGCGCGGGCCCTGCGCGAGCTCTGTCCGGAAAGACTTGGCGCGTTGGGTGGCGGGGCAACCTTTCGGTTGCTCCAATTCTCAGGATGCTGCTTCTTCCCTGACGACTTGAACTCGTAGACCTGCTTCCAATCGTCCATGCCCTCGTGCCAATAGAGCGCACCTTCGTCGAACCACGAAGTGCGGACACCTTTCATCACCTCCTGGTCGGTTGCCGGTCCGTAAATCTCGCCGTTCCAAGAAAGAAATATTCTTGCTCGAGTGCTGCGGTCAGCCTGCACGTTTTCCGCTACGATAAACGGGGAACTCCCAGATTGCACGGGATCGCGTGCATTGCTTCGCTCCGGGGACGCTTCCTCTCTCATGGGCCTAAGGCGAGATTACGTCTACCTATGGCTATGGCCAGCATTTGCTCGCCCTTCGGTTCGCGCCAACTGATGAATGTTGTCGTGGCGGATATTCCCGGTCAATTTGCCATTGCTCGCAGACGCGGCCAGATGAGCAGGGAAACCAGCATTGCGGCCGCTGTGGTGAGCAGCCATCTCCACGGGAAACGCCGGGCAGGCGGCCCCTCAATCAAGAAGGGCGCGGACGGAATTTGGCCTGTTGGGTTGTTTGTGGGAACCAAGCGGCAAAGCATGGCCGAGCCGCGTTGCAGATTTTTGAAACGAACCGTCACCGTGCGTAGTTTCATTCCTGCAGAGCTTACGAATCCTATATTGGCTACGGTGGCAATCGACTGCGGAAGCTTTGTCGTCGCGTAGCAGACGCCTCCGGTATCGCTTTCTCTGGAGCCGCGGAAGCCGGTGATTCTTTCCACAGCAAATTGCGTGTCTTCGCTTCCGTGAGACAGGGCAAAGGTGACCATCAAGTCGTTGCCCTCACTTTTACGACTTATTGTCCAGATTGGTTGATCCAGGGGCACTGCTGGCCCTTGATTTGACGGCGCCGTAACGGTTTCTTGCACGGAAAGAAGTAATTTCTCCGCGAGACCAAGGCGGAACTCGGCACTTGCCTGCTTCCTTTCGCCTGAGCCAATGGCTTCCGCGCTGACGCGCCAGATCATGGCCGAGTTTTCATAATCCTGCGCTGGTATCCCCATCCGATTCCAAGCTGGTTGTGCTTGCGCGTCGCTGACTTCATTTTCTGATCCCTCGCCCGGCATCTTTGTTCGGGTTTTGAAAAAATTCCTCTGGCCATCGATGGTCTTCCTGACTCGCTCGATCTTATCTGACCACCAAGCTTTCATCGCGGCCCACCAGCCCGCGTCTTCAATAGAGGGCTGATAAACAGTTGCCGCTCCCTCTTGAACAACCTCGAGCTGGGCGTTGGTCCACCCCTGTTTATCCGTCGCCCAAGAAATGCTGACTTTCCCGTCGGCAGATTGTTCCAACTTCACATCCTTATTGAGTTGCCAGGCAAATACCTCGTTCTCGATAGATCGTGTCGAGATGACCGGAAGACCAATTTTTCCGTCCCTGCCGAGTTCCACTATAACGCGTATACCTGCAGGCAAATTGCTGTTTTGTTCGCGACCCAAGCGCAATTTTGTTTGGCTGCGTGCGGAAACCACAACACCTTCTGCCTCATCCAGTTGCCGAATGCCCCGTGGCAAATTCAAGCTTAAACTGCCTGCAACGTCTCCGCAATTTTCCACCACAATTTCCGCCTCCGGCGTACTCCGGAAGTCCAGGCTTTTGGTCAGCACTTGAAGCCTCGCCGGCCAGAGGACAGCAACCGGAATCTTGTCTTTCCGGCCAAGATCGAGATAAGCAGTTTTGCCCGATGTGTCGCCTGTTCCGTCGATGTTCAACTGCACGTTTGTCACCTTGCCGGGCGCGACGGCAAACTTCACGGCACCTCCGGCTGGCTTTATGTTTTCCGGCAGTTCCAGCGAGAAGCGCGCCTCCAAACCTCCGCTGTTCGTCACGCTCAAATTTGCTTCGGTCTTTTCCCGGAAATCGAGAAGGGGAGTGAGAAGTTCCGGTTCCGCTGGCACCGCCGGAGCCTGAGTTGCAAATTCCTGCGAGTAGTGCGGGTTACGGACGCAAATCCGCAAACTCAAGTCCCCGCCTTTCTTGTTTGCACCGATACTCAGCGCAATTCTGGCGGTTTCGCCCTCGCGGATTTTTGCGGTTGCTGGCGCATCAACTATGCCCTTCGGCTCGATATCAATATCCAAAACAAGAGGTGAGGTAGACAAATTCGTTATTGCTATGGTTCCCGCGCGTTCTCCATCGGCAAGCACCTCCATCGGTTCTGCGCCTGCGGAGAAAGGTGCGGTGGCCACACCCCTCAAAATTATCTTCGCACTGGGATCCGCCGGGGCCGGGGACAAGGTTTGCGGGGCCACGGCGTCTGTCGATTGCGGCGAAAATCGGATGACGATGTTCGTCATCCGCCCGCGCCCGAGGCTGAAGTGTCCTTCTCCCTCGACATGGAAGGGTTCTTTCGGGGCAACGCGCCCTTCGAGCATTCCTCCCCCCTCGTTGACGAGGATGATTTGCTGAAGATCGCTTTCTCCCGCCGCCGCGGAGAAGTCGACCGCTCGAGTGATCTGGAGTTTCGGCGGAGCGTCAATGATGCGCACTTTCACCTTGATCGGACTGCTTACTCCGCCACCGATCAGTGCGCGGGCGCGGAAGGTAAACTCGTCTTCCTTCGATTCCTCGTCGTTCCTGTGCGCGTAGGTCACGGATGCAAAACCTTGCCGGTTGCCGTCCGCTTGTTGGAAGTCCTCGAGCTTTCCGTGATGCGGTTGAGTTACCATTTCGTAGCCCAGCGGATTTCCGCGTCCCTCGAAGGCTTTCAGCGTTATTTGTCTGGAACCGCCTCGCATGACCTCCACACTGATCGTTTCGCCCATGGGGGGTGGGCGTAACTCCTTGGGTGCGCCAATGGCGTTGCGCGGCGTGGCAAAGCAGACAACGAGACAAGCGAGGAGTAGTCGCACCCTGCGAACAAACCAAATGGGATTGAAATTAGCCAGTGCAACCATGAATCTCGCTCAATGCCACTTTGGATGGTGCCTGTTGCGCTGCTGCTAGCCCTTTCCGGTCCTCTCTTTGCCCAAGACGTTGCCGTCTCGTCTTCCGTGGCGCCCCTCTCGCCTAGGCCGTTGGCCGAAATGCTTGTGCCCCAAGAGCCTCCAAAAGTTGTTCCACGCCTTCTCGACGGAGCAGACCTCTCGCAGGTGAGCATCCATGTTTCGCTTGGCAGGCAGCGCGCCTATCTTTCGGTCGGCAATGAGGTGGCGATCGATACGCCTGTGTCGACGGGCAAGCCGCGGGCTATGACTCCGAAAGGGGAGTACAAAGTGAAGGAGAAGAAAACCGCTTACGCTTCACGATTTTTCGGCGATTACGTCGATGCGCAGGGGCGCGTTGTGCGATCGGGCGTGAGCACCCGAACCGATGCGGCGCCCGCGGGAACCACGTTCCGCTCCGCGGCGGTTCAGTTCTTTATGCGTCTTACTGACGAAGGCCTTGCCCTCCACGCCGGACCGTTGCCGGGCTATCCCGCGGCGGATTGTGCCGTGTGGTTGCCTGCTGACATCGCGCCGCTTTTTTTTCAGCGTGTCCAAGTCGGCACTCCGGTCAAAATAGGCGACTGAAAAACACCCTTTCCCAATCTCCTGTCATAATGCGCCGCAGTCCGGCGGGGGGGGGATGATCAGATCCGGGTGCCGTCCGGAATCACGGCGTTTTTCGGGATGATGACCACGCCGTCGCGGACAAAAAAATTTCCGCCGTCCATGTCGCCCGGTTTTCCCTCGGGGCTGATCACGACCCGTTCACCGATCCGCGCGTTTTTGTCCACGATGGAATCCTTGATTGTGGTATTCCGCCCGATGCCTAGCGGTGGCGCGCCGATCGGTGCGGTTGCCTCGGACTCGTAAAAGTCAGCGCCCATCATGACCGTGTTCTGCAGGACTGCCCCCGTTTCGATAATGCTGCGGATTCCGATGACGCAGCGGTCGAGGTTGGCCTCGGTCACGATGCAACCATCCGAAACCACGGCGCGCCTCACCGTCGCGCTGTTCAGTTTGCTTGCGGGCAGGAAGCGCGGGCGTGAATAGACCGTGGCGCCCGGGCGGTAGAAGCTGAACGGCGGTTCGATTTCCGCCAGCGCGAGATTGGCCTCGAAAAACGACCGTATCGTCCCTATGTCCTCCCAGTAGCCTTGGAAAACATGCGCTCCCACCGACATTGATCCAATCGCGGACGGAATAACATTCTTTCCGAAGTCCTCGAAATCGTTCTCGAGGCAACGGACTAGGGCTTCGCGGTTGAACAGATAGATTCCCATCGAGGCTTGGTAATGTTCGCCGCGCGGGGGCATTCCCAACTGGGAGAGCAACTCATCGGGTATGCGAAGACTTTCGAGCAAAGCCGGATCTTTGGGCTTTTCCACGAACCGCGTGATACGCCGCGCCCCGTCGGTCTGCATGATCCCGAAGCCCTCCGCGGCTTGCCGTCCGACCGGCAGCGTGGCGATGGTCAGGTCCGCACCGGATTCGAGGTGCGATGCCATCAACTCCCGGAAATCCATCTGGTAAAGCTGGTCGCCGCTCAGGATGAGAAAATATTTCCACGGCCTCTCGAGGAAGTAGCGCAAGTTCTGCCGCACCGCATCCGCCGTCCCCTGATACCATCCGGACCCGCTGGGCGTTTGTTGGGCGGCTAGAATTTCAACGAAACTTCCCGAACTGAAGATGTCGAATTTGTAGGTGCGGCTGATGTGCTGGTGGAGCGACGCGCTGTTGAATTGTGTCAGCACGTAGATGCCGCGGATCCCTGCGTTCAGGCAGTTGCTGATCGGAATGTCGACCAACCGGTATTTTCCGCCGAGTGGCACCGCGGGTTTCGACCGGTCTTTGGTCAGCGGATAGAGCCGCTTTCCGGCACCTCCGCCCATGATCACGCCGAGCGTGCGTCCGAGAGCTGCTTCAGCCTGCAAAGAATCTGGCATGTCTAAAAAGGGGTCGCGCAAACCGCCTATGTTGTCACGTCCGGATTTCGCGGTCCGCCGGGATCCCGGCCCTGATGGTTGCAAGGGGCCCGCTCTTCCCGCATGATAGATAGCTGTATGTGTGGAATTGTCGGTTATGTCGGTTCGGCCGAGGCGGCTCCTGTCCTGCTGGACGGGCTGCGTCGTCTTGAATACCGCGGGTATGACTCCGCGGGCTTGGCCCTCGGCAACAACGGTGCTCTCGAGATCCGCAAGGCCGTGGGGCGCATCCAGAATCTCGCGCAGGTCATCGGCGAGAACCCGGTCCACGGCAACCGCGGTATCAGCCATACCCGCTGGGCCACGCACGGTGCGGTCACCAAGGAGAATGCCCACCCCCACACCGACCAGAGTGGCCGCATCGTCCTTGTCCACAACGGTGTCATAGAGAACTACCAGCGGCTGCGCGAGGAACTAGAGCACGAGGGACACGTCTTCAATTCGCAGACCGACACCGAAGTCCTCGCCCATCTCATCGGCAAATACGCCATCCAGCTCGGCGACCCCTCGGCCGACCATCTTGTCGAGGCGGTCCGCATGGCACTCCGCGAAGTGCAGGGCACCTACGGTATTGCGGTCATGCACCGCGATATCCCGAATCTTCTCATCGGTGCGCGGCGCGGTAGCCCGCTCGTCGTCGGCGTGGGCCACGGGGAAAACTTTCTCGCCAGCGACCCGTTGGCCCTCGTCAGCCACACGCGTGATGTTGTTTATCTTAAGGACTTCGAAATCGTCCTTCTTCGTCCCGACGACTTCCAGATCCAATCCTTGGCCGGCGATGGCAGGGATTACGAAATCAGCACGGTGGACCTCGATGCGGAGGAAGTTTCCAAAGGCGACTACCCGCACTTCATGCTCAAAGAGATCTACGAGCAGACTTCGACCGTGCGCGACGCCATGCGCGGGCGCCTTTCTCGGGAGGAGGCCACGGCCAAGCTCGGCGGTCTCAACATGACCCCCGCGCAATTGCGCGAAGTCGAGCGGATCGTTCTCATCGGTTGCGGCACCGCCTACCACGCGGCGCTTGTCGGCGAATATCTCATGGAGAGCCTGGCCTCCCTGCCAACTGAGGTCGAAGTGGCCAGCGAATTCCGCTACCGCAACACCCCGCTGGACAAATATACGCTCAGCTTTGTCATAAGCCAAAGCGGCGAAACCGCCGACACGCTCGCAGCGCTGCGCGAAAGCCAGCGCAAGGGTCACCGGACGCTCGGCATTTGCAACAATGTGGCCAGCACCATCGCCCGTGAGAGCGACGGAGGCGTCTACATGCACGCAGGTCCGGAAATCGGCGTGGCCGCGACCAAATCCTTCACCTCGCAGGTCACCATCCTCACACTTCTCTCGCTCCTCATGGGGCGCATCCGGAATCTCTCGAATTCCGACGGCCTGCGCATCATCGACGAGCTCGAGCAGTTGCCCGACAAAGTGGCGCGCGTTCTCGAGATGAATTCCCATCTTCCCGCCGTCGCGGAGAAATACGCCAACTCTCACGGCATGCTTTTCATGGGGCGGCAGTTCCAATATCCGGTCGCGCTTGAGGCTGCACTAAAGCTCAAGGAAATCAGCTACATGTTCTGCTCCGGCTACCCCAGCGCAGAACTCAAGCACGGTGTCATCGCGCTCATCAACCAGGACACCCCTTCGGTTTTCATCGCCCCCCATGACGCTCTCTTCGAGAAAAACGCCAGCAACATCCAGGAAGTGCGCGCGCGCAAGGGACCTGTCATCGGTGTCGGCACCGAGGGCCACAGTGCGCTGGAAAAAATCACCGACGATACGCTTTGGGTTCCAGACGCCCCCGATTGGCTCATGCCTGTCCTCACCGTCATCCCGCTGCAACTTTTCGCCTACCACATTGCCGTGGCCCGCGGTTGCGACGTGGACAAACCGCGCAACTTGGCCAAGAGCGTGACGGTTGAATAGCCCCGCCCGGCGGGCGGAGGGGAATCAGACCCCAGCCAAAATGCCGTTGAACGACGCGCTTGGTCGCATGGCGGCTGAGGCTTTTGCGTCGTCGGGGCGGTAGTATCCGCCGATGTCGACCGCTTGTCCTTGGACCGACGCCAAATCTTCGACGATGGTCTGCTCGTTGGCGGCGAGCTGAGCGGCCACCGGGGCGAAGATTTTTTTCAGGTCTGCATCCTCGTTCTGTTCGGCAAGGGCCTGCGCCCAGTAGAGGGTCAGGTAAAAATGGCTGCCACGGTTGTCGAGTGTGCCTAGTTTGCGGCCGGGGCTTTTGTCATTCTCGAGGAATTTTCCCGTGGCTGCATCGAGTGTGTCGGCCAAGACTTTTGCCTTCGCGTTGCCGGTGGTCTCGGAGAGATGTTCGAGCGATGCGGCGAGGGCGAAAAATTCCCCGAGCGAATCCCAACGCAGGTAGTTCTCCACGGTGAATTGTTGGACGTGCTTCGGCGCGGATCCACCCGCGCCGGTCTCGAAGAGTCCGCCGCCATTCATCAGCGGCACGATCGAGAGCATCTTCGCGCTGGTGCCGACCTCGAGAATGGGAAACAGGTCGGTGAGGTAGTCTCGAAGGACGTTTCCGGTCACGGAAATCGTGTCTTCCCCGCGGGAGATGCGTTCGAGGCTGAAGCGACACGCATCCGCCGGGGCCATGATGCGGATATCGAGTCCCGATGTGTCGTGATCTTGCAAATACTGCTCCACTTTGGCGATGAGTTGCGCATCGTGGGCGCGTCTTTTATCGAGCCAAAAAACGGCGGGCGCACCGGTGGCGCGCGCGCGCTTGACTGCGAGTTTCACCCAATCGCGGATCGCGGCGTCTTTCGTCTGGCAGGCCCGCCAGATGTCGCCAGCTTCGACTTTGTGCTCGGTCAGAACTTTGCCCTCAGAATCGATAGTGCGCACGGTTCCGTCCGACGGAATTTCGAAGGTCTTGTTGTGTGAACCGTATTCCTCGGCGGCTTGGGCCATGAGTCCGACGTTGGGAACGGAGCCCATTTGGACCGGGTCGAGTGCGCCGTGTTCCTTGCAGAATTCGATCACAGCTTGGTAGATGGGCGCATACGAGCTATCGGGAATAACGGCGAGCGTGTCCTGCGTCTGACCGGCGGCATCCCACATCTTGCCCCCTTCGCGGATCATGGCCGGCATCGAGGCGTCGACGATGACATCGCTCGGAACGTGCAGGTTGGTGATGCCTTTGTCGGAATTGACCATGGCGAGCGGCGGACGCGCGGCGAGCGCGGCCTTGAGGCCGGATTCCAGCGCGGCTTTTTCACCGGCCGGAAGTTTGTCCATCTTCGCGACGAGATCGCCGAGGCCGTTGTTGAAATCCACGCCGAGTTTTTCGAGGGTCGCGGCGTTTTGGCGGATGAAGTCCGCGAGGTAAACCTTCACCGCGTGCCCGAAAAGGATCGGGTCGGAGACTTTCATCATCGTGGCTTTGAGGTGCAGCGAGAACAGCACCCCAAACTCCGCGGCTGCGGCGATTTGCTCCGCGAGAAAAGCGACGAGCGCCTTCTTGCTCATGAAGGTGGTATCGAATACTTCGTCCGCCCGGAGTTTGAGGCCGTCCTTGAGGACAACCGCGTCGCCGGTGTCGGTCGGGACAAACTCGATACGCACGGTGGTGGCCTCGGGAACGGTGACCGATTGCTCGTTGGAAAAGAAATCGCCCGCGCCCATCGTGGCGACGCGCGTTTTGGAATCGGGGGTCCATGCCCCCATTTTGTGCGGGTGCTTGCGGGCGTAATCCTTCACCGCCTTGGGTGCGCGTCGGTCCGAGTTGCCCTCTCGCAGGACGGGGTTCACCGCACTGCCCTTCACCTTGTCGTAACGCTCCTTGATTTCCTTCTCCGCGTCGCCAGCCGGGGCTTCCGGATAATCAGGCAGCGCGAACCCCTGCTTTTGCAATTCGGCGATGGCCGCTTTCAGCTGTGGGACGGAGGCACTGATGTTGGGCAACTTGATGATGTTGGCCCCCGGTTCGAGCGTGAGCGCACCGAGTTCGGCGAGCGCGTCGTTCGTTTTCTGCCCGGCTGGAAGCCGGTCCGCGAAGGTCGCGAGAATGCGTCCGGCGAGCGAAATGTCGCGCAGTTCCACTTCGATGCCCGCGCTTTTCGCGAAGGCCCCGATGATGGGAAGCAGGGAGTAAGTGGCGAGGAGCGGGGCCTCGTCCGTCTTGGTGTAGATGATGGTCGGCTTGGACGGCATAAAAGGCTCTCCATTAAAGCGTGCGGAAACGCGCGGTCAAAGCAAAGGCTGCCGGCGGCTCAAGTCTCCGGCGCGGAAGCGTCCAACCGGCGCAGGTAGCCGACCGAGTAAATGCCGGTGGCATGGCCGTCGGCCCATTTCGGCTGCCAACCGTAGCCGCCCACCATTTCGTAGGAGGTCAGTGCGAAGCTTGCGGGGGTGTGTTTCACCTCGGGTTTGTCGCCGCGGCCGAGCACATCGGGCTCGCCGTTGCAGACCGCGCAGGGGCAAGCTTTGCGCACATCTTCGAGCGGCAAGTAAGTCTCGTGTCTGTCGCTCCACGCGATGGCAAGTTCTTTGCCGATGATCTGCAGGTTGGAGATTTGCGGCGTCATGGGTAAAGGCAGGAGGAAGAATGCAAAACGAAAAATTCCGAAGCTCCGGAACACCCGTAACCATCGTGTTCCGCATGCTTCATTTTTCGATTATCTGCGGACGCGTGCCGAAGATGGAAGACCCCACGCGCACCAGCGTGGCGCCTTCCTCGACGGCTGGTTCGAAATCGCCGCTCATGCCCATGGAAAGCTCCGGAAGGGGATGCTCGTGCGCGGACTGCAGTTCGTCTCGCAATTCGCGCAACGCACGGAAGACGGTTCGCGCGTCTTCCGGATTGTCGCTGTAAGGCGCCATGGTCATGAGTCCGCGGATGCGGAGATGCGGGAGCTTCGCAAGGGTGTCGAACTCCCTGCGCAGCTCTTCAGGAGTGAAGCCGTGCTTGGTTTCTTCGCCTGACACATTCACTTCAAGCAGTCCTTCGACTGCCTGGCTGGTTTCGCCGGCAACGCGGTCCATGGCCCGCGCAAGCGCAGTGCTGTCGATGCTGTGGAAAAACGAAAAAAGCGGAAGCGCCTGCCGGACTTTGTTTTTTTGCAAATGGCCGATGAAGTGCCATTCGAGACCGGGCGGGCAGGCGGGGACCTTGTCGCGTGCTTCCTGCACGCGACTCTCGCCGAACACGTGTTGTCCGGCCCCGGCAGCCGCGACGACCGCTTCGGGCGGGTGAGTCTTGCAGACGGCGACAAGGCGGACACCGGATGGGTCGCGCCCGGCACGTTGCGCTGCGGCGGTGATCTGGCCGCGAACGGCGGCAAGGTTGGCGGGGATTTCGTCCATTAGTTTTGCTTATGCTGCTCAGGTGTGCGATTAAATTGACTCATACTTCCCATGCAGTTGCTTCTCTTCAAAGTATTCAGCGACTTGGCCGAAACCTCCAGTTTTTCGCAGGCGGCCCGGCTCAATGCGGTGACGCAGAGCGCGGTGAGTCAGCAGATCAAGGCGCTCGAAAAACGTTTCGGCGCCTGTCTCATCGAGCGAGGGAAAAAGAACTTTTCCCTCACGGCAGAGG
>JBEDBL010000060.1:0-13759 GCA_041177245.1 Verrucomicrobiota bacterium
CAAAAACTGCGCGAGGACGACGGTCGTCTCGTCACGGGGGACGGAAAAATTTCTTACCGGATAGAGGATGGAATCCCGGTCCTGCTGGCCGAGGAGGCGGCGGAGTCGTGACGGAACTCGAAAAACTCCGGCATTCGAGCGCGCACGTCTTCGCCGAGGCCGTGCTGCGCATTTGGCCCGAGGCCCAGTTCGCGGCCGGGCCGCCGGTCGAGCAGGGTTTTTATTACGATGTCGACCTTGCGCACCGCATCTCGCCCGAGGACTTTCCCAAAATCGAAGCGGAGATGGCCAAGATCGTCGCTGCGGACGAGCCCTTCGAGCGCCGTGTTGTTTCCCGCGCCGAAGCGATGGAACTCGGCAAAGCGGGAAAATTGGCCGCCTTGGGAGAGCGCGGTGTTCCCAGTCGCTACAAACTCGATATTCTCGAAGGTATCCCCGACGGCGAGGAAATCAGCCTTTACCGCAACGGTGCCTTCACCGATTTGTGCGCCGGACCGCACGTTGCTTCCACGGGAAAAATCGGCGCCTTCACGCTGACCGCCGTGGCCAGCGCCTACTACAAAGGCGATGAGAACAATCCCCAGTTGCAGCGCATCTACGGCATCGCCTTTCCCACAAAGGAAGAACTCGAGCAGTGGCGTGTCATGCAGGAAGAGGCGCGCAAGCGCGACCACCGCAAGCTCGGGCGCGAGTTGCAGCTCTTCCACGTCGACGAAGCGGTCGGCGCGGGTTTGATCCTCTGGACACCCAAGGGCGCGATCGTGCGCCAGGAACTGCAAAATTTCATCAGCGAGGAATTGCGCCGCCAAGGTTACGAGCAGGTCTTCACGCCGCACATCGGCCGTCTCGAACTTTACCGCACGTCGGGCCACTACCCTTATTACGCCGAATCCCAATACCCGCCGCTCGTAGAGCGGGAGACGCTGCACCGCCTCGCGGAGGAGGGGTGTTCGTGCGCGGATTTGGCGGCGCGTCTGGAAAGGGGCGAGGCCGAGGGCTACCTGCTCAAGCCCATGAACTGCCCGATGCACATCAAAATTTTCGACTCGCAGCCGCGCAGCTACCGCGATCTCCCCGTGCGTCTGGCGGAGTTCGGAACCGTCTACCGGTGGGAACAATCGGGCGAACTCAACGGCATGACGCGCGTGCGCGGTTTCACGCAGGACGACGCGCACCTCTTCGTCACCGAAGACCAGATGGCCGCCGAGATCCAGGGCTGCCTCGATTTGGTGAAAAAAGTTTTCGGTGCGTTCAACATGACCGACTACCGCGTGCGGCTCGGACTTCGCGAGCCCGGGTCGGACAAATACGTCGGCCGCTCCGAAGACTGGGATCGCGCCGAGGCGGCTTGCCGCGATGCGGCCAAGACGCTGGGCGTGACCTACACGGAGGAACCGGGCGAGGCCGCCTTCTACGGTCCCAAGATCGATTTTGTCGTGCGCGATGTCATCGGCCGCGAATGGCAACTCGGCACCGTGCAAGTCGACTTCCAGTTGCCCGAGCGCTTCAACCTCCACTACACCGGGGCGGACAACAAACCGCATCGGCCTGTCATGATCCACCGCGCGCCGTTCGGTTCCATGGAGCGTTTTGTCGGCGTTCTCATCGAGCACTTCGCCGGCGCATTCCCGCTCTGGTTGGCGCCGGAGCAGGTGCGCATTCTGCCCGTCTCGGACAAGTTTGCTGGTTACGCTGCGGAAGTGCTGGCGGCATTCCGCACCGCCGGAGTGCGCGCCGCGGTCGATACTTCCCAGGACAAACTGGGGGCCAAGATTCGCCTTGCGCAGGTGGAAAAAGTGCCTTACATGATTGTTGTTGGCGGCAAGGAAGCAGAGTCGCGGCAGGTTTCGGTGAGAAGCCGGAAAGCCGGGGACGAAGGATCCAAACCCCTCGAAAACTTTGTTGAGCGAATCAAACAGGAAATCAGTGAACGACTGCTCTAGCCAGTAGCATCCCGCCCGCTCACGGGATCCCATGTCCAACCGCTTGTCTTTCAATCGCAATCCCCAACCGCCCCTCATCCGGGTGAATCACCGCATCCGCGCGCGCGAAGTGCGGGTGATCAATGGCTCGACCGGCGAACAGCTCGGCGTTCTCAAACTGCAGGACGCCCTGCGGAAAGCCCAGGAGATAGGCCTTGATCTTGTCGAGGTTGCGCCCAATGCCGACCCGCCGGTCTGCCGCATCGTGGATTTCGGCAAATACCGTTACGAACTGGCCAAGCAGGAGAAGGAAAAGAAGTCCAACACCAGCAAAGTCAAAGAGGTCAAATTCCGGGTCAACATCGACAACCACGACTACCTCACCAAGCTGCGCCACGCCGAGGAGTTCCTCGACAAGGGCAACAAGCTGAAGGTGCAGCTTCAGTTCCGGGGACGCCAGATGGCGCACCAGGAACTCGGCATGGCTGTCGTCATGCGGGTGAAAGAGGACCTCGCCACCATGGGCCACGTCGACATGGAACCGAAACTCGTCGGCCGTGCCATCAATATGGTCATGAGCCCTCTCCCGGCCAACAAGCGCAAGCGCAAGTTCAAGCCGATGGAATTCGAACCGGAAGACGACAGCGCCTTGCCGGACGAAGAGGAAGATTGAGGCTCAAGCGGACTTCGTCCGATCTTCAGCCGCCTTTTGCAAGGCGCGAACGGATGATCAGCCCGGAAGGCACCCGGTCATCCACTCAAGCAATTCTCCGGTGGTCGCTTCCGTTTCGTCGCCCATGTTCGAGACGCGGAACGTGGTGCCCTTGATTTTACCGTAGCCGCCGTTGATAGCGACCTTGTGCTTTTTCTTCAGCGCGGAGCAGAACGCGGCGACATCGATGTTCTTGTTGTTCTTTGCGCAGACGAGCGATTTGGAACGATAGCCTTCGCGGGCGAAGTGCTCGAATCCGTTCGCCTCGACCCAATCCGAAACCATTCGGTTCAGCTTCGCGTGCCGCGCGTGGCGGTTTTCCACGCCCTCCTCGAAGATGTCGTCGAGCTTCGATGCCAAAGCATAAATGTGTCCCGTGGTTGGCGTGCTCGGAGTCATGAACTTCTCCCAGTTTTTGTGGAACTCCACGAAATCGAAGTAATAGCCGCGGTCCGGCGTGGTCGCGGCGCGCGCACGGGCCCGCTCGCTCGCGCTGAAGAGGGCCAGCCCCGGAGGCATGGCCAGCGCCTTCTGGCTGCCGGTGAGCAGGACATCTATTCCCAACTCGTCCATCGGGATCGGAACCGTGGAGAACGAGGACACGGAATCCACGATGAACATCACCTCGGGATACTTGCGGACCACCGCGGCGATTTCGGCCAATGGATTGAGAACCCCGGCCGATGTCTCGTTGTGGATCAGAGTGATCGCGTCAAAGCCGCCCTTGGACAATTTTTCGTCCACCATTTCCGGCAGGATCGGGTCGCCCCATTCGACCTGGAGGCCTTCCGCCGTCTTGCCGCAGCGCTTGCTCACGTCGAGCCACTTGTCGGAAAACGCGCCGCACATGCAGTTGAGGACTTTCTTCTGCACGAGGTTGCGGATCGCACCTTCCATCACGCCCCACGCGGATGAGGTCGAGAGATACACCGGCCCTCTCGTGCCGAAGAGCGTTTGCAGTCGAGGGTGGATCGATTCGTAGAGGGAGGAGAATTCGCTGCCGCGATGGCCGATCTGCGGATGGCAGAAGGCGCGGAATGTTTTGTCCGAAACCTCAACGGGCCCCGGGATGAAGAGTTTCACGTGGCCATCGGCCGTCTTGTTTGTCGTGTTGAGCATAAATCAGTTTTCCCAGATGAAATGTTCCAGCTTCAGTCGGCGGGCGCGTTGTTCCAACTCTTCGCGTTGGGCCCCGCTTGCGGATGCCAGACGGTCGTACACGGCTACCGCGGCGGCCCAATCTTGCTGCTCCTCGAGTAGTCGCGCCGCATCCATACCGGCTTTCAGGAACCAGTATTGGTCCGCCCCTTGGGCGGGTGAACGATCGAGGATCTCGCGATAAAGGGCGAGCGCTTTTTCCGTTTGTCCGCGGCGGGCCAGTGCCGTGCCGCGCTTGCATGCCGCCTGGTCGCGCCAGTCGGGCGGTGCGGTCTGGTCGTTGATCACAAGCTCGTACGCCGCGGCCGCTTCGTCCAGCTTGCCCGGTTCGGTCGCGCTCATGGCGAAGAGAATGTCGGCTCGCTCCATTCGCGCGGCCTGCCGGACGTCATCCGGCGGATCGGCGGCGAGGGTGCTGTCGTAGAGGGCGAGGGCGTCCGCTGTTTTTTTTTGCCGCAGGAGGAGGGAGGCCTGCTCGAAGCGCGCACGGTGTTTGAAGCTGCTTTGTCCTTGCGCCAGCTCGTTCAGCCAGATGAGGGCGCGGTCCGCGGCTGCATCGCTCATGCTGCGCGCCGCAGCCTGCGCCGCGAGGAATTTTGCCAACGCGGCGGATTCGCCGTCCTTAAGCGTTTCCGCCTGCCGTGCGAGGATGGTTTCCGCGGCGGCATGGTCGCCGCCTCGCGCGTGCAATTCCGCGAGTTTGAACGAAATATCCGCGGCCTCGGGCGCGTCCGCGTGCCGCGCGAGAAAACTCTGGCAATCCGCCACCAGTTCGCCGCGCGTTTTCGATCCGGCGTTGTCCGCGGCGAAGATCGCCGCGGCGTCAAGCGCGGCCGCGCGGGCCGGTGCCTCCGCCTCGGGCTCGGCTGTTTTCAGGATCCTTGCCGCCGCGTCGGCTTCGCCTCTGGCCAGCCGCCACTCGGCAAGTGCAACTTTGGCTTGGAAGGAATACTCGGTCGACGGCGTGCGGCGCGCCAAGGCAGTCAGACCGTCGATGTCGCCCTGCTGCGCTTCGGCGGCAGCCATGAGGAAACTCCACTCCAGCAGCCGCGGATGATCGGGGGCCGCTGCTCGCAGCGCTTCCCACGAGTTGCGGGTCAGGGCGAGGTCTCCCGTGGCAAGCGCGGTGATGAAGCCGTTGGCGGCAGCCGTGGATTTTTGCGTCGCGGTCTCGGCATTGTTCAGCGCTTGGGTGAAGGTCTCGTGAGCCTGGCGATTCGCCCCGGAGGCCGCCAAGGCCCGTCCTCGCAGCATGGCGAGCCGGTAGGCATCGCCGCCTTCCATGGCATCGAGGGTGGACAGCGCCTCCGATGCCTGGCCCGAAGCAATTTTCGCCTCGGCGAGAAGAAACTCGGCGCGACTGCGCTGGCCCGGTTCGAGATCTTTTCTTCCGAGAAGTTTCTGCAACGACGCCGTGGCGGCCTCGGTTCCGTTCGCATCGAGATCGAGTTGCGCGAGTTGCAGGGAGGCCTCGATTCCGCGTCTCGCTTCTTTTTCCGCGCTCCACGAGCGCAGATCGCCGGACGGGTCCGCACCGGAGGTTTGCTCCAAGGCGACCCATGCTTCCATTGTCTCCCGCAGCGCAGCAGATACTTTTCCTGAGCCCAGTGCCTCGCGCAGAAGGTTGCGCGCTTTCGTGTTGTCTCCGGCAGCTTGTGAAGCGCGGGAGAGGCCGAGTCGCGCGTTGTCGTGGACTTGGGGCGGGAGTTCCTGCACGGCCAACACGGCCTCGAACAATTCCGCGGCTTCCTTCGGTCGATCGAGGCCGAGGAGAAGCCGCCCTTTCGCGGTCTGCGTCTCCGGTTCCGGCAAGAGGTGTTCCGATTCGGCTTTTTCCAGAAGCTTTGCTGCCGCCGCGGTGTCGCCGGCGGACAATTCCAGGTCGATGAGCAACCGGAGCGCCTGGGGATTTTCGACCGCATCTCTCGGCAGCTTCGACAAAAGTTCGAGTGCGCTGTTGCGGTCACCGCGTTCCGTGCGGATGCGCGCGAGAAGCAATATTGCCTCCGGATTTGTGGTGGCAAGTGGCTGGAGCACGGCGGTCGCCGCGTCCCAACCGCCCTGCGCTGCGAGGGCCGCACCGCGCAAAACTTTCCACTCCTCGCCGCTTCCATTGCCTCGCGCGTCCAGTGTTGCCAGCGCTTCTTCGGGAGAGCCTGCGGCCAGTTGCAGACGGGCGAGCAGCCGCGAAAGGACCGCGTCATCGCCCTGACCTTTGCGCAGTGCCTCTTTCAATGGGGATATCGCCGTCTGCGGAACACCATTGCGCAGGGCCGCTTCCGCCCGCGCCTGCACGTCATCATTCTGCGCCGCAGCCCAAACGGGCCATGCGGCGAGCATAGCGATGAGCAGCGGACGTTTCATTTTCCGATCAATTTCTGCAGATAGCGCCCCGTGTGGCTGGCTCCGACTTTGGCCACGGCTTCCGGAGGTCCTTCGGCCACGATGCGTCCGCCTTCCTCGCCGCCTTCGGGACCCAGGTCGACAATCCAGTCCGCGCACTTGATCACATCCATGTTGTGTTCGATCACCATCAGAGTGTTGCCCGCGTCCCGCAACTTCACGAGGACCTGCAGGAGCGTGTCCACATCGGAAACGTGCAGTCCCGTGGTCGGCTCGTCCAGCACGTAGAGCGTTTTCGACCCGGACCGCTTGGACAGCTCGGTGGAAAGCTTGATCCGCTGCGCCTCGCCGCCCGAAAGCGTGCTCGCCGGCTGTCCGAGGGTCAGGTAGCCGAGGCCGACCTCCTGCATGGTCGCCAGTTTTTCCGATACGGACGGAACTGCCCGGAAAAATGACAGGGCCTCGTCGACCGTCATATCGAGGATGTCGGCGATGTTCTTCCCCTTGTAGGTGATCTCCAAGGTTTCGCGGTTGTAGCGGCGTCCGTTGCACACGTCGCACGGCACGAATACATCGGCAAGAAAATGCATCTCCACCTTGAGCACGCCATCGCCCTGGCAATGCTCGCAACGACCCCCTTTGACGTTGAAGCTGAAACGGCCCGCGTCGTATCCGCGCACGCGCGCCGCCGGGACTTGTGAAAACATCTCGCGGATCGGACCGAATGCGCCGGTGTATGTGGCGGGATTCGACCGCGGGGTGCGGCCGATGGGTGATTGGTCGACCACGACCATGCGGTGCACCTGGCCTGCGCCGAGAATCGCCTGGTGCGCCCCGGGGTTCTCCTTCGCTCGGTAAAGATCGCGCGCGAGGGCCGCGCGGAGGATGTCGTTGACCAGCGTTGATTTCCCGCTGCCCGAGACTCCCGTCACGCAAATGAAGCAACCGAGCGGGAAATGCGCGTCGATGTCCTTCAAGTTGTTCGCCCTCGCACCGGAGACGCTCAGCCATCCTTCCGATTCGCCCGCGACAAGCGCCCGCGGGGTGAGGGGTTGATTGCGCCGCGCGGGTACGCGGATGCGCAGTTGTCCGCTCAAGTAGCGTCCGGTCAGCGATTGGGGCGCGGCTGAAACCTCTTCGAGGGTGCCCTCGGCCACCACCTTGCCACCGAGAGGTCCGGCACCGGGTCCGATGTCGATGAGATGGTCCGCCGCAGCGATCGTGTCGTGGTCGTGCTCTACCACGAGGACGGAATTGCCGAGATCGCGCAGGTTTTTCAGCGTCGCGATCAGTTTCTCGTTGTCGCGCTGGTGCAGCCCGATGCTGGGTTCGTCCAGCACGTAGAGCACGCCGGCCAGTCCGCTCCCGATCTGCGTGGCCAGTCGGATGCGTTGCGCCTCTCCGCCCGAAAGCGTCCCGCTCTCGCGGTTGAGCGTGAGATAGCCCAGCCCGACCTGCTCGAGAAAGGCGAGTCGGCGGGAGATCTCGCCGACCACTTCTCCCGCAATCGCCTCGTCATGCCCCTCGAGCCGCAGCGCGCGGAAAACTTCCGCCGCACGCGTGATCGTCAGGTCGCACAAGGCGTGGATGTCGAAATCCTCGCCATCTTCGGTGGACAAAGTCACGGCGAGAATGTCCGGCATGAGACGCCGTCCTCGGCAGCGGGCGCATGGGCGGCGGTTCATCAGCGCCTTGAGGCGCTGTCGCAATGACTCGCCTTTGACCCGCGCGAGCAAATGCTCCAGTTGCGCAATCAGTCCCTCGAAAGGTTTGGTGATCGTCTGTTTGGCCGCGCCGCCGTAGCGGATTTCCAATGCGCGGTCGCCTGTTCCGTAAAGCAGCGTCTCGCGGAACGAATCCGCAAGACGGCCTAGTGGAATATCGGTGCGCACTTTCGCGTCCTTGGCCAGCGCGGCGGTCAGCGCCGCGTAATACGCCTCCATCTTCGGTGTACCCTTGCGCCAAGCGACGATAGCCCCGTCGTCGAGCGACTTGTCCGTATCGAGGACGAGATCCGGATCGAAATACGGCTCCGTCCCGAGTCCATGGCAGGCGGGGCAGGCCCCGAGGTGGCTGTTGAAGGAAAAATGCTGCGGCGTGAGGCGAGGCAGGGTGAATCCCGTGCGCGGATTGCAGAAGGCGGTGGAAAAAGGATGGTCCGCGAATTTCGCCTCGCCCGGAGCCTGCACCGCGGCAATCAGTTTTCCTTCGCCCCAGCGCAGCGCTGTTTCCACCGAATCGGCCAACCGCTGGACCGGCCCGCCCTTGAGCACCAAGCGGTCCACCACCGCCTCGATTGTGTGGCGGCGTTTCTTGTCGAGGCGGATCTTGTTCTCCGCTCCGAGGTCGGTGATCTCGCCGTCGATGCGCGCACGCACGAATCCTTCGCGCCGCAGCTTCTCCACGATGTCGCGAAACTCGCCCGCTTCGCCGCGCACCACGGGCGCGAGCAGCATCAATTTGCTTTCGGGAGGAAAGGCGGCAATGGCATCGGTGATCTGCTGCGGCGTCTGGCGCCGGATCACTTCGCCGGTCTCGGGGTCATGCGGGACGCCGAGCGCCGAGTAAAGAATGCGCAGGTAGTCGTAGATTTCCGTCGTCGTGGCGATGGTCGAACGCGGTCCGGCCGCCGCAGTGCGCTGCTCGATGGCGATGGCCGGGGACAGGCCCTCGACAAAATCCACGTCCGGCCTCTGCAACCTGTCGAGAAACTGCCGCGCGTAAGCCGACAAGCTCTCCACGTATTTCCTCTGTCCCTCCGCGTAAAGCGTGTCGAAGGCGAGCGACGACTTCCCCGAGCCGCTCGGTCCGGTCAGAACAACCAGACGGTTCCGGGGAATGACCACGTCGATATTCTTCAGATTGTGCTGCCGCGCCCCCTTGACGCGGATAACGACCGGTTCCGAAGAAGTCTTCATGGTCAACCAGTAAGAATAGCCCTGTCGCCCTGCCGGCGGGAAGGCGATTCGGCTGCGATGAAATTCCCCGGTTGGTCGAAGCCGGGCAGATGCTCAGCGAAGGCGTGATCGGTCAACCGCCCGGCCGCCCGGCGCCATCGTGGCTCTGCCCGTTGCGCGCGCGGACGAGGTGTTGGTATTCTTCGAAGCGCGGCCAGTAGAAATCCCAATCCCACCATTTTTTCAGGTAGCTTGCGGGCTCGATGCGGTTGTCCCAGTTGTTCAGGACCCACCACTCGCTGCCCTCGGGTACGGCGAGCACGACGTGGTGCATATCACCCTCCGCGGTGGGAACTTTCGTTTTGATGACAAACAGGCGGCTCGGATCCATGCCGTGTTCGATCAGCCGGTGTTTTTTGGTCAGGGCGTAATCTTCGCAGTCGCCATAGCGGCCGGAAGGGGCTCCCCAGGCGACGGGATTCCGGAAACGCGGTTCCGTCACGGCAACATCCATCCATCCGTAGTTGTCGTCATCGCTCATGTAGGTGATGTCTTTGTTCACATCGCGGTTGATCTCGATCATCAGGGCGCGTTCGGTCTCGCTCAGAGCGGGAAACGTCGCCCGCCTCAGGTGTTCGATTTGTTTCCCGTTGGCCATGCCATCGTAGGCTGCACCGCGTGAGGCGGACGGTGGTCGGTAAGCGGTATGTGGAGCGTCCTTCACCGGCGCGAAACCCGCGCAGCCCGCCAGAAGCAACGCTGCTGCGGTTGCCGGTAGGAACCATCTTCTTCGTTGCGTGTCTGTTTTCATCGCCCCCAACGTGGTCCGGCGATGTGGTGGGAAATATGGGGACTACTGCGTGTGGGAAAAGGCGCTCCGCGGTTCTGCCTATTTCGGCAGCGCCGCGGCGGCGCGATGTTGCCGCCATGAAACTGCCGTCACATCCGAAAGCCCTCGCGCTGCTCGCCGCGATTTTTCCCGTCATGGACCGTCGCACGCGGCGCTCGGCCGCGTGGATTTTCGTCACCGCCTTGTCGTCCGTGTTCTGGCTCAGTTTCGGATTGATGATCTTCTTGGTCTGGAAGCTGGTCTGACAAAAAGTTAGGCCCTGCGCGTCGCCGTAGGCGGACACGCAGGGCCGGGTTTGGATGCCGCTGAAGTTTTAAGAAACCGGAATTTCGATTGCTTTGGTTTCGATCTCCGGTGCCTTGGGCAAGTGGACCTGCAGGGTGCCGTCTTTGAATTCAGCCTTCAGTTTGTCCGTCTTCGCCCCCTCGGGGAGGACAAAGGAACGCTCGAACGTTCCGTAGGAGCGCTCGATGCGGTGGTAGCGGCGGCCTTTCTCCTCCTTCTCGAACTTGCGTTCGCCCGTGATGCGCAGGGTGCCGTCCTCGATTGTCACGTGAACGTTCTCCTTTTTCACCTCGGGCAGGTCGGCCTTGATGGTGAATTCCTTTTCGTCTTCCGAGACATCGACCAGCGGACTCCATTCGGAGGCGGTGATCGTTTCCTCGCCGGTCCACGGGACGAGCGAGCGCCCGAAGAGGCGGTCCATGCGGTTGCGCACTGTTTCCATCTCGCGGATGGGATTCCAAGTCGTGAGTATGCTCATATTAGTTCTCCTTATGCGGTGATTTTGTTGGCCGAGTGCTACATCCACCGTCGATGCCGCGCACGGATCCGGTCTGCCCCGAAATGTCGGTTGGTCCGGCATACCGTCATCGAACTGCATGTCGCGCCGCACAGCCATGGGGTCTGGTCCTACTTTCCCCGCCGTGCCGGAAAAAATGTGAATGTTCTCTCTTATGGGCACTATGCCCCATGTTGCGCGCCGCGGTGTATAGGCATGCTGAGGGGATGAAGAGACAATCAGTTACCTCCAATGATTTGCCGGCTCTGCGGTTGATGGTGTGGCTCAGCCTGGTTGGTGCAACGGTTCTTTTCTGGGCTGTCGTTGCCGGCGTGGTGATCACGCTTCTCCGCTGACGCGCGTCACGCAGCCAGGCGCCAGTGACCGAAGGGTCCGGCTTCCAAATGTGTTCGGAAGGGCTGGCTGCGCGCGTTGATAAAGTCGCGCAACCAATCGCGGTCCTCGCTCTTGGGACGACAGAGCCGGAACCGGTGCAACTGGAACGGCATGACCTCCAGGTCCTCGAGGCTTCCGTCATCGCGCAGAGTCAAGCCGTAGAGGCAGACCAGATCAGTCCGCGCGCGCTCGCCGGTCTCGATGCCTTCGTAGTCGTTGATCAAGTCACCGCATCCGTAGAGGATCAATTTGCCGTTGTGCACCTCCGCCGGAAGGGGATGGTGCGAAGAATGGCCGTGGATCACATCTGCCGCGTTCGCTTCGATGAGATAATGCGCGATGCGCCGGTGCACGGGGGGCACATGGTCGACCCAATTCGCGCCCCAGTGCAGCGACACAACGGCGATGTCGCCGGGTTGCCGCGTTTGCAGGATGCGGTCGGCCGCAGCCTTGAGCGCGACGTTGTCCGGTCTCAGCATGCTGATGCCCGGATGGTGATTCGCTTCCCAAGCCGGCGGCGTCCCGGAGTCGATCCCGGCGAAAGCGAATACCAGGACACGTCCGCCGCCCTGCAGCGGAATGACAGCAGGTGCTCCGGCTTCGACTGCGGTGCGGCCGGCACCCGCCGTGGCGAAGCCCGCTGCGCGCAAAGTCGACAGTGTGTCGCTCAGTCCGTCCTCGCCCCAATCAAGCACGTGGTTGTTGGCCAGCACACAGGCATCAACCCTTGCTGCGGCGAGGCAGGCGAGATGGGCAGGATTCATGCGGTAGCGGATCGCTTTGCGCGGCCACGGATATCCGCCGCACGTGACTGCAGTCTCGAGGTTGATGATTCTCGCGTCTGGGGCGAATCGGTCGATATCGGCGAGTGCATCGCCCCAGATGTAGTCGTCCTCGACGGCAAATGGGATCGGTCCGTGGGCGCGTTCGGCGAGTCGCACGTATTCGCGCGCATCGTGCACGAACGGTTCCTGCAACGCGGCGGGACAGGGATATCTCATGACCTGATCGACGCCGCGTCCCGTCATGACGTCGCCGGCAAGAAGAAGTTTCGTTGGCATATGATCCAATAAGTGTGGCGCGGGCTGCGCGTCCGGAACATAGGGTCAACGACCAAGGGTAAAACCAGGCTTTCGGACTTTTTCTCGGCCTTACCCGTGGCTGAAAAATTCCTTTCGGTGAAGGCCCCATAGCGTCGGTTCTCTTCCTGCCCGATATTAACGGCGTGAAACCAACCAAGACATCTGGAGAAAAACGATCCATGCCGGTTGCGAATCCGGCCGAGGAGAGTCCGTTATACGGTCACTTCGAGTTGGCGGAATCGGCTCTGAAGCAAGCCGTGGCGCAGGAGGAACGCCGCTCCGCGCAGCACGGCGGCAAAACAATTAAGCGTCCGGAGCGTGTCATGCGCACAATGCAATTATTATGATGGGGATCCGTTTACGGTCCCCATATTCGGGCACTGATGCGCTTGTCGTCTTTCGCGCACTTCACGTTAATCAGATTTCGAAGATCCCGTGAGTTCGAGCGACAAGAGCAAAAAAAGCAAAAGCACCGGCGAGGAGCCGCGCGAAAAAGAGGCGTTGCTTCTCCTTTCGCTCTTTTTTCACCGCTATCTCCACGCGATCTACGGGGGCATGGATCTCGACTTGCTTAGTGTTTCGCTGCTCAACGAGATCGCCGCGCACAACCTCGAGCCGTTCGTCAGCGCTGGCCGGCTGCGTTTTCCGGCGAGTGCCGAGGAAATGAAACTGATGCGGGGCTGCAACGCCTTTTCGCTCAGTCAGGCCACCGGCGTGCCGCGCGAGACGGTGCGGCGGAAGATCAAGCAGTTGATAAAACTTAGCTGGATCGCCCAGCACAACAGCAAGGGCCTCTTTATCACAACGCAATGGATCGACCGACTTTCCGCCGGGGAAGCCTCGGTCCTTCTCTCAGACTTCAAAGAAACCGGCGCAAAGATCGACAAACTGCTCGGGGAATAGTTTTGCCACGCCTCACGCGGGACAACGGGAAGCAAAGCCGCTCAACACCAGCAAAGAGGGATGCCCGCATTGCAAAGTGCGGTTTTTTTCTGCCCTAGTGCCACGGTTTTGAGGTCTTCGCCCCATGGTGATCGACGCTCGCGCGCCGGACACTTGTGTTGTGAGAACGAACCACAAAAGCAAAACGGCGGATGCGACCGCAACATGGAAGGAGGAAGATCATGGCCTCGGCCACCGATAGCACCTTGGGACTTTATCTCCGCGACATCGGGCGCGAAAAGCTGCTCACCCCCGCGGAGGAGATCAAACTGGCGGCGCGCATCAAGCGCGGGGACAAGAAGGCGCGGCAGAGGATGATCGAAGCCAACCTGCGCCTCGTCGTGAAGATCGCCGCGGAATACGCGAACTACGGCCTCCCGCTGCTCGACCTTATTTCCGAGGGCAATATCGGTCTGATGAGGGCCGTCGAACGGTTTGATCCGAAAAAAGGAGGCAAGCTCAGCACTTACGCTGGCTGGTGGATCCGGCAGGCGGTGCGCCGCGCGTTGGCCAACCAGAGCAAGACCATCCGCTTGCCCGTGCACCAGGCGGACAAACTGGCGCGGCTCCGGCGCGTGGCCGAGCAGATGACGGCCGAGTTGGGGCGCGAGGCGTCCGACGAGGAAATCGCCGAGGAAGTCGGCCTCACCACGGAAAAAGTTGCCGCGCTGAAAAG
>JBEDBL010000061.1:0-13660 GCA_041177245.1 Verrucomicrobiota bacterium
TCGGCAACTTCCTGCGCGAATGCGGAGTGACCGAGAGGCTGATGAAAAGCGCGCAGAACGAGATCATCAATATTATCACCATCCTGCTCGGAACCAGCGTGGGCATGACCATGTCCGGCGACAGCTTCCTGCGGCAGCAGACCCTCATGATCATCGCGCTCGGCGCCCTCGCCTTCGCCATCGGAACGGCCGGCGGCGTGCTCGCCGCCAAAGTCATGAACCTCTTGCCCGGATTGGGTGGAATCAATCCCCTCATCGGCTCCGCTGGGGTTAGCGCCGTCCCCATGGCAGCACGCGTCTCGCAGGTCGAAGGACAGCGCGCCGATCCCGGAAACCATCTGCTCATGCACGCCATGGGCCCGAACGTGGCCGGAGTGATCGGCACCGCCGTCATCGCCGGTTATTATCTCGCCACCTTGGGCCGTTGATATGCCAGCAGCCACGCACACGCGCGAATGGCGCGGATGGATCTTGCACGATTGCGACGAAATCGCTTCGACCAACGATTTGGCGCGCGATCTCGGCCCGTGGGAGGCCGTGCGGGCCAAACGACAAAGCGGAGCACGCGGACGCCACGGGCGCAAATGGGAATCCGGAGAGGGCGGCCTTTGGGTCTCCGCCGTATTGCCGCTGGAACCGCCGGGCGCAGGTTGGGCCGCGTTTCCCCTCGCCGCAGGGCTTGCCGTTGTTTCCATGCTGCGCGGACTGGGAGTTCCGGGAGCGCGTTTGCGCTGGCCGAACGACGTTCTCGTCGGTGGAAGGAAAATCTGCGGCATCCTCATGGAAAAGTTCCACTCCGACCGCGTGGTGGTGGGAATCGGACTCAACGTGAACAACGATCCGGCGGAGGAAGATGCCTCGCTCGCGCCCATCGCCACCTCGCTCGCGCGGGAACTTCCCCTCGCCCCCCCAGCGGACGAACTCTATGAAGATCTACTCATCGGTTTGCGCGTCCTGCACGGACGCATCGCCGAAGAGGGATTCGCTCCGATGGCCTCGGAGATCAACGGGCACTGGGGCGGAACGCGCGAGGTGGAATTGACCACCGCGGCCGGACCGGTGCGCGGACATTTTGTGGGAATCGACACGCGGGGAGATCTGATCGTCCGGCACGGAGGGCAAACCGAGACCCACGCGGCCCCGCGTGTCCAAATGCTGCGCGAGATTTGATCTTCCAAGTTCCCGAACTTCCCGCGAGCATTGGTGAAGAATGGACGGATTTAAATTCAACGCCGACGGGTTGATCCCCGTCATCGTGCAGGAGGCGACCGATGATGCCTTGCCGCGCGGCCGCGTGCTCATGATGGCATGGATGAATCTCGAGGCGCTCGAACGCACTCTATCCACCGGCAAAATGCACTACTGGAGTCGTTCGCGGAAAAAGCTGTGGTTCAAAGGCGAATCGAGCGGACACACCCAAGACGTCGTCCGCTGGTATGCCGACTGCGACAAAGACTGCCTGCTCTTCGAAGTGCGCCAAACCACCGGCGCCTGCCACACCGGCTACGAGAGTTGTTTCTTCCAGAACTACGACATGCAGGGTCGGCCTCTCCCCGTCGTGGAAACACCGGCTTTCGATGCCGGCAAGGTCTATACCAATCCGACACATTAACCGCAGTCCTATGATCCAAGGGGGCTTGTCAGGGGATTGCTCCGATGGTCATACAGAGGGACCGCGGCAGATGGACTTTCGCGATATCGCCGCGCGGCTGGGGCCGTCACTTTTCCGTAAGCGGTTGCAACGGCAGGCCGACGTCGCCGCGCAACTGATCCACCAAGGCGAGGGCCCGATGATCGTCGAGCGGGTTCTGCCGGTGGACAACATCATCGCGGGTCTGTTGCGCGCCACGGGTTTCAACCTGCGTGGTTTTGCCAACTGCCTCGCGGTGACCGTGGTCGAACGCGAGCAGCACCTCGCCGACCTGCCGAGGGCCTTCGACGGGTTTCGCCTGTTGCAACTGACTGATCTTCATCTGGACCTGGTTCCGGGATTGGGAGCCCGCGTGGCCGATCTTGTCACTCGCACGCCGCATGATCTTGCTGTCATCACGGGCGACTTTGCCGATCATCCCGCAGGCTACTTCCACGATTGCCTCGACGATATACGGCGCATTTCCGCTTCGCTCGGGCCGGGCACGCTCGTCTCGCTCGGCAACCACGACATCCTCGAAATCGTGCCTCATCTCGAAGAAGAGGGTCTACGTGTCTTGCTGAATGAAAACACAGCGATCGAACGCGCGGGCGAAAAGCTGTGGTTCGCGGGCATCGACGATCCGCATTTCTACGGCACGCATGATCTGGAAGCGGCGCGGCGCGGTATTCCACAGGGAGCCTGTTCGATCCTCCTCTCCCACAGTCCGGAAACATTCGACGAGGCACGGCACCAGGGTTTCAGCTTCATGCTTAGCGGCCACACGCACGGCGGGCAAATCTGCCTGCCGGGAGGATTACCGATCATCCGCAACGGACGCTGCCCGACGCGCATGATCCGCGGCGCATGGGAGCACGGAAGTCTCCGCGGCTACACCTCGCGAGGCACGGGGGCATGCGGAGTCGCCGCGCGCTTCAACTGCCCGCCGGAAATCACGGTCCACATTCTGCGCAGCAAAAGGTAGCGGCGGCGAAACGACAAGATCACGGAAACAAACCGCGGTCGCGCTTGGCATGAAGCACGCGTTCGACACCGATGGCCATGGCTGCGGTTCGGTTCGACACCTTGCGCTCTTTCGATCGCTTGATCACCGCGCTGAAAGCCGTGTCGAGGATGCGGTAAAGCCGGTCGGTCATTTCAATGTCGCTCCAGAACAGGCTCTGCATGTCCTGCACCCATTCGAAATACGAAGTGATGACACCACCCGCATTGCAGAGGACGTCGGGTATGATGAAGATTTCGTCCCGGCGCTTGTCGAGAACCTCGTCAGCCTCGGGTGTGGTCGGGCCGTTGGCCGCTTCGGCCAGAACCCGGCAGCGCAGTTGCGCGGCATTGCTGGCGTGGATGACACGCTCGACCGCAGCCGGCACGAGAACATCGCAGGGAAGGGTGAGAAAATCCTCGGCAGGAATACGTTCGCCCCGGGGAAAATCTTTCAGCGTCTTGTGCTCGTGCACATGCCGGTCAGCCGCCGCCACGTCCAAGCCCTGGGGATCGTAAAGGCAGACCGTATGATCGCTCAGGCCGACAACTTTCATGCCCGACTTGTAGGCGAGTCCGCCGGCGGTGACGGACCCGACATTCCCGAAACCTTGGATGACGGCCGTGCATTTGGACGGTTGGATTTTGAGGTGATCGAGCGCACGCTCGATGAGGAAAACGACGCCGCGACCGGTCGATTCCCGGCGTCCGGCCACGCCGCCGATGGCCACGGGTTTGCCGGTGACAATTTCCGGCACGGCGTGGCCAGCATGCACCGAATACGTGTCCATGAACCAGGCCATGACCTGCGCGTTGGTACCCATGTCCGGGCCCATGATGTCGGTGCGCGGACCGACAAAAGGGATCATTTCCTGCATGTAGCGGCGGGAAAGTTTTTCCAACTCGCGTTGCGAAAGATCGTTCGGATCGACCGCGACACCACCCTTGGCCCCGCCGTAGGGAAGATTCATCAGCGCGCACTTCCAACTCATCCAGATGGCGAGCGCGGCCGATTCGCCGAGCGTCAGTTTAGGAGAAAAGCGCGTTCCACCCTTGGTCGGGCCGATGCTGAGGTGATGTTGGACGCGAAAACCGTGGAAGACTTCCACGCGACCGTCATCGCGCTCTATGGGGAGCGAGACGGTGACCGAGCGCTTCGGTTGGATGATGCGCTGACGGAATTGCGACGGGATCTCGAGATGGTCGGCTAAAACTTCAAATTGCCGGACGGCCATACGGAAGACGGGATCCGAGGAATAGAGGCTTTCCATGGTGCGATGTTAAATTCAGCGACCGATGCGGAGCGAATCCTTCAGCCGCACAAATATTTTCTCTCCGACACCCGGCACACGCCGCAAATCCTCGACCGATTTGTAGGGACGACCCTCGACGATCCGCTCGGCAAGCACCTCACCCACACCCGGAAGAAGCATGATTTCATCGACGGTCGCCGTATTAGGATCGACAGCCCGCGCCTGGTCCGTCCCGAGGGCCTCCTGCAACTCGCGCTCTTCGGCGCGACGTGCCTCCCGCAGCGCGACCAATCGCCGGGCGTCGGTCTTCACCCAGATTCCCCGCCGGGCAATCGCCGCACCCAGTTCAAGGTCGTCCATTTTTGCTTGCGCCGATTCGGAACCCAAGCCGGAGGGGGTATTGCGACGCACTCCGTAACTGCGGGCTAAACCCTCGCCGACCAGCACCTCGCCGAGGTCGCGGCCGTCGGACAGGGTGACAAATCCGTAAGTGCGCGGTCTGGCCGAACGACCGGGAGCGGAGGCAAACGCAGTGTGCACGGTAAAGGGATTGGCCAGCAACTTTTTGACCTCACCAGCCGCGCGACGCCCCGATTCGAGCGTCACTTGATGGTCGTCGATCCCGAAATACGACGACTGGTCGCGCACGCGGCGTTGGTCGGTCTCGGTGGTGGCGGAGATCTCGTTGCAATCGACGTAATAGAGCCGCAGGACGATTTCTTTGCCGTCGGGAAGTTTGACCGGAAAACTGTCGCCATCCGCCCAGTCTGCCTCGGCGGCAAGATGGCAGTTTTCGAATTTTTGCAATTCCTGCCCGAGCACAACAGAGTAACCCGCCAGCAGGAGGAAAGCGACCAGTCGCTTCATTAAGCGAACCTACCATCCGCCCTCGTTCTCCGCCAGCCCGCTCGGAATCCCCCCTTTGCGTGCTGCCTTGGCAGAAGGGCGACGGGCACCTAAGGTCGTAGGCCATGAATATGCCGCGTATCATCTTTGCCTTTGCCGTCATTTTTATCATTCTGGGGGTCGGCGCGTATCTGCTCACCGGAGCGCAATCCCCGACCGCCCTTATTCCTGCTGCGTTGGGGCTCTTGCTGGCCGTCGCCGGGGGTTTCTCGCTTAAGAGCCTGAAGCACGGTGGTCACGCCGCCGCCACAGTCGGGTTGCTTGGGTTTCTCGGCACGGCCAAGAGCCTAGTGAATCTTCCTGCCCTCGTTTCCGGCGGCATAGCTGCGGTGGGTGCCGCCGCCCTGACCAAGATGATCATGGCCGTGCTCTGCATTGTCTTTGTCGCGCTTTGCGTGAAGTCCTTCATCGACGCGCGCAAAGCCCGCTCCTGATGTCCCCTAACCGCTGCCGGGCGGAAATCGACCACGACGCGCTGCGCCACAACGCGGCGGCGTTGCGGAGCGCAATAGGTAAGAGACCCGGCATTATTGCCGTGGTCAAAGCCGATGGCTACGGCCACGGCGGACCCGAAGTAGCGCGCACACTTGCCCCCTTCGCGGAACAATTCGGCGTGGCGACCTTGAGCGAAGCGCGCGAGGTTCGTGCGGCCGTTCCCGACAAAGATATTCTCCTCCTCAGTCCGTGCCTGCCCGGCGAACGAGAGGATGTTGTCCACGAGGGATTCATCCCCGTGGTCTCCAGCACGGCCGAGGCCAAAGCTTACGCGTTTGTGGCGAAGGGAAAGCCCGTGCGCATCCATCTTTGCATCGACACCGGAATGGGACGCATCGGCGTCTGGCAGGACGATGCGATCAAGACGGCACAAGAAATCGCGGCGGTCGACGGCATCGAGTTGGAAAGTGTCTCGACCCACTTGCCGGTGGCGGACAGCGATGCAGACTTCACCGCGCAGGAATTGGTTGATTGGGACAAACTCGTCGCGCAGCTCCGTCCGATTTTGCCGAAGGCGAAATTTCACGCGTTGAACAGCGCAGCTTCACTCGAGCGATCGGAATACGCCGTCGATCGTGTGCGTCCCGGTCTTGCACTCTACGGCATCTCTCCACTCCCCGCATTTCAGAAGCTGCTCAAGCCTGTCATGACATTAAAGACGCATATCACACTGGTGCGCGATGTCGGACCCGGACGCGGGATCAGTTACGGACGCGATTTCATCACAACAAAGCCCATGCGCATCGCCACACTGGCCATGGGCTACGCGGATGGCTATCCGCGCCAGACCTCCAATCAAGGTGCGCAGGTGCTCATCCGAGGCAAGCGTTACCCGATTCTCGGCCGCATCACGATGGACCAATTCATGGTCGACGTGACCGCTCTGCCACGCGATGTCGCCCCCGGCGAGGAAGTGGTGCTTTTCGGTAAACAGGGAGACGAGGAGATCACCGTCGGCGAAGTGGCTACGTGGGCAGGAACGATCACTTGGGATATTCTCACGCGTTTGGGCAAGCGAGTCGTTGTGGAGCAGAAAAATACATATCCACGGATGAACGCGGATAGGCGCGGATAAGAGTCGGAAAGTTGCGCGTCAGAACGCGCAACTTTGTTGTATCGCCAGCGTAAGAACTTTTCGCGCCGGTGTGCCGGCACAAAAAACACCTTCTTCCATCCGTGTTTATCCGGGCTAATCCGTGACCAATACTTCTCAGGCGTTTCGCCCGCAGCAGGATTTGAATTTCTTCCCACTGCCGCAGGGGCACGGGTCGTTGCGGCCGACTTTGGGGGCTTCTCGGCGGACGGGTAGTTCGATCTTGAGTTCGCCTTGCTCGGCGGGCTTGGCCGGTGCGGGGCGGCCGCCGTCGGGCGCCTCGCCTCCGGAAAGCTTCTGCTGCAATTGGGAGAGGAAGGTCTCGAAGGACGCGAGATTTGTTGTGCTACGAAAAAGATTGGTGAGGACTTCGCCGCGGATGCGATCCATCAACTCGACGAACATCTTGTAGGCCTCGCTCTTGTATTCGACCAGCGGATCCTTCTGCCCGTAGGCGCGCAGGTAGACGCCTTCGCGGAGTCCGTCCATGGCATAAAGATGCTCCTGCCAGAGCCGGTCGATAGCGTTGAGCAAAATGTAGCGCTCGAGCATTTTCAGGGCGTCACCCTGCTCGTGTCCGGCCTTCAGTTCGTAGGCGGCTTTGATTTTTCCGACGAGAAAACTGCCGTTTTCCTCGACCGTGCGAGTCTCGAATTGCGCGGTGTCTTTTTTTAATCCCAGCGGGAAGGTCTGGTTGACCCACTGGAGAAGCCCCTCGTAATCCGCGTCACCTTGTTCGCCCGGCTCGAGGAGTTCGCCGACTTTCTTGGGTACCATCTCGTCGATGACCTCGTAGACCATGGCGCGCGGGTTGTCGGTCTCGATGGCGTCGTTGCGGTAGCCGTAAATGACCGCGCGCTGCTGGTTCATCACGTCGTCGAACTCCAGCGTCCGGCGGCGTATCTGGTAGTTGCGCTGCTCGACGCGCTTCTGGGCGGTCTCGACGCTCTTGTTGAGCCACGGATGCTCCAGCTCCTCGCCCTCTTCCATACCGAAGCGCTCCATGATTTTCGTCATGCGGTCGGCCGCGCCGAAGTTGCGCATGAGGTCGTCCTCGAAACTGACAAAAAACTGCGAACTGCCCGGGTCGCCCTGGCGGGCGCAACGTCCGCGCAACTGCCGGTCGATGCGGCGGGACTCGTGGCGCTCGGTGCCGATGACATGCAAGCCGCCAACATCCTGGACGCCGGACCCAAGTTTGATGTCCGTGCCGCGGCCGGCCATGTTGGTCGAAATGGTCACCGTGCCGGGCTGGCCGGCGCGGGAGACGATTTCGGCTTCCTGCAGGTGGAATTTCGCGTTGAGCACGTTGTGCGGGATCTTCTCGCGCTTGAGCATGCGGCTGAGAAGTTCGGACGATTCCACGCTGGCCGTGCCGACGAGGACGGGTTGCTGCGCGGCGTGCCGCTTTTTGATCTGCTCGATGACCGCGTTGTATTTCTCGCGCCGCGTCTTATAGATGCGGTCGTTGGAATCCTTGCGCCCGACCACGCGGTTGGTCGGGATGACGACCACATCGAGGCCGTAGATGTCGTGGAATTCGTTGGCTTCGGTTTCGGCCGTGCCGGTCATGCCGCCCAGTTTTTCGTAGAGGCGGAAATAATTCTGGATGGTGATGGTGGCGAGCGTTTGCGTCTCGCGGTCGATCTGCACGCCTTCTTTGGCTTCAACCGCCTGATGGAGGCCGTCGCTCCAGCGGCGGCCGGGCATTTTGCGGCCGGTGAACTGGTCGACGATGAGGACTTTGTTTTCCTCGACGACGTATTCGACGTCCTTTTCGTAAAGGCAGTAAGCCTTGAGCAACTGGGAAATGTTGTGAATGCGCTCGGCTTGGGCGTCGAAGTGCTGCTGGCGCTGGGCCTTGGCCTCGATCTTGTCCTTGTCGGAAAGAGTCGCGTCCAAGTCGATATCGGTGAATTCGTTGATCAGGTCCGGGAGCACGAAGGCATCCTGATCGTCCGGATTCATGAAGGATCGTCCCTTCTCGGTAAGGTCCGCCTCGTGCTGGCGCTCCTCGATCGTGTAGAAGAGCTCTTCCTTCAGCGCGACAAGGGCGTCCTTGTTTGTGTCCTGGTAAAAGGCGAGTTCCGCCTTGTCGAGGAGCTTGCGCATCTCAGGCTCCTCCATCATGCGCATGAGACCCTTGTTGCGCGGTTCGCCGAGTTTGACTTTGAAGAGCGCACGGCCGGCCGCGTCGTTGTCGCCCTTCTCCCTCAACTCCTTCACCTCTGTCACGAGGCGCGTGCAAAGCATGGCCTGCTTGCGGACAAGCTGGTCAACAAGCGGCTTGAAGCGGTCGTATTGGTGCGTCGAGACAGTGGCCGGACCGCTGATAATGAGAGGCGTGCGGGCCTCGTCGATGAGGATGGAATCCACCTCGTCGACAATGGCGAAGTAATGGCCACGCTGCACCTGCTGCTCCTTCGACGTGGCCATTCCGTTGTCGCGAAGGTAATCGAAGCCGAACTCGCTGTTCGTGCCGTAAGTGATGTCGCAGGCATATTGCGCGCGACGGACTTCCGGCGACTGGTCATGTTGGATGACACCGACGGTGAGTCCGAGAAAACGGTAGATCTCGCCGACCCACTCGGCGTCGCGGCGGGCGAGGTAGTCGTTAACCGTGACGAGGTGCGCGCCGCGCCCCGCCAAGGCATTGAGGTAAAGCGGGAGGGTGGCCACAAGCGTCTTGCCCTCGCCGGTGGCCATTTCGGCGATGCGACCGCTGTGCAGAACCATTCCGCCGATGAGCTGAACGTCGAAATGGACCATCTGCCATTCGATGGGATGATCCACCACCGAGATGGTTCGGCCGGTGAGGCGCCGGGCGGTATTTTTAACGAGGGCGAAAGCCTCGGGCAAAATCTCGTCGAGCGCTTTCTGTTGCTCCTTGTAATCCTCGATGGCCGAAATGCGCGCCTTCCACTCGGCTGTCTTGGCGCGGAGATCGTCGTCGGTGAGCGCCTGGTATTGCTGCTCGAACTCGTTGATTTTGCGAACGATCGGCATCATGCGACGAACCTCGCGCTGATTCTTGGAGCCGACGATTTTCCTAATGATGAAATTGATCATGCCGCGCGCCCGCGCCGGGACGCGAAAGTTTCCAATCTATCTACAGATACCTGTGCGGAAAAGAATTTAAACAGTAGGAAGAACCCCGCAATCAGGCGGCATCCGCGGCAGGGAAAAATGCAGGGAGAAAGTTGTCGACTAGTTGGAAGGCAAGTTCCTTTTTCACAAGCATGCTCCCTCGCGGCATCCGAGGGCGGACTGTCGAGGCAGGAGGACCGGCCTGTTCGCTGGGCTTTGCTAAGTGAGCCGCTCAGCAAGAAAAAGGGGCGCCTTGAGGCGCCCCTTTCATGAAGTATGTTGTTGTAATCTAGGCGCGGCGACGGCGGCGCACAACGTAGCCAGCCACCGCAGCGCCGCTCATGGCGAGCAATGCATACGTGGAGGGCTCTGGTATCGCAACGGTGCCTGACCCGACGAGGAATGAGGTGGAGCGGATCTGCTGAACACTGGAACCAGCAACGGGGTTGGTATTGTAAGTTAAGGTGAGACCGTCCGCTGGCATAACCCAGCCACCACTAGACTGAGCTTGGGTTCCCCTAAAAATTCGGAATGTGTCGCCCGCGATTGTTGTAGATGTGGAGTTGCTGAAAATTAACACGGCAAACTCGTCGCCAGCACTAAAACCACCAGAATAGCTAAGGCCGCTCATTCCTCCGGAAAGAGAACTGGCGCCAGCAGTCACGTTAGTTAAAAACGTATAGGACTCGGTCGGCGCGGTGAGGGGCGTATAGGTGGCACTGGAGAAAAGGGACAACCCTGCGCCAATGGAGCCAGATTGCGCCAAGGACGCCCAGAGTGAAGTGCTGTCGTTTTTATTGAGGTAAATGCCAATTTGGCCATTGGTAAAGCCCAAGCTGCCGCTTGATTGAACAAGCGCAGTTCCGTTAAATGTGACACTGGCATTCGCTGCAAATGCAAGTAGGCCCGCGATTGCTAAGGAGAGGATAGTTTTATTCATGTGGTTTTGGTGCGTTTGGAGGTTTGTGTGAGGTGTTTTGGAATTGATTGGTGAGAAGTCGGTTAATTAGGGAGTGTAAGGCAAACTTGGATTCCACGTAACGGTTGAGTTAGCGCCAGCAGCCTTACGAACCATCACTGTTGATCCGCCGGGCACGACCACACTATCTTTGAGCCCTGAATCTGGGTCGTTGTTGTCATACCAACCTGCAGGGCGTTCGGATCCATCATGATAAATGTAGCCTGAGTTAGCGGCTCCATTGACTCCCGTAGCATTCAGGTTGAAAAGGAATACCACGTCGCCCGGGCTATATACGTCAGGAGATGGAGTAACGGCAACCGGCGCGAGACCCGAGCTGCCGAGCGTCACATCAGCAGGGAATTTGTTGTAGACAACATTGTCTTGTTCGCCCGCTGCGCGGCGAACAATGTCCAGCGCAAATTTATCGGTCGGGACACTGCCAACATAGGTGACCTTAGTGGAAGATCCTGTTCCGTTTCGAACGGTGAGCGCGACTTCGGGAGAAACGACGACATTGTCTTGCAGTCCACTGTCGGGGTCGTTGCCATCATACCAACCTGCGGTCCGCTCGGAACCATCGTGGTAAATGTAGCCTGCGCTGGCAGAGATGTTGACGCCTACGGCGTTAGGGTTGAGAAGGAAAACATATCCAACTGGAGAATAGACATCAGCCGAAGCGGGCACTCCACCCCCACCAGGGAAAAGTGTCCCGAGCGTCCAGAAGGGCTTGATTTCGAAGGAATCGCCGGTCGTAAATCCCGAAATCGACGAGGAAAGGGTCACAGAACCAGTGGCAGAGGAAGTAATTTGCTCCCATTTGCCGTTAGCGGTTCCCGAGGTGACAACCAAAAAGTTTTGCCCAGACAGCGCGGTGATGCCACCGGCGCTCACCGTTGTCCCGCTGACATTGGAGGATGTTCCTTGGAAGACAGAGGCCTGCTGCATGGGCAAACCAAGGCGCTGGTCAGAATTCGCGTTGACCGTGTAGGAGACAAAACCGACAGGATCGGTGGTTGCCGTTGTTTGAGCGCTGGCGCTGAAACCAGCGGCGACGAAGATCGCGAGGGAGGAGCGGAGTAATTTCATACGGAGCAAAATTAGCGAAACACTGACGCCTGTCAAAAGATTTTTTTACGTTTTTTTGGGTGGGCGGAAGAGGCCGTTTGGCTTCAGATGTGTAGATGCCCGTGGCCCTTTCCTGGCTCTAATTCCAACGGATAACCCGTAAGGGCACCTCAGGGCGAAAATCACCGGGACAAAGACACTTCCCCGGGCAAACGGGCGAGACCGGAGGGCATGAAGAGAGAACTGAAACCATGCGGGCCGCCTTCAAACGCAGAGTCGGAAGCCAGAAGCTCCAATTGACCAACAGTGACAAAGCGCCGAAGCGCGGAGCTCTGCGATTGCGCGTCCGAACCGGCACGCACAGCATTTCGTAGCGCAAGAACGGCATCGCGGGCTGGGGCGTTCGAGACGGGGCTATCGGTGATATTTAAAGGAAGTCTGGCTTCATCGGCAGCGAGCGCGGCCTTAAGCGATACAACGAGAGCACTATGCCAAGGATGCAAACGATAGACCGCCTCTAAAGCACGCCGCTTCCCCTCATCGTGTTGTCCGGATTCACGAAGTATATCGCCGTAAAAAAACAGCACCAATGGGTCGTAGGGGCTTTCTCTGCAGGCGGTGGCAAACAGAGCTTTAGCTTCCTCGGAAGAGGACGCTTCCACGGACGCCGTGTTACGCGTCAGCCACTTTTCCAAGCCAAGCAGCGCGTGTGCCTGGCCGGCATAATGCTCCTGTTTCGCGGCTCGCGCGGTGAATTTGCGCAGATCTGAAAAATTGCGCGCATCGAAAGCAATCTCCGCCGCGACAAGATCGGCTCCCGGGACAAGCGGATCGGCAGACCGCGCGCGCCGCAACAATTCGACGGCGTCCTCTTGCCGCCCCTCGAATCTCGCGGCGTAGGCTTGGTCCAGCAGATCGAGCGCGGTCGCGCGCGCGGGCGAGTCGGGCGGCAGCGCTGCGGGCAGACGAAGGGCATCGGCAGTTTTTCGGGAACGTGCGCCTTTGCCGCCCGCCTGGTAACCGGCAAAAAACGCGAGAGCCGAGCACATGATGGTGGCGATGATCAATGCGACAAGCATCTGACGTTGCCGCCGGGACGGGCGCTGCGGACGCTTGTATCTTGAAGATCGCGCGGGCATGGGAACGCACCAAAGCAGAGTGAACGAGACCGCGCAACCGCGGAGACACAGGATTGTCCGTGCGGGGCGCGATTTCGGGGAGTATTAAAGTCCCATGGCAGCCTACGAAACGAAGGTCATCATCCGCTTCGAAGACGCCGATCCGGCGGGGATCGTATTTTATCCGCGCGCGATCGCGTTGGCGCATTCGGTCGTGGAGGATCTCATCCGCCAAACGCAACTCGGATGGCACGGATGGTTCGAGAACCATGGTCTGGCCGCACCCGTGCGGCACGCGGAGGCCGATTTTATCCAACCGATGCGCGCGGGCGAAACGCTGCTGGCCCGCGCTTGGGTGGACCAGCTGGGTGAGACCTCCGGGACATTCGCGGTGGAATTTTCGGGACAAGAAAACGACCTGCGCGCGCGCATCCGCACAGTGCATGTGCTGATCGATCGTGGGACGAAAAATCCCGTTGCCCTGACTCCGGAAGTGCGCCAAGCGCTCGAACCATTCCGCGCATAGCGAGCGGTCAAGTCCGTGCAGTTCGCGAAGGGTGCCAGCACCCCGCATCGCGAGCACTGTCAGTGAGCGGGTGCAGCAGGCCGGAGTTTCTTGCCGAGCGGGCTGAGTTCCACGGGACCGACGCGAAAAAGAGACGGCTTTGCGTAGGCGGGAAAGAGATCATCGGCTCCCCTCGCCTCGGACTCGGCGCGCGTGTTTTCGGCAACCACGACAAGGCGTGCGCCATTGCGTTCGTCGGGCTCGGTATCGATGCGCACCAATCCGGAAGGTATGCGCGCCTGCAGACCGCGTTCGAGGGCGGCGATGTCGACCAACTCGCCCCGGATTTTGACCAAATCGTCTGCGCGTCCGAGAAACCGCAATTCGCCATGGCGCAACTCGGCGCGATCGCTCGTGCGGAACCATCCGTCGCACCGCGGATCTTCCCAGCGCGTGGAGCCGTCCGGGCCGAAAATCATCCAGCCCGTGAGAAGCGAAGGACCGCGCAACTCGAGCAAGTCCCCCTCCCCCACGCGCGCCGCGAG
>JBEDBL010000062.1:0-13555 GCA_041177245.1 Verrucomicrobiota bacterium
ACCTTATTGCGTCCTTTCGTCGACATGGGGAAAGAAAACGCGGAATCGCGCCCCGCGGAAAGCGGAAATTGAGCCGACGGCATGGCCGTTGGCAGTTTTCAGTTTTCGGTGGCTCGGTTCCGCCGAGCATTGAAAGCTGAACCACTGAACACTCTCTTCCGTTCTTCCTTCTACATTTTGCCTTCCAAGTTTTACCTTCCCCCCATGCCCCGAACCATTTGGATCCTCGGCGACCAACTCGGGCCGGATAACGCCGTGCTGGCCGGGGCCCGGCGGAAGGATGACGTCCTCTTCATGGTGGAAAGTTCAGGCGCCATCCGAAAACTGTCCTACCACCAACAGCGCCTTGTGCTCCTGCTCTCTGCTGCACGGCATTCCGCGGAGGAGAAACGCACGGAAGGGTGGAAGGTTGACTACCATTCGTTCGAGGACGGCTCGACATGGGAATCGGCGCTTTCTGATCACGTCCGGAAGCACAAACCGCAGCAAATCCTCCTCGCGCAACCGAACGATTATGACGAGCAGGAGGCGGTCGCAAAGCTTTCCAAGAAATTTCCGATCGAGATTCTGCCGACACGCCAGTTCCTCGTGCCGCGCGCCGAATTCATCGCGTGGGCCAAGGGCAAAAAATCCCTCCTCATGGAGACGCATTACCGGCGTGTGCGTCAGGAATTCGGATTTCTCATGCAGCCCGACGGACAACCGGTCGGCGGGCGCTGGAATTTCGACGAGGAAAACCGCAAGACGTTCAGGGATTGGGTCAAGGCCGGGCGCCCGCGCGCCGTGGTTGCGCCGGTCAAGCCGGACAAAATCACCCGCGAGGTCATCGCGCTGGTGGAAAAGCATTTTTCCCGCAATCCGGGTAAAGCCGCCGATTTCTGGTTGCCGGTCGACCGTGCAGGGGCGTTGCGCTGGCTCGATAATTTCATGGCCACACGTCTTGCCGGTTTCGGTCCTTGGGAAGACCTCATGGTTGAAGACGAGCAGTTGCTTTTTCATTCGATCATCTCCCCGACGATCAATCTCGGGCTCCTCACGCCGCGCGAGTGCATCGCAAAAGCGATCGAAGCGTACGAAAAAGGCAAAGCGCCGCTGGCCAGCGTGGAGGGGTTTGTCCGCCAGATCGCGGGGTGGCGTGAATTCATCAACGGGGTTTACTGGCTCAAGATGCCGGAGTATGCGGAGGTCAACGGACTCGGCGCCGAGCGGTCGCTGCCGCAATTTTTCTACACGGGGGAGACCGACCTCCACTGCCTGGGGCAAGCGATCGCGCAGGTCCGCGCGACCGGATTTAACCACCATATCCAGCGCCTCATGGTGCTCGGCAATTTTCTCCTCCTCGCCGGGATCAAACCGCAGGAGGCCCTGCGCTGGTTCCTCGAGATGTATGTCGACGCGCACGACTGGGTCATGGCTGCCAACGTCCTCGGCATGGTGCTGCACGCCGACGGCGGATTCATGGCGACCAAGCCATACGCGGCGGGCTCGGGCTACATCTCGCGCATGAGCAACTACTGCCACGGATGCCGCTACAAGCCGGACGTGAAAACAGGTCCCGACGCGTGCCCCTTCAATTACCTCTACTGGGATTTCTACGCGCGGCATGAAGCGCGCTTTGCCAAAAATCCGCGCGTCAGCATGGCGCTGAACACGCTGAAAAAGAAGACCCCCGCGGAGCGGAAGGCCATTGCCGAGTCGGCGCGGGAATTCCTGCGGGGAATTGATGGATAACCGCAGAGCGCGAGAAGTTTGCAGAGGGGTTCCATTGGTGATTCGCTGAAAACTGAACACCGACGACTGAGAACGCCTGCCCACGGCCCGGCTTTTTCTCCGTGTTCTCTGCCTGCTCTGCGGTTAAAGGAAAAACATGACTTCATCTTGGGTCGCCGCTCACGTGGTCGAATTGTCGGCCGTGGCGTCCCTTGTCGTGTTGGCGTGGCTGGCCAACTGGGGATTGCAGGCTTTCCTCTCGTCCCGCCTGCACAGGCTATCCGGGGCCGGGGCCAAGGTAATGCACGTCGAAGTGCTGCGTTTGTTCGTCCCCTTGGTGCGTTGGGCCCTGCTCTTCGCTGCGCTGTCGGTCGCGTTGCGGCTTCTCCATCTGTCTCCTTTCTCGCAACATCTTGTCGATGCTGTCCTAAAGGGCGCCTTCACTCTCCTCGTCGCCCTCGCTGCGTCCGCCGCGGTGCGATTCTCATTCGTTCATTGGGCGCGTGCTTCGAGCGACCCTGCCGAATCCCGCACGCGCGCCACTCTCGCGCCGGTGCTGGCCCGTTCATGCCAGGTATTTTTCGTGGTCATCGCCGCTCTGCTCATTTTGCAAAACGCCGGTTACAACGTGGCCGGCCTTCTTGCCGGGCTCGGCATCGGCGGCTTGGCCGTGGCGCTCGCTGCCAAAGAGACGCTGGCCAATCTCTTCGGGTCGATCGCCGTGCTCATGGACCGGACATTCCAAGTCGGCGATAAAATCCAGCAGGGTGACATCACGGGCGTCGTCGAACGCATCGGCCTGCGCAGCACGCGTGTTCGCACCGCCGAGGGCTATATCGTGTCGATTCCCAACCAGCTCATCACCAACGCGGCCGTGACCAACATGGGCCCGGCGAAATTCTGAAAGCAAAAAGGCCGCTCCTTGCGGAGCGGCCTTTTGTGCGAGTTTCCCCTGCAAACCGTGCTAGTAGCGGTAGTGCTCGGGCTTGTAAGGACCTTCGACCGGGAGGCCGAGGTATTCGGACTGATCCTTGGTCAGCTTGGTCAGCTTGACGCCGATCTTCTCGAGGTGCAGGCGGGCCACTTCCTCGTCGAGTTTCTTCGGAAGGATGTAGACAGCCGGCTTGTAGATGTCCTTGTTCTTCCAAAGGTCGAGCACGGCGAGCGTCTGGTTGCTGAAGCTGCTGCTCATGACAAAGCTTGGGTGTCCGGTGGCGCATCCGAGGTTCACCAAGCGTCCTTCGGCCAGCATGAAGATCTCCTTGCCGTCCGCGAAAACGTATTTGTCGAGCTGCGGCTTGATGTTGACCTTCTTCACGCCAGGCAGGGTGTTCAATTTGTCGACTTGGATTTCGTTGTCGAAATGGCCGATGTTCGCAACGACGGCTTGGTCTTTCATTTTCGCCATGTGGTCGGCGGTGATGACGTCCTTGTTGCCGGTCGTTGTGATGTAGATGTCACCACGTCCGAGGGTTTCTTCGATCGTCGTGACTTCGAAACCTTCCATCGCGGCCTGCAGGGCGTTGATTGGATCGATCTCGGTGACGATGACGCGCGCGCCTTGTCCCCGCAGCGACTGGGCCGAACCCTTGCCGACATCGCCGTAGCCGCAGACCACGGCCACTTTGCCGGAGATCATGACGTCGAGCGCGCGGTTTAGTCCGTCGACCAGCGAGTGGCGGCAACCGTACAGGTTGTCGAATTTCGACTTGGTGACCGAGTCGTTGACGTTGAACGCAGGAACGAGGAGCTTGCCGAGTTCCTGCATCTTGAAGAGGCGGTGAACCCCGGTGGTGGTTTCTTCGGAGACGCCCTTCCAGTCCTTCACTAGCTCGTGAAAGATGTAGGGATTCTCGGCGTGGATTTTCTTGAGGAGATCTTTGATGACTTTCTCTTCGTGGCTGCCGCTCGGGCTGTTGACCCAATCGTCGCCTTCCTCGAGTTCGTAGCCTTTGTGGAGGAAGAGGGTGACGTCGCCTCCGTCATCGACGACGAGCTGCGGTCCCTTGCCCTCGGCGTTGACGATGGCTTTCCACGTGCAGTCCCAATACTCCTCGAGCGTCTCGCCCTTCCAGGCGAAGACGGGAATACCGGCGGCGGCGATGGCTGCGGCGGCCTGATCCTGCGTGGAGAAGATGTTGCAGCTGGCCCAGCGGACATCAGCGCCGAGATCGACGAGCGTCTCGATGAGCACCGCGGTCTGGATGGTCATGTGCAGCGATCCCGTGACGCGCACTCCTTGGAGAGGTTTTTCCTTGGCGTATTTCTCGCGAATGGCGATCAGGCCGGGCATTTCCTTCTCGGCGATTTCGATTTCCTTGCGGCCCCATTCGGCGAGGCTGATGTCGGCGACTTTGAAGTCGTTGGCGACCTTGGTTGGTTTGATTGTAGCAGTGCTCATGATGTTTGGATTGTTCGAAGGTTTAACGATGGGCGTTGGTGTTTCGGATGAAATTATTTCAATCCCGCTTTGCGGCGTAGTTCCTTAGCTTTGGAGGTGTCCTCCCACGGCGCATACTTCACGCCGGATTTGTGGCCGAAGTGACCGTAGTTGGTCGTCTTGCTGTAGATGGGGCGCAGCAGGTTGAGTTGTTTGACGATATCGGCCGGCTTGAAGCTGAATGTGCTGAGCACGGCGCGCTGGAGTTTGCGCTCGCTCACCTTGTTCGTGCCGAAGGTGTCGATGGTGACCGACACGGGCTTCGGATAACCGATGGCGTAGGCGAATTGGATTTCGGCGCGATCGGCGAGGCCCGCGGCCACGATGTTCTTAGCCACCCAACGTCCCATGTAGGCGGCACTCCGGTCGACTTTGCTCGGATCTTTGCCGCTGAAAGCTCCGCCGCCGTGACGACCCATGCCGCCGTAGCTGTCGACGATGATCTTGCGTCCGGTCAGTCCGGCATCGCCCTGCGGTCCGCCGATGACGAACTTGCCGGTCGGGTTGACCAGGTACTCGGTGTTTTTGTTCAGCATCTTGGCCGGAAGAACCTTTTTGATGAGGTGGTTAATGATGAACTTCTCGATCGTGGCGTGGGAAACGCCGTCGGCGTGCTGCGTCGAAACAACAACGGCGGTTATTTCCTTCGGCTTGCCGTTGACGTAGCGCACGGAAACCTGCGTCTTCGCGTCGGGGCGGAGCCACGGAGCTTTGCCGCTTTTGCGGATCTTGGTGAGCTCGCGTCCGAGGCGGTGGGCGAACATGATCGGCGCGGGCATGAGTTCGGGTGTTTCGTTGCAAGCGAAGCCGAACATAAGGCCCTGATCGCCGGCGCCCTGTTCGGAGGTCTTTTTGCCTTTGGCTTTCTTCGCGTCGACGCCTTGCGCGATATCCTGACTCTGCTGGGTGACGGCCTTGGTGATGATCACCTTGTCGGCATGGAAGACATCGTCGTCGTTGACGTAGCCGATCTCGCGGATGGCGCCGCGGACGATCTTTTCGAAATCGAGTTTGGCGTTGGTGGTGATTTCGCCGGCGAGCACGACCATATTGCTCTTCACGAGCGTTTCGCAGGCAACGCGGCTCTTCTTGTCTTGCTCGAGGCAAGCGTCGAGGACGGCGTCGGAAATGGTGTCGCAGACTTTGTCGGGGTGGCCTTCGCCGACCGACTCGGAGGAAAAGATGTAGTCAGAGGTCATTGGAGTTGAGTAGTTAAAGCACGCGGAGATGAGGCCGGTCCCCGGCCGCTTTTCCACGTGACGCATCAACATATCATGATATTTTGATGCGTCCACCCCGAAAATGCAGGGCACCCTGAAAATTCTGAAGCTCCTTTCGGACCCGACCCGGCTCCGCATTCTCCGGCTTCTGGGCAAAGAGGAGCTGACCGTGGCCGAGCTCCAGCAAATCCTCGGCACGGGCCAATCCCGCACCAGCGCCCATCTGGCCCAACTGAAGGCCGAGGGGCTCGTCTCCGACCGCCGGGCCGGCAAGAATATCTACTATTCGCGGTCGGGCTCGGTTCCCGCAGGGGTGGCCGAGTTGATCGAAAGCGGCGGCGACGAGTTGCCCGAGGCTGCCCAGGATGATGCCGCGGTGAAGTTGGCTTTGCTCAAGCGGCAGGACAAAGCGGGCGAATATTTCAACCAGCTGGCCGGCAAGTTCGGCCGCACTTATGTGCCGGGGCGTTCTTGGCGCGCGTTGGCCCACGGCCTTTTGCGTTTGCTCCCGCCCATGACCATCGCCGATTTAGGCGCGGGTGAGGGGACTTTGTCGCAACTCCTCGCGCGGACAGCAAAAAAAGTAATCGCGATCGACAACTCCCCGGCCATGGTCGAATTCGGATCTAAGCTCGCCGCAGAACACGGGGTGAAAAATTTGGAATATCGCCTCGGCAGCATTGATGATCCGCCGATCAAAGCGGCCACCGTCGATCTTGTGCTTTTCAGTCAGGCGCTTCATCACGCGGCCAGTCCTAGCAAAGCACTGGCTGCCGCGCACAAAATCCTCAAGCCGGGCGGCCGCCTGATGGTCCTCGATCTTTTGAGTCATTCGTTCGAGCAGGCGCGCACCCTTTACGCGCACGTCTGGCTCGGATTTTCGGAGTTGGAATTGGTCCGTCTGGTAGAGAAGGCCGGATTCAAAGACGCCGAAGTTTCGGTGGTCAGCCGCGAGGTCAAAGCTCCGCATTTTCAAACGCTCCTCGCTACCGCGCGGAAATAGTTCGGGCGCGTTCTTGGCTGTAAAAAGTATCCATTGGATATCAGTCCACCGAGGTGGAGAACGGCGAGGACGCCGGTTGCCGCTGACTAGCTTTGTTGGCCGCAACAACCGCGGTGATCAGTCCGGACACGAACACCACGAGTGCAACGACCACGCCGATGGGCAGGAGGAGTTCGCAACGTGAAAGAAGATTGGAATCGATGAAAGCGCTTCCGATGGCAATGAATAGCGGGCTGGCCAGAGCAACGATGCCAATGATTCCGGCTCTTTTGGCGCCGCGCTTGATCGCGAGAACACAGGCGATGATCGCAAGAAGAGCGGCCGCGAGATAACCGGGGACTGCGGCGGGCAAGGTCAGGAACATGAGGGCCCAACCGGCAGTCCAGAACTCCTCGTCTTGGGCAAAAAGCAGCCCGTAGAGCAACGGGCTGGCAGCGAGAAGCAAACTCGCCAGCGCAACGGCCGCACCGAGCTAGGCAAGCGTCCTCACGAGAGTCCTTTCATCTAGAGCAAGGTCTCACGCCGACGAGCAACGTCAAGCTGTCCAGCAACTGAAGACAAGAGCCTTGCCTTCGTGTCACGAGGCGCCTAAGTCGGTTAAGAAATACACCACCATTATGCCTGATTCCATCCAAGTTACCTCCAGTTTCTCATGGTTCAGCCGCCTAGGCAAAGCCTTCACCGGCATCGTTGTCGGCATCATTCTCATCATTATCGGCATCGGCCTGCTTTTCTGGAACGAAGGTCGAGCAGTCAAAACGTATAAAACATTGAAGGAAGGCCAGGGACTTGTTGTTGATATCGCATCCGATTCGGTCGATGCCGCGAACAGCGGCAAGTTGGTCCACCTCTCGGCCGAAGCGGTGACGGACGAAACGTTGGTCGATCAGGATTTCGGCGTCTCAGCCAACGCCATCCGTCTGCTTCGCAACGTCGAGATGTATCAGTGGAAACAGAGCGAGAGCAGCGAGACGCGCAAGAAGCTCGGCGGTGGCGAGGAAACGGTGACCACCTACCGCTATACCAAGGAGTGGAGTGGCATGTTGATCGATACGGCCAGCTTCAAGGAGCCGGCAGGGCACGAGAATCCCTCCGAATTGCCCTATGACAGCGTGACGCTCGACGCGGAGCAGGTCGCTGTCGGCGCTTTTTCGCTTTCTCCGGATCTCATTTCCCAACTAACCGACTTCAAGCAACTTCCCGTGCGCGACTCGCCCGAAGGTGTGCAGTGGCCCGAGGGCGCGAGAACCGACAAAGGCGGCATCTATCTCGGCGCGAATCCCGCACAACCGCAAGTCGGCGACGTGCGCATCAATTTCTCCGTGGTTGAGCAGGGTCCGGTCAGCCTTGTCGCGGCGCAAAATGGCGACACGTTTGCCTACTATCAAACCAAGGCAGGCGGAACCATTGCGATGATCGTTTCCGGCAATGTGCCGGCGCAGCAGATGTTCGAAGACGCCATTGCCACAAACACGCTCGTCACCTGGCTCGTTCGCCTCGGTGGCTTCATCCTCATTTGGATCGGATTCGGTCTGCTCTTCGCGCCGCTCTCCGGCAACCGGACTTATCGCCTTTCTTCTGGCTCTGGCTGTTGCGCTCACCGTTGTCGCCATTGCTTGGGTGTTTTTCCGGCCCCTGCTCGGTATCGCGCTCTTGGTGGCTGCCGTCGCGGCTGCGGTATTCGGTATCCGCGCCTTTGGCAAAAGGCGGCATAATTTGCAATTGCCGCCGACTGTAGCGGGTGGGTAGATAGAGTCCTATGAAAACACCATTTCATCCTGTCCGCTTCCTCGCATTGATCTGCGTGCTCGCTTTTCCGGCCGCCGCGCAAGCTCTGAACCTTGATTTCGAGTTGGTCAACGGAACCGGTTGGGCGATCAAGGAGATCTACATCTCTCCCGCAACGGTCGATGACTGGCAGGAGAACCTCATATCCCATCCGATGGCCGACGGTCAATCACACGAGATCACCTTCAGCCCGGATGCCGACGTCGCGAAGTGGGACATGAAGATTGCCTGGGTGGATGAAGGCGAGGACGTGATCTGGAAGAACCTCGACTTGAGCAAAATCTCGAAGCTCACGCTTCATTACAACTCGGACAAAGACGAGACTACCGCGGAAGTGGAGTAAAGCAGCCTGCTTCCTCCTATGACGGGCAAGCTCCGCGCGGCAAGCTTGCCGGTTTTCTTCGCACTCGCCTCGCTCGCGGCTTCCGCCCCGGGCGAAGTGGAATGGGATCCCGAAATCTATCCGGACAACCAGATCTTTCCCTCGCTGGTCATCGGCGCGGCCGCAGTGAAGCCGGGTAGCGAGGTGTTTGCCGTGTGGACAGGCAACCACATCGGCGACGAGCAAGGAATTGTGGGGGCATCGGTGGATGGAGTTGCCGAAGGCTCCAAAGTGGACTTGCAAGTCCGCGAGAATGATTTCATGAATGCAAGCCGCGTTGAGGGAACGTTGGAAAACGGCGAGTCCTTTTCGATGCATCCCAAAATCTCATGGAAATATGACAAACTCGCGCACGTCAAACAGGCGCTGCCGGTCGAGGTAACCATGGATTTGAAAGTCGACGGAAAGACTGTCGGTGAGAAGACTGTCACGGCGATCGTACGCACGGTGAACGATTGCCTGTTTGGTGTGACCGAGCCCGGCGACGAGGAAAACTACACCGACTATTCTTTGCTCTTTGCAGCCTATGTGAACGAGGATCACCCTTGGGTAGACCAAACGTTGAAGGAAGCGCTCGACACCAAGATTGTGTCATCCTTCGACGGCTATCAGAGCGAGGATCCCCAGCAGGTTCTGCTCCAGGTTTTTTCCATCTGGAACGTCATGCAGCGCAAGGGCCTGCGCTACAGCAGCATCATCGCCACGGCGGCCGAATCCGAGTCGGTAAACAGCCAGCATGTGCGTCTTTTCGACGAGTCGGTGAAAGCCGCTCAGGCCAATTGCGTCGATGGTTCCGTGCTGCTTGCAGCCATCCTGCGCAAAATCGGGCTGGATCCGCGCCTTGTCACCGTGCCCGAGCATATGTTCCTCGCCTTCTCGCTGGACGACAAAACGATGGTCGGGCTGGAGACCACAATGATGGGTGATGCGGATTTGCCGGCTGTCGATGAGAAGAGGCTCGCTTCGTTTCTCAAGTTCGATCCCGAAGAGAAGCGCAACGAGGAATCATGGGCGACTTTCGAGGCCGCGCTCGATGCGGGGACGCGGGCGCTCAAAGACGCCTCCGACAAGTTCGGCGGCGACGATACCGATTACCAACTCATCGATATCGCCGAAGCGCGCAACCTCGGCATTCTGCCGATCAGCAGCGACGTTGCGGGGCGCTGAATTACTCGGTTTTCGCCGATGCTCCCGCCGGCTTGAATGACCCGAGAATGGTCTTCGCGGCTTCGAGGTCGTTGGTGTTTTCCGTGAAGATCGCAGCCCAGATTTCGGCTATTGTTTTCGGTCCGAGCGCAATCATGGCCGAGAGGAAATGCACGGTGTTTCCATCCTTGTCTTTGCCGGTTCCGGCCAATTCGGAGCCCTGTCGACCTTCGATCGTGATTTCCGAAGGGTCCCCGAGTTCGATCTCGGTGTAATTGTCTTTTAGAAATTCAGGGGTGGAATCGACGATCGAATCGATCTCCTTGACGGCTTCTTCCTCGTTCGCGCATTCCACGGCGCGGAATTGCAGCACCGAGCCGTTCTCGCTCTCCAGAGTGCCGTAGTCACCGACCTCTTTGATCTCCGTCACCTTCCAATCGGCCGGAGCATCGATGCTGAACATCGATTCGTCTTGGGTCGGATAATGGAGCGTCTTGGTTTCTACAGCAGACGCGAAAGTGAGAAGAGCGGCAGAGGCAGCAGCAACGGCGAGAGGAATTCGGAGTGACGGTTTCATGGCGCCCCGATCCTCTGCAGTTGGCACTTTGCAGCAAGCCTATTTCCGCATCGGGCGGGGTCGACGCTACTGCTTTGTTCTCACCGATCCCGCGCAGAGATTGCCCTCTTCCACACCGTCAAGCCATAGCTGAAGGGCCTGATTGCGTTCTTGGGTCAGCTCGGCGAGATACTCCGCTTCGCACATGGGCTGGATGCTGCCATAGTGGCCGGGCTCGCGATCGGGATATTTCATCTTGAGTTGGGCGTCGCGGAAGGCGACCCAGCAGCGCTGCGCCTCCCTCAGGCTTTCAAGGAAGACTTCATCGTCGGAGTATTCTCGTAGGATTTTTTGGTAGGTTGCATTGAGTTCTTTGTCCGCAGCCCGAAATGCGTCCTCGGCGACCTCATTCATATCTCCTTGGGTCTGTGCCATGAGCGCGCTCAGTCCGGTTCCGACGAAAAGCAACAACAAGATTGTTTTTTGTCCTAGCATGCCCCGAGGACTATGTGCCGGGCTTGGGTCTGTCTACTTATGTTTTCCTCCCCGGAAACCCGTCCTTGCTTCCTGTTCCACCGCGCCCAAAGTCTGGGTGATGCGAATACGCGTCGTGGCGGCCGTGGTGCTGACCTTGCTTTTGCTCGTCGGCATCGGAGGTTCGCTCGTGCTCGTCATGATTGTGCCTTTTCTTTTCGACGCACCGGGCACCGAAGATCAGCCCGCCACGTGGGCCATGGCATTTGCTGTCCTCTCGGCTCCGGTCACATGCCTGCTCTCCATCGTCGCGGTCTGGATCGCTGCGTTTCCCGCCGGGCGCAGCGCGTGGTGGTATGCCGGTTTGGTCCTGCCTTTCCTCAGTCTGGTCGCTTTCTGGATAGCGGGATCTTTCCGCCCCGGATTTTTCTGATCCTTCAACCAGGCAACTTCGTCGCGAACGCGTAGACGCCGGCGATGACAAGCACGCCCCCGGCGGCGAGGAGCGCCGCGAACAGCCACAGCATCAACCTGCGCCGTCCGCGCCAAAGGATAGAAAGGCCGAGCGGTATGCCAGCTGCACCGGCGAGGATTTGTCCGAGCATGACAAGCAGGACCGTCTTTGTCTGCGCTGCGGCATCTGCGTCTCCGGCGTTGTTGGCCATGAGCGTGCCCATGAGGGAAAGCGAAGCGAGCACGGAAGCGGCGACGATCCAAGCGAGGATGAGGGCCAGTCCTGCCAGAATCCGCAGGGCATTAGCCGTACGCGCGTTCAAGCGCCGGGCGGCTTGTCCTCGAACGGCACGACGGGCGCATCGCGCCAGAGGGATTCGAGATCGTAGAAATCGCGTTTGTCCCGCTGGAAGATGTGGATGATCACGCCGTTGTAATCGAGCACGACCCACTGGCTGGCGGGGAATCCGTCGGCGTGGGCGGTCAGGCCGAGATTATCGCGCAACTCCTCGCGTATCTCGGTGCCGATGGCCTTGAGATGCGGGTCGCTCGTGCCGGTGCAGATGACGAAATAATCGGCGAAACTCGAAACCTTGCGCAAATCCAGCACCCGGATGTTTTCCGCTTTTTTGTCCGCGGCGGCTTGAGCGGCAGCAAGGGCGATGGTTTCGGAGTCGGGCGTCACGCGTGGCGGTAGAGGCGGTGTGAGCTGATGTAATCGCATACGCTGCCCGGGGTCAAATAGCGTATGCTGATGCCAGCGGCGACGCGGGCGCGGATGCCTGTCGAGGAAATGTCGATGAGGTGCCGGATCACCGGCCATTCTTGCGGGGCAAGACCGCCATCCCGGTCGAGCACCGCGATGCGCGCGAGCCGCCGGATTTCGTCCGGTTCGCGCCAAGTGCCGAACTTCGCCACGTTATCCGCACCGATGAGCAGAATCAGTTCGTCCTGCGGATGCGCCTCCTGAAGTTCACGCAGGGTATCCACCGTGTAACTCGGCGCGGGACGTTTCAACTCTATGTCGCTCGCTTCGAAACCTTCCTCGCCGCGGATGGCGAGTTCGACCATGGCCAGACGGTCCGCACCTGTAGCCGGCCGGTTGTCCGTTTTGTGCGGTGAGACATTGGCCGGTATGAAGATCACGCGGTCGAGTGCGAGTTCCTCACGCGCCGCGCGTGCGAGGATGAGGTGCCCGTGGTGGATCGGGTCGAAACTGCCGCCGAGGATTCCGGTTCGCATGGTCCGGGCTTTCATCCGAGTCTGGGTGAGGACGAACCGCCGCCGAGTTCGAGGGGCAATCCGAGGACGTGCCTGCGCAGCATGTCGAGCGCGGCGGACGTCGCCATGTATTTGAAAGTTTTACGGTCGAGCGGGAAGTAGCATTTGCGCACAACGGTCGGTGACCCCTGCGCGGCCAGCGCGACAAAAACGGTGCCGACCGGTTTGGTTCCCGTGCCGCCGCCCGGTCCGGCGATGCCTGTTGTGGAGAGGGCGAATGTCGAACCGGACTCGCGCCGTGCGCCCTCGGCCATGGCGGCGGCGACCGGTTCGCTCACCGCTCCGTGAGCCGCGATGAGATCCGCCGGAACGCCGAGGACTTCCTCTTTGGCCTCGTTGGCGTAGGTCACGTATCCGGCGAGGAAAATTTCCGACGCGCCCGCGACGTCCGTGATGCGATCGGCGAGCGCTCCCCCGGTGCAGGACTCGGCGACGGCAAGACTCTGCTTTTTTCCACGCAGCAGGTTGACCACCGCTTCCTCCAGCGTTCCGCCGCGCGAATAAATCCATTCGCCGATCTCGCGAAGAATTTCCGGTTCGACTGCATCGAGTGTGCCGGCCGGACCGATCAGACGGAAGTCAACTTCCGAAGGGCGTGCGCAATACCCGACCTCGAGGTCGCCGCGCGCCTCGAGTTTTTCCCCGATCGTCGCCTCCACCTGGCTCTCACCGATGCCTGTCAGCCGGTAAATGCGGCGCTCGCGCCCGCCCGCCCCGGGCAAAACGGCACGCAGCTGCGGAAGCACGTGGTCGCGCATCATCGGTTGCAACTCGCGCGGCGGTCCGGGCAGGAGCACGAGATGCTCCGCACGGCGCGAAGCGAGCACGGTGGGAGGGAAATAAAGCCCGGGTGCCGTGCCGTTCGGATTGGGCAGCGCATCGGCTCCGACCGGAACCATGGCCTGCCGCACCACGCGGTCGGCCATGGGTAGTCCCCGCCGTGCGAAACGTTCGCGTATGGCGTCGGAAATTTTTTTATCTTCGACCAGCGGCAAGCCGAGCAGTCCGGCCGCGGCTTCGCGCGTGATGTCATCCGTCGTCGGGCCAAGACCACCCGTGCAAAAAACGATGTCCGCGCGGTCGAGGGCCTCATCGAGCGCGC
>JBEDBL010000063.1:0-13383 GCA_041177245.1 Verrucomicrobiota bacterium
GGCCTTTAGCCTGTCCATGATCTGCTGGTCGCTGAGGGGCTTGCGCGCGTCCTCCGCGCGGATCAGCGTGGCGATGGCGTCTTTCACGCTCGTGTTGCTCACCTCGGCGCCGCCCGCCGTGACGTAGCCGGTGGTGAAAAAGAATTTCATTTCGAAAACGCCCTGCGGCGTGGCCACGGTTTTGCCGGCGATGGCGCGACTCACCGTGGTCTCGTGCACCCCCACAACCTCGGCGACCTGCGCCATGGTCATGGGAACAAGCGCCGCGACACCTTCCTCGAGAAACGGGCGCTGCCGCGCCGCGATTTCGCGGGCAATGGCCAAGACCGTCTGCTGCCGCTGCTGGATGCTCTTGATCAGAAATTTTCCGCCACGGATCTTGTCGCGAAGGTAGCCGCGGACCTCGGGCGCGCCCCCCGACTCCCCGAGCAAATCGCGGTAGGCGCGGCTGATGCGCAGGTGCGGAACATTGTCGCGCACGAGCGAGACGACATACTCGTCGCCGACCTTCTCGATGATCACGTCGGGTGAAAAGACCTGCGCCGATTCGCCCGCGAAGGCGCGGCCGGGCTTCGGGTTGAGGCGGGAGATAAGCGCCCCCGCCTCCCGCACTCTCTCCTGCGCGACTCCGGTCGCCGAGGCGATCTCCGCGAACTTTTTGCGGCCGAGAAGATCGAGATGGTGGCGCACGATGTCCTTCGCGGTGTCGCATCCGGGACGCAAACGGTCGAGTTGCAGCAATAGGCATTCGGACAGGTCGCGCGCGCCGACTCCCGGCGGATCCATCGTCTGGAGGACATGCAGCATTTCGATTGCTTCGGCGGTCTCCGCCCCCGCTTCGTCCGCCACCTCCTCGGGTGATGCCGCGAGATACCCGTTTTCGTCCAGATTTCCGATCAGCAACGAGGCGATGCGGCGTTGCACCGGATCCAGCGCGAGTCGACCGAATTGCTTTTCCAGATGTCCCGAAAGCGTTTCGGGAGGTGCGATGCCCTCGAGGAAGCGCATCCGCCTCGCCTCCGCGTCGGGATCGACCGCGCCCTGCGCGGAAAAATCGCTCCATTCGTCTTCGAGTTGCGCAAGTTCGTCCGCCTCGCCGTCTTCAGCGTCCTCGGGTTCCTCATTTTCCGCAGACTCGTCCTCCGGCGTTTCCTCCTCCAGCACCGGATTGGTCTCGAGTTCCTGCCGCACGATCTGCTGCAAATCCAGCGCGGTGGCTTGGAGAATCTCCAAACTCTGGCGCATCTGCGGCGACAGGACCTGAGTCTGCGTCAGTTGGGCACTCTGCTGAAGCGAGGGCATCTCTGTAGAACGCCCCGCCGCGACTTATTCTGCAAGCAATTTTCGCGCCAACTTTCAACCAACGGCAAAAAGAGTGTTCCCGAGCGAGGGAAAAGTGTCGGTTTCCAGCGCGGAGAATTCTCCGCGCTTCGCGCGCCATGCTGCCGCATAGGCGATCATCGCCGCGTTGTCGGTGCAAAGCCCGGACTCGGCGAAAAGCACGCGCATACCCCTGCCTTCCGCTGCATGGACAAGGCGCTCGCGCAGGCGTGCGTTCAATCCCACCCCGCCGCTCACCGCGATGAGATCGCGGCGGCAACTCCTCGCCGCCTCCACCGCCTTGTGCACCAGCACATCGACCACCGCCTCCTGGAAACCCGCGCACAGATCGGCACGATCGGATCCGTTTGTCTTGGGCAACAGATAGCGGACCGACGTTTTCAATCCGCTGAAACTGAACTGGAAATCGCCCGAACATTTCATGCTGCGCGGAAATTCGAAACGCGTGCGGTTTCCGGCGCGCGCCTCCGCTTCGATGAGCGGACCGCCCGGATAGCCGAGGCCGAGCAACTTCGCCACCTTGTCGAACGCCTCGCCCGCCGCATCATCCAGCGTGCGACCGAGCAAACGGTATTGCCCCGCGCCGAGAATATCAATGAGCAGGGTGTGGCCGCCGCTGACCACGAGGCCGATGGAAGGCGGGATTTCCGCACGTCCGAAAAACGGGGAAAGCAGGTGCCCCTCGATGTGGTTGGCGGCGATGAAAGGTTTGCCCAGCGCCAAAGCAAAACCCTTGGCCGCCGAACTGCCGACCAGCAGCGCGCTGGCCAAACCGGGACCGCTCGTCGCGGCGAATACGTCGATATCACGCAAATCCACGCCCGACTGCCCCAGGGCGGCCAGCGTGACTTCGCGCACGTGCGCCAGATGGTTGCGCGAGGCCACTTCCGGCACGACGCCGCCGTAGGCCGCGTGGACTGCGGCCTGCGAGGCGACAACATGGCCGAGCAATTCGCCCGGAAACCGCAAAACCGCCGCGGCGGTCTCGTCGCACGAGGTCTCGAGCGCAAGAACCAGCGGAGCACTCAACCTTCTTTGGACGGCGCCTTGCCCATCCCCTCCCTCGCATGCAGCAGAACGCCGCGCATTGCATCGACGGCGCGTTGCAGCGGCCGGTCTTCGATACCGACAACTTCTTCCTTCTTCGTTCCTTCGGGCAGATCATCCTGCCGGCGTTGCGCCAGCAGGACCGCCTCATCTTCGTACGACATGTTGGCGAGGATGTGCGGCGCCACGCCTTTCTCGTGGATGAGCTGCTTGCCCGGCGTGTAGTACTTCGCGGTGGTCAAGCGCACCGCCGAGCCGTCGGGCAACGATATGACGCTTTGCACGGATCCTTTGCCGAAAGTCGTCTCGCCGATCAGCAGTGCACGGCCCGTGTCTTTGAGCGCGCCGGCCACGATTTCCGCGCCGCTCGCGCTCGAGCCGTTGACCAGGACGGCCACCGGATAGCCACGCGCTTTGTGCCCCTTGCCCGGCGCGAGGTAACGGCGGTCCGCCGCGGCCGATCGCCCTTCGGTGTAGGCCACGAGCGAGCCGGACGGCAGGAACTCCCCGGCCACATCGACGGCCGAGGTGAGCAGGCCGCCCGGATTGAAACGCAGATCGAGGACGAGCGCATCCATCCCCTTTTTTTCGAGGTCATCGAGGGCCCGCGCGAATTCCTTGCCCGTCGGCTCGCTGAATTGAGTCACGCGCACGTAACCGATGCGCGGACCCGCGCCGGTGTCGAGGATACGCGTGCCGCGAACACTCGGGACCTTGATCACTTCGCGCTGCACGGTGAATTTGAGCGGCTTTGTCTCCTTAACGCGGGCGACCGCGATTTCCACTTCGGTTCCGGGTTCACCTCGCAATTTTTCCACCGCATCGCGCAGGGACATTTTTTCGGCGGAGTGACCGTCGATCTCGAGAATGACGTCACCGGGGAGAAGACCGGCGCGGAAGCCGGGAGTGCCTTCCATCGGCGCCACGATGGTCAGGCGCTCGTTTTTCAGTCCCACCACCACACCGAGGCCTCCGAACTCGCTCTTCGTGTCCTCCTGCATCCCCTTGAAATCCTTGGGGTCCATAAAGTCGCTGTGCGGATCGAGTTCGGCCAGCATTCCGCGCATGGCGTTGTAAGCAAGATCCTCATAGCCGGTCTTGTTCTCGTCCACGTAGTCCTGGCGCACCAACTCGATGGCCCGCGCCAGCGTCTTCATCTCTTTGTAGGGAGAAACATCCTCGTCCTCCTGCGCGGACAGGAAGACCGGGAAAAAAGCCGATATGAGGAAGACCCACGCTAAACGCATCGACCTTAACTATCACGCGCAACCCCCACGGGCAAACGCCGGAAGCCGCTTGGCGCAAGGCTGCGATGCTGGGAGAATGACTTCGTGAGGATAGGAATCGCCCTTGGATCGAACTTAGGCGACCGCCGTGCGCTTCTTGCCGCCGGACGGGATTTCGTTTTTTCCCTGCAAGAAAGTTCGGGCTCCCCGCTTTGTTCGGGTCTCTACGAAACAGAACCGGTGGAATGTGCGCCGGGAACGGACTCATTTCTCAATGCCGTGGTCGAGATCGAAACACAACTCTCGCCCGCGGATGTGCTGGCGCGCCTGCGCGCCTACGAGCGCACTGCAGGCCGCCCGGAGAACCATGCCAGAAACAGCCCTCGCGGGATCGATTTGGATCTGCTCTACGCCGGCGATGCGCGCATCGATGCGCCGGAAATGACACTGCCGCACCCGCGCATGACTTCGCGCCGTTTCGTTTTGCAACCGCTGGCCGATATCCGTCCCGATCTCGTCATCCCCGGCGAAAAAGACACTGTCTCATGGCTGCTGGCCAGCTTGCCGGCCGCACCTGCAGTGCGGTTGGTCGAAGACCGATGGTGAAGCAGGCTTGCTGCCGGATGGCATCGGCGCGAGATTGAACCGTGATGAATGACATCGTCGGCAAATTCCGTTCGCACAAAGCAGCGGGACGCAAAGTTGCCGCGCTCACCGCGTATGATTACCCGACCGCCCGCCTCGTCGACGAAGCGGGCGTCGATCTGATCCTTGTCGGAGATTCCCTCGGCATGGTTGTGCTCGGCCATCCAGACACGACATCGGTCACTCTGGCCGATATGATCCGCCACACCGGCGCCGTCGCGCGCGGGGTGAACAACGCCGTTATCGTCACCGATCTTCCGATCGACACTTACCGCACGCCGGATGAAGCCGTGGCCAGCGCGCGCCAACTCATCGAAGCCGGAGCGGAGGCTGTCAAACTCGAGGGCGGCGCGGCCGTTGTTCCGCAAATCCGCGCGCTTGTCGCCGCGGGCATCCCCGTCCTCGCCCACATCGGCATGCTCCCGCAGCACATCCGCGAGGAGGGCGGCTACAAAATCAAAGGGCGCACCGCGGAGGAGGCTGAAGCGATCCGCCGTGATGCGGCTGCCGTGCAGGAGGCGGGCGCTTTTGCCGTGGTCATGGAAATCATCATTCCCGGACTCGCCGCGGAAATCGCCCCGACCCTGCAAATTCCGACCATCGGCATCGGCAGCGGCGAGGGTTGCGACGGGCAAATTCTTGTTTTGCACGATTTGATCGGACTTTACCCGTGGTTCAAACCGAAGTTCGCCAAGCAGCGCGCCGACACGGCCACGGCCATCAGCGGGGCCGTGCGGGAATACGTCGCCGATATCCACGGCGACACGGGTATGACTCCGCCCTGAGGACGATCAAATTTTCAACGCCTTGAGCGCGGCCAGCGCGGACTTGGGATTGCTCACCCGCAGGATGAGCAACCCGCGCACGTCACCGGGATGGCTGGCCAGATAAGCGTATTCGATGTTGATCTTCTTCTTGGCAAGCGCCTTGGCGATTTTGGTCAGCGCTCCCGGTTGATTGCGGTTCTCGACCATGAGGACGTCGCTTTCCACCACGAGCGTGCCGCGCTCCTCGAAAATGGAGAGCGCGCGTTTCGGGTCGCTGACGACGAGACGGACCACGTTGTGGTCGGTCGTATCCGAAGTGGAAAGACCCCAGATGTTGATCCCCTCCCTGGCCAGCGTCTCGCAGACGGAGGCAAGGGTTCCGGGTTTGTTTTCGATGAAGACGGCGAGTTGGTTGACGATTTTGACCATAAGATTTTGTGAAATTCAGGCCGCGCCATGAGGACGCGCTGCTGACCGGAAGTTAGCCCTCATCTTCCGGTTTCTCAATACCCATCCGCCCGTCATCGTTTTCTTCGTTACATTCTGTTCAAATCACCCGCTGGCGCGCGGGCCTCGCGACGCTTATGCTGACGGTTATGTCTTTCCGCCTCGCCTCGCCCCACGCACCCTGCGGCGATCAGGGGCCGGCGATCGACAAACTGACCCGATCGCTCGAGGCGGGGAACCGGCACCAAACACTGCTCGGCGTGACAGGATCGGGCAAAACCTTCACCGCGGCCAACATCGTCCGCAACCTCGACCGCCCGACGCTGGTCATCTCCCACAACAAGACGCTGGCCGCGCAGCTTTACTCGGAATTCAAGCAGTTCTTCCCCGACAACGCGGTCGAATATTTCGTCAGCTACTTCGACTACTACCAGCCCGAGGCCTACATCCCGCGCACCGACACCTACATCGAAAAAGATTCCTCCATCAACGAGGAGATCGAGCGACTCCGCCTCTCCGCGACCAGCTCCCTGCTCTCCCGCCGCGACGTGCTCGTGGTAGCCAGCGTTTCCTGCATCTACGGCTTGGGCTCGCCGGAGGACTACAAGAACATGCTGCTGCCACTGAAGACCGGCGAGGAAATGTCCCGCGAAAAATTCCTCGGGCGCCTCGTCGACCTTCTTTATGAGCGCAACGACATCGCCTTCGGGCGCGGCAAGTTCCGCGTGCGCGGCGACGTGGTCGAGGTCCACCCGGCCAACATGGACGAGACCGCCGTTCGCGTGGAGTTCTTCGGCGACAACATCGACCGCATCAGCATCGTTGATCCGCTGACTGGCAATGTCTCGGAAATCGTGCCGGGGCTCACCATTTTCCCCGCCAAGCAGTTCGTCACCCCGCAGGACAAACTCCGTCGCGCGCTCGGGACCATCCGCACGGAACTCGACGGACGCCTCGCCGAGTTGGAAGCGCAGGGCAAGCTGCTCGAATCCCAGCGCCTCAAGATGCGCACCGAGTTCGACCTCGAGATGATGGAGGAAATGGGCTTTTGCACCGGGATCGAGAATTACTCACGTCACTTGAGCGGACGCCCCCCGGGCTCGCGCCCTTACACCCTGCTCGACTTTTTCCCCGAGGACTACCTCTGCGTGATCGACGAATCCCACGCGTCCATCCCGCAAATCGGCGGCATGTATGCCGGCGACCGCTCGCGCAAGCAAGTCCTCGTCGATTACGGCTTCCGTCTGCCCAGCGCCATGGACAACCGCCCGCTCAATTTCCCCGAGTTCATGGGCATGACAAATCAACTGCTCTACATGAGCGCCACGCCCGGCGATTTTGAGATCCGCAACAGCCATGTTGGCAACAAGGAATTCTTCCCCGCGGTCCGCCCCGACAATCGCCTCACCATCGAGGAAAGCGCAGACCTCCTCCAGCGCGCCCGCGACCAGTTCGATATCTCCACTCCCGGCGCTCCGCTTGTCGCCGAGCAGATCATTCGTCCCACGGGACTCCTCGATCCCAAGATCACCGTCCGTCCGCTCAAAGACCAGATCGACGAAACGATCGAACTCTGCCGCCAGCGCATCGAAAAACAGCAACGCGTCCTCGTCACGACGCTGACCAAACGGACGGCCGAAGATCTCACCGACTACCTCCGCGACATCGGACTCAAGGTCCGCTACCTGCACAGCGACATCGACACGATCGAACGCGTGGAGATTCTCCGCGCCCTCCGCACCGGTGAGTTCGACATCCTCGTCGGCATCAACCTCCTCCGCGAAGGCCTCGATCTCCCCGAGGTCGGACTCGTTTGCATCCTCGATGCCGACAAGGAAGGCTATCTCCGCAGCCAGACCTCGCTTATCCAAACAGCCGGACGCGCCGCGCGCCATGTCGACGGCGAAGTTGTTCTCTTCGCCGACAAAATGACCGGCAGCATCCGCGCCTTGCTCGATATCAGCGATTACCGCCGCCGCCGCCAGATGGAATACAACGAGGAGCATGGCATCACCCCGCGCAGCGTGCAGCGAGCCGTGCAGGAAAGCCTCCACGTCATCCTCAAAGGCAAATCCGAGGAAACCGCTCGCGTCGCCGAGGACGGCAGCGGACTTTCCCTCTCGGAATTACTGGCCGAACTCACCCAAGAAATGGAGGAAGCCTCTGCCGCCCTCGAATTCGAGCGCGCCGCCCTCCTTCGCGACCAAATCACCGAACTCAAAGCCGGTTCGGGACTGGAGAAAATCTCCCCCACCCGCCGGCAGGTCTCTTACGGCGCGAAAAAGCGGCGCAGGTAAGCTTGTCTTTTTCCCGGACGTCAGCCGACTTCGCGCGGGCTGCACACGGTCAGCAGAACAATGCCGGCCACGGCCAGAGTCATACCCGCCACCTCCACCGCCGAAAGTTGGCGAAATTCCCCGCGGAAGATAATGCCAACCAAGATCGGGCCGATGACCACCAGCGTGTTGGTCAGGCTCGAAGCCTTGGCCAGACCGAAGTGGGAACCGACATAGCCGAAGGCCAGAAACACGAGCGGGGAGAGACCCACGATAGCCAGGAGCATCCATATCTTTTTCTGCTCCCACCAAGTCGTGCCGAGTGTGTCGGTGACGGTGCTGAGTGCGGCGCAGGCGAGAACGGCGGACCAGGGGGAGAAGAGGAGGCTTTTCATGGACTCATACTCTACGCCGCCAGGTCAAAGACCGCGACCCCGCAGCTTTCCGGAAAAATCTCCCCCATCGGGCTTCCGGTGACCTACGCTGGAAAGCAGCGCCGCCGATAGGTGGAATCCTGCTTTCCTTTCTCGCGCGGCACCGAGTGCCGCGGCTACAATATATAGCGCTGCCGTCCCCGGCGGTGAGACGAACGCACGACCGGGGGCGGGGACGCCGCTGCCACAATAAGCATGCCGACCGCCAAAACCAAAAAAGCCGCCAAGGACACCGCAATTCATTTCGTCGCTGGCAATGACGAAATGGCGGTGAAAGCCCGCGCCAAGGAACTCGCAGCCGAGTTGGCGCCCGCGGAAGGCGGCGAATTCGCCCTCGAAACCCTCGACGCGCATGCGGACAACGCAGAGCACGCGGCGAACATCATCCGCGAAGCCATCCTCTCGCTCAGTATGCCGGGATTTCTCGCGTCAGAAAAACTCGTCTGGCTGAAGAGCGCGAATTTTCTCTCAGACACGCAACTCGGCGGGAGCAAGACGGTGCTCGAGGCGCTCGAAGAATTGCAGAGGGTTCTGGAAGCCGGTGTCCCGGACGGAACACGCCTGCTCTTCAGCGCGATCAGTCCGGACAAACGCCGCACGTTTTACAAGTCACTCTGCAAACTTGCGGCGACCGACGTGATCGACAAGCCGTCCGGCGGCCCGCGCTTCGACGAGGACGAGGCCGCACGGCAGGCAGCCAACTCAGCCGCGCGCGAGCGCAAATTGAAATTTCATCCCGATGCCCTCGAGCGCTTCGCCGCCTATGTCGGTTCGGATACCCGCCAAGTTCTCAACGAACTCGACAAAATCGACACCTACCTCGGCGACGAACGCCGCGAGATCCTCGAGGATGACATCCGCCTCCTCGTGCCCGAGACCCGCCGCGGTATCATCTTCGAAATCGGCAACTGTCTGGCCCGACGCAACCTTCGTGAGGCCAGCAACTGCTTGCAAAAACTCCTCGCGCAAGGCGAGGAACCGGTCGGACTGCTTTACGCCGCGATCATGCCAACCATCCAGCGCATGACCGCCGCCGCCGTGCTCATCGAGGAATACGGACTCCGCGTGCCACCGCACTATCCCGCCTTCCAGTCCGCACTCGAACAACTTCCCGAAGAAGCCAAGGAAATCCTCCCGCGCAAAAAAGACGGCACTTTCAATGCCTACGGGTTTTACATATCCGCGCAGGAAGCCAAGCGCTTCAAGGTGCGAGAACTAGCCGATGCCACCATCGCCTGCGCCGAAGCCGCCACCTCGATCATGTCCACCGGCGCCGACCCGGCACTCATTTTGCAGCAGTTGCTGGTGCGCATCCTCACCCCGAAATGAATTTTCCGATGCGCGCTTGAGACCGCGAAGCGAGCGACGGTCGATGCCATGCGAGCCGTGGCTCAAACCGGGTTGAAGTCAGCGTAGGCTACGCATTGCCAGTCCGGCCCGACCCGTTGCCAGACGCTCAAACGCGGAGAGAATTCGGTCGACAGCACCTTGCCTCCGATCATCTCGGACGCGCTCAGCCAGAAGCTGACGATGAGATTGTCCCCTGCTTGGGTGACCTTGAAATCCTTGAAACGGACTTCGCCCAGGTTCATCTCCTTCATCAACTTCATCGCTTCGGCGCGATCGCAAGAACCATGACCTGTGACGAACTGGCAAGCGGGGGAAAGAAGTTGCTCGAGGGCTTGCCAGTTTTTCTCCCGGATGAGCGCCACGGACAATTCCTCGAGACGTTTGGCTTCTTCTTCAAGCGCGGGCCCGGGGATCGCCTTGCTCACGCGGCATTCTCTACCCGCGACATGGAGTCGCGGCAACGCCCATCTTTCCCGGATTTGCACGTAAGGTTTGCCTTTTGCCACGATTCATTCGATCCCTTGCCCATCTATGAGCGGAATCAAAGCATGGCTGGGTATGGAACGGGACGAGACCGGATGGAAAGAAAAGATCGTCGCGAGCGCGGGAGGTTTTTTGGCCATCGCCGGCTTGGTCGGATTCGGCCGCCACTTTTTCGGATCGGCTCCCGAAGCATTCATCGTGCTCTCCATGGGAGCCACGACGTTTTTGCTCTTCGTCGTCCCTCTCGGCAAACTCTCTCAACCCTGGCCTGTCGTGGGCGGACACATGCTCTCCGCGCTTGTCGGCGTCACCTGCCACAAACTTATACCCGACACCACGCTGGCGGCGGGATGCGCGGTGGGGTTCGCCATCCTCGGGATGCAACTGCTGGGTTGCCTTCATCCGCCGGGAGGATCGACCGCCCTCATTGCCGTGCTGGCAGGACCGAAGGTGAGCGACTTGGGCTATTCTTTCGCCATCTGGCCGGTCGGCCTGAACGCGCTCGCCATCGTGCTTTTTGCCGTGGCCTTCAACTTCTGGTTCCCCTGGCGGAGATACCCGGCCCGCTTCCATCATACGAAGTCACCCGCAGCCGGATCCGGCATGACCCACGAGGCGGTGGCCGCGGCGGTGCGCAGCATCGACTCGTTCATCGACGTGACCGAAGACGACATCGTGCGTCTCCACGAGAGTTTGTCGGCCGGCGATCGGCAAAAAAGAAAAACCGCGTGAGCAATCTCTGGAATACTGTTTTTTGCCGTTCATGAGACTAGATCGCTACCTGCTCGTTGCCCAGACACGCCTTCTGGGCAGAAGCTTCCAGTCCGCCGACAAGGCGACGTGATTCCAGATTGCGCCGTTCGTTGGGAGCAGCGCGGTTATCAGCCCAGCGCTTTCAGCCAGAACTGCATCGGGTGTTCGGTGCTGGCGGGCTGATCGATGTCTTTCCACGCGTAACTAGTGCGGAGCTTCGGTTCAGGTGCGAAGCCGAAGCGCTCCCACACCGCGTCGAGCGGTTTCCATTGCGGGGGCCGCAGCGGGTGATTCTCCGGTCTGACCACGCCGCAGAAGCTGATCCATGACATGCCGCCAAGTCCTTTGGCGTAAGACTCGCGCGCCTCGAAGAAGGCGCGATAAATTCCGCGTCCGCGCCACGCTGGCAGCAAGACCGATTCACCGCAGTAGAAGACCGCGGCAGGATCGAGACCCAGCGCCACGAACGGACGCACAAAGACCTCGGCCTCGGCGGCGAGCGGGATTCCCGTGGAGGCCCCCACGATGGTATCCCCATCCCGCGCAAGCACGGCGACGGCCTCACCTGAAGCAGTGTAGGTGCGCAGATACTCGGCCTCATAGGCCTCGCTGCCGTCGTAAAGATACGGATACTCTCGGAAAACCGTCATGCGGAGCCGAGCAATGTGCGGGATATATCCGGCCAGAGCGTCTCCGATTACCGTTTCTAGCTGCATGCTCATTTAGAATCTCTCAAGTAAGCTGCAAAACGTAATCCAACCTGCCCCGGATCCAAGCCGAGAAGAAGCCAAAGAGCGTGCTCATGTTGACCGGATCCGCTCCCGCGCTCATTCTGCACCAAGTTCTTGTGCGAGTCCTCACCCCACGGTGATATTCGCCCTGAATTCCGCTGCTGGCTCGCGTGAATAATAGGAGCTAATCATCCGATCACTCCATGAAAAATCCCGATATCGACTTGGAATCGAAATCCCGCGACGAACTGATCACCGAGGCCAAAACGCTGCGAGAGGCCATACGGAGACACCGCGATTGCAGCGGTCACGAGTTGTGCTCGTATCATCCCGAGATGTGGTCGCTACTCCCGGAGGCATCCGGCAAGCCACCTTTAGTTCCCGATTGGCCGGAGTTTATGGAAGGATGTTTGCAATACAGAAGGTCATTGGATACGGCATCTCCGAACGCTCAAAGCACCAAAAAAGGCTGAAACAACAAGGCGGTCTGAAAAACATGGCGGCAAAACCCAAACTCCTCTCCGGCGGCAATCCGCAGATCCCGAAGGGCGACGGCGACGCGCCGGTGCAGGCCTACATCGCGGCCATGCCGGGCTGGAAGCAGGACATCGGACGCCAACTCGACGCGCTGATCACGAAGACAGTGCCTCGTGTACAAAAAGCGGTGCGTTGGAATTCACCTTTCTATGGAGTGGAAGGAAGCGGATGGTTCCTCGGAGTGCATTGCTTGACCAACTACGTGAAGGCCACCTTCTTCCGCGGAAGCTCCCTCAAACCGTTGCCACCTGGAGGCACCAAGAAAAGCGGCGAGGCACGGTGGATTGACATCCGCGAAGGCGAATTTGACGTGAACCAGATGAAGATGTGGATCAAACAAGCCGCTGCACTTCCAGGCTGGACGCCTTAGCGAGCTGACTGCCTTTCCTTTTCTTTCGCGGCCTGAAGCGCACGCTTTTCCGCCAAGCGCTTTTCCGCTTCGGTCAATTTGCGGTTGGGCTTGGGCAACACCGGAATCTTGCGGAGGATTTCCGCTTTGACCGGAACTACCCCAGCCGTGGTCATGTCGACCGTTTGCGCGGCAACGAGGCTGAGGTCGAGGATGCGGCCTTTGACATAGGGCCCGCGGTTGTTGATCCGCACGATGACCGACTTGCCGTTGTTCAGGTTGGTCACCCGGACCATGGTGTTGAACGGAAGCGTCTTGTGCGCCGCGGTGACGTCCGAGGCTTTGTAATACTCGCCGTTGGCCGTGATGTGGCCGATCCAGTGCCCGTAATAGTACGAGGCCTTGCCGTAGAGAACGCTGACCGGAGTCGCATCGTAGACAATTTCGGGTTTCGACGGTTCGACAATGAGCCCCTGCTTGGCGGCGCAGCCGGAGAATAAGAGCACCGCGGCCAAGGCCGCTGCGCGAACCACAAATTTATTCGGAGAGTGGGACATCCGGAGTGACGGGGACAAGAATTGCATCCTTCATCCCGTGCAGCAACTTTTTGTCCGCGGGACAAACCGTGGCCAGCACACCACCCAGCTTCGTCTCGCGCTCGCCGCAGAAGTAATAGGGACACAATCGCACCCGTCCTTTCATGCGGACCACAGCACCATTTTCGACATAATTCATCTCGACGACGCACGAGTGGTGGAAGCGTTGCAGGATCCAGGGATGCCGCGGCCAGTCCGCCAACGCCTCATCGACCGCTGCAGCCCAGTCTTCTTGTGGCAGGTCCTGTCCGACCTTCACGCTGCGAGAACCCCAGGCAAGCTCGGAAAATCCGCTGATCTTCAGCACGAGCTCACGTTCTTTCTGGCTGAATTTTGTCAATTCATCCCAGCTCTGGATATCCAAACCCGGATACACGCCAGTTGGCGGAAGGGGTTGCGGA
>JBEDBL010000064.1:0-13363 GCA_041177245.1 Verrucomicrobiota bacterium
CTCGGCATGAGCTACGCGCTGTACGACGAGGGGGCGTATCGCAACGAATCAAAAGACGGAGACATGCGCCGGGCTCCGGAAGCTTTGCGTTTCGTCAATTCCGGGAGGAACGGCGGCGAAAATCTCGGCGAAGTGGAGATCGGGAAATACTACGGCGACCGCGAATCGCGCACGCTGCGGGTGGTCCACAACGAGAAACTGTTGCACCCGTTCCAGCCGTACAGCGCGGAGGAAACCGCGCACCAGATCGCTTTTTTCCAGAATGTATTCGGACCGGAGAATTCACGGCCCCCGGATAACCAAACTTGGTATTGGAAAGAATTGCTCTTGTTGCTCGCGCTTGCTTTCGCGCTGGTCTCGCTGGTGCCCATGGCGCAGGTCCTCCTCGCGTCCGTGGAATACTTCCATCCGCTTGTTCATCCCGTTCCTGCAGCACCTCCGCGTCCGGTCGGAAGGGCAAAAATCGTCTTTTGGGTGTTGCTCGTCGGCGGCGCGGTGATCGCCTGTTTGACCTATATCCCGCTAACGGAACTTTCGCAGAAACTCTTTGTCGAATCTTCCAACCGTACGGCGACGTGGTTTTTTCCGCAGCGCATGAACAACGGCATTATGCTGTGGGCGTTGCTCAACGGGATGGTCGGATTTCTCCTGCTGCTCGTGGGGCGGCGGCTGAACGGTGCGGCCTCCGATTTGTTCTCCGTTCCGGGAGGCGCCATCAACGCGCAAGAGCTTTGGCGGTCGTTTGTCCTCGCTGCGACGCTGTTTTGCCTGTTCTACCTTTTGCTGTTCGTGGTTTATGCGCTTTTCCACGTGGATTACCGCTTTCTTTTTCTCGGCGTGCGCCTCTTCCAACCCCAGTTGCTGCTCCTGCTCCCGATGTATGCGCCGGCGTTCTTCCTCTTTTTCCTCTCCAACTCATTCCGCGTTAACGCCGCGATTGCCTGTGAGGGACAACCCGAGTGGCGGGGCATGCTGCTGGCGGGATTCGCGAATTCCCTCGGGCTCGTTTTTATCCTCGGCGCGCAATATTTTTCCTTTCTCCTCACCGGCACGGTCCGCTGGACCGAAGGATGGCTCTACATCAACCTGCTCTTCGGCGTTGTGCCGATGATGTTTATCTTGCCTTACTTTCACCGCTACTTTTACCGGATGACAGGCCGCATGTATCTCGGCCCGATGATTACGTGCCTCGTGTTCGTGATGATCCTGCTCTCGAACACCGTCTGCTATTTTCCGCTGTAGAGATTCTGCAAAAAATCGCGGGGCGGCGTGGTGGCTAATTTTTGTCCGCGGCAACGGAGCAGTCGATGTGGTTGCCTCCGCGCGCTTGTCCCGAGGAACGCACTGCGCTGGGCAGAATGTTTGACATCCAAGCGTCAATCTGTTGAGATTGCGTCTCAATCACAAAACCATGACAATCTGTTCCAAACTCACCACCGTCGTTGCAACCGCCTTTTTATCAACTTTTTGCGAAGTATCCGAGGCGGGGCGCCGTTTCACTTACGTCTATGAGGCCAAGGTCGCCGAAAAGGGCGAAATCGAGGTGGAGAACTGGGTCACATGGAAGTCCGGGCCGAGCGACAAAAACGGTTTCGATTTCCGTCATGAGCTGGAATACGGCGTGACCGACCGATTCCAGCTGGCGCTGTACGTGGCCGACTGGAAGGTGTCCAACGAGATCGCGAGTTACCAGAACACCGCGCTTGAAGCCATTTACCAACTCACCGACCCGAAAAAGGCGTTCCTCGGTTCCGCGCTCTACGGCGAAGTGAAACTCGGCGACCAGCAGTTCAAACTGGAGACCAAAGGCATCCTGCAAAAAAATATCGGTCCGCTGGTGCTGGCCTACAACGCGACATTCGAGGCGGAGTGGGAGGGAGCCAACCTCGGAAATCTCGACGAAAGCTACGGCAAACTCGAGCAGAGCGCGGGCGCGAGCTGGAAATTCTCCGACAATGTGAAGGTCGGCGGCGAGTTCCTGCAAAAGTTTTACCTCGCCGACTGGTCGGTGCCGACGCAGAGCGTCATCTATGCCGGCCCGAACATCGCGCTGGAATACGGACGCTACTTCGCCACCTTCACCGCGATGGTGCAAGCCACGGGAGTTTCCGGTCAGCCCGACTTCCAACTGCGCACCATTTTCGGAGTGGAATTCTGACCTCGGGCCGTCCGCTTGTGGACCGCTTACGGCATGCTAAAGTCGCGGGATGAAACGCGTCCTTTTTACCGTCGTCCTTCTCGCCCTTGCGTCCGGCTCGCTCCCGGCCGCAGGGCTGCCGCTGGAAAAGACATTCATCGGGCAGAAAAAATTCCAGCAACTGATGGACCGCGGATACCGCTCGGGCTGGGCCGACCTTCCGCTGGGCGAGCGCGTGAACAACTTCGCCCTCGCGCTGTGCGGAACGCCCTATGTGAACTACACGCTCGAACTGCACGACCGCATCGAGGCGCCCTCGGTCAACATGGATGGCATGGATTGCTGGACGCTTTTCGAAACCGCGCTCGGCATGGGGCGCCTCGTGGCGCTGCATCCCCCGCCCTACTCGCCGCAGGAGATGCTTCGCGTGGTTGAGCTCGACCGCTACGTGAGGGGTCGTTGCACAGGACGTTTCGACTCACGCCTTCATCACCTCGAGCAGTGGCTTTACGACAACCAGAGCCGCGGACTGGTGAAAAACATCACGCCCGCACTCGGCGGCAAGACCCTCTACCGCGAGATGTCGGATATGGGTGGCCATCCGGGAAACTACCGGCAACTCCGGGCCGATCCTTCCATGGTTCCGGCATTCGTGCGCATGGAAAACGAACTTTCCCGGCGCGGCATCACTTACATCCCGAAGTCGCAGGTCCCGAAAATCGAATCCAAACTACGCAACGGCGACATCGTCTGCATCGTGAGCACATGGCCTGGCAGTTACACCTCGCACGTCGGACTCGCCTCGCGCGACAGCAAGGGCGTGCTGCGTTTTCTCCACGCATCGAAGAACCATCGCGAGGTGCTGGTCGATATCCGTCTCAGCGAATACCTCGAGAAATTCAGCACCCACGCCGGCATCTACGTGGCGCGACCGCTCGACATCTCCTCCGCGGTCAAAACGGCGGCGAACTGACCCGGATCAGGACGGGATTTTTTCCCCGCGAACAAGGTCGTCCCACGACTGGCGCTCCCGCACGACATCCGCTTCGCCGTTGTCGACGAGGATCTCGGCCGGCAAACGTCGCGTGTTGTAGTTCGACGCCATGACGAATCCGTAGGCCCCGGCGCTGAGCAGGGCGATGCGGTCTCCCGCGGCCAGCGCGGGCAGATCACGATCCTGCGCGAAGAAATCGCCGCTCTCGCAGACCGGACCGACCACATCCACGGGTCCGCGCGGCGCGCCAGCAGCCGGTTCTCTCAGCGGGACGATTTCATGGTGTCCCTCGTAGAGCGCGGGACGGATCAGGTCGTTCATCCCCGCATCCGTGACGACGAAGGTCTTGGCCGGTGTGCGCTTGATGTAGAGCACGTTGGCGAGCAGCGCGCCGGCGTTGCCGACGAGACTGCGCCCGGGTTCGAGCAGGATTTTCAGGCCGAGACCCGCGAGCAAGGGACGGACCGCGGCCGCGTAATCCTCGAACCCGATTCGCTTGCTTTCGGCGGACTCCCACCAATCTTTCCGACCGCTGGCTAGAGCCTCGTGGTAAACGATGCCCACACCACCGCCGATGCTGAAGAATTCGATACCGTAGCGCGCATTGAGTTCCGTGGCGACAGGGACGAGTTTTTGCAACGCCTCGACGAAAGGCCCAGTCTCGAGGATTTGCGATCCGATGTGCGTCTGGATGCCGCGAATGACGAGATGCGGCAACTTCGCCGCTTGCTCGTAAACGCCGAGGATGCGGTCGATGCCGATGCCGAACTTGTTGTGGCTTTTGCCGGTTGAAATGTATTTGTGGGTCTGCGCGTCGACATCGGGGTTGACCCGCAGGGCGATCGGGGCCATGCGGCCGAGCGCGCCGGCCACCTCGTTGATGAATTCAAGCTCGGCCTCGGATTCGACATTGAACGAGTAGACACCCTCGCGCAGGGCGAATTCGATCTCCCCCCTCGTCTTGCCCACGCCCGCGAAGGTGCACATGTCCGCGCGACCGCCCGCCTTCAGCACGCGGAAAAGTTCGCCGCCGGAAACAATGTCGAATCCGGCGCCCTCGCGCGCGAACAGATCAAGCACGGCCAGATTCGAATTCGCCTTCATGGCGAAGCAGATGCGGTGGTCGATGCCTTCGAGAGCCCGGTCGAGCCGCCGGAAATTATCGCGCATCGTCGCCGCGCTATAGACATACAGAGGAGTTCCGTGTTTGCCGGCGAGCGCGTCCAAACCGACACCGTCACAGCAGAGTTGTCCTTCGCGGTAAGAAAAGTGGTGCATGAGCGCGGCGAGATTAGCCGCGCATGCGCGCCGTGCAAAGCAGAAGCCTCACGCCTCAGCACTAGGCCGGGGCACAACCACGAACACAGGACTTGAGCGTCCGGGCTGTCAGAGACAGCCTCGGCGTGTGACCGAACAAACATGGCGCTGGGTGCGGAGTGCAGCCGCGAAATACGAGGACGCATGGCGCGAGAGGTTGTCTTTTCTCAAGCCGGATTCGTTGGTGATCCACGGACATCCGGGCAGAAAACTGATCCGCATCGAGGCGTATGCGGGGAAGCCTGCGGGACTGCGCGTGCTGGCCGAGGTTTTCGGCGGGAAGGTCGAAAAGTTCGATACGGACCGCATCGCGGCCCGAGCCAACGCCCCGCGGCGACCGCTGCGCATTGGTCGGAAACTCGGGATCATCGATACCAACGGCCGTTGGCCGGACAACCTGCCGCGACCGGAAATTCTTTTGCGCATCGGCAGTGCCATGGCTTTCGGCACGGGGGAACACGCGACCACGTCGTCCTGTCTCCGTTTCCTGATCAACGAAGCCGAATCCTGCGGACCCGAATGGACCTGCCTCGATCTCGGCACGGGCTCGGGCATCTTGGCCATGGCGGCGGAAAAACTGGGTGCGGTGCGCGTGCGCGCGATCGACTACGATGCGCGCGCAGTGAAAGCGGCGCGGGAAAACCTGCGGCGCAACCGCTGCAAGCGCGTGACCCTGACCGGCGACGATCTGCTCAAATGGAACACGGGACGCACGCGCTACCGGATCGTGCTGGCCAATGTCTTCAGCGAAATCCTGCGCGCCGCCGCGCCGCGCATCGTGCGTTCTGTTGCTCCGGGCGGATGCTTGATTTTATCCGGGATTCTCCGTCCGCAGGAAAAAGAAGTTCTGCGCACCTTCCGCGCGTTGGACCTCAGGCACGAGGCCTCCGCGCGTCGCGGCAAATGGGTCACGCTTCGGCTGAGGGCGCATTGAGTTCGTCGAGGTTCGCCTGGAGCACCTCGCGCTCGGCGGTGTGCAGTCCCGGGAATTCCCCGAGAGTGGCCAGCGCCGCCTCGTAGTGACGTCGTGCAACGTCCTCGTTTCCCTGCAACTGGTGGGCCACGGCCAGATGACCGAGACTCAGGCCCACTTCCGGATGCGTCGGACCGTAAAGTCGCTCGCGCACGCGCAACGCGTCCATGTGGGCTTGCACGGCACCAATCAGATCACCGCACTCGGCCAAGACAGCTCCGAGATTGCTGGCGACAAGCGCGGTCTCCTGATGATGCTCGCCGTGGCAACGCGCGCAGTGGTCCAACGCGCGGCGCAAGAGCGCGGCGGATTCTTCCAACCCACCTGCCAACTTGCGCAGCATGGCCAGGTTGTTCAGGCACATGGGTACATGATGGTGTTCGCCGGCGAGCAGATGCGCGTCCGCCGCCTGCGCGTAGTGGGCGCATGCTTCTTCCACGAGTCCGAGCGATTCCTCCGCAGCCGCCATTTTCGTCGCCACTCGCGCTATCGCCGCGCGGTGCCCGCGTTCTTCGCGGATGGAGAGCGATTCCTGCCAGCAGGATAGCGCCTCGGTATAATCGCCCCGCCCCGCCGCTTCATCCCCGCAGGTTTCCCTGGTCACGGCCAATTGATCCCTCTCGGCCAACGGCAAATCCCGGATGCGACCGGAAGCAGGCGGGGACATGACAACAGCTAAACCTCAAGCGTCACGGGAAACAATTCCGGAACTTGCCGCTACAGAGCTTGGAGCAAGCGGCGGCGGTTCGCCGGGATGCGACCGGCATGCGCCTCGAGGGCGCCGGTTGCATTACCATCATGTCCAAAACCGAGCACGCGGCAGGCCTCTTCCTCGAAAAACTCCAGCGTGCGGCGGGTCGGACGGTTGGTGTCGAGGTGACCGAGAGCACGCCTCAACAAATCAAAGAGGCCGCGCGCGGAATGGGCGGGTTCGGAAAGGAGATCGCTGAGTTCGGCGAAATAAGATGCGGCAAGCAACCGCGGGTAGTCGGCGCGCAGGCCGTCCCACGTTTCAATCAACCTCACCTCGCGCAACGCGTGGAGATCCGACTTCCGTCCGGGGGCGAAATTGATTTCCGCGTGGTAAAAAAGGTCGAGCCGACCGCGCAGTTTGCTGTCTTTGCGCCCCGCACCCCGCGCGGCGGTGCGGATTTTTCCGCGGTCGGGCGACAGCCAGATCAGAACGAGGCTCGTCTCGCCGAAGCGTGCGCGGCGCAGAAGAATTGCTTCGGTTGTTTCGGCCGGCGCGGACATTCAACCGGCGGCCTCGAGAAGCAACTCCTGCAGATGCGCGTAAAAGTGGACCTTGAGCAGCGCCAGACCGCGGCGCGTGGCAAGATCGGGAGGTTCGGTTCCGGAGAGTTCGCATTCGCCGAATTTGTTCTCCTCGACGATGACAAGCCGCGCTTGGTTCAGCGCATTGATCCAAGCGTCGATGTTCTCGCGAGGAATGACGCAACGCACGGAACCCTTCTTCGCACCCATCGCGCCGACATCACCCGAGACCTTGTCGCGGCTATCGGCGAAGTGCCGCTCGAGCCCGGGTTCAACGTGCTCTTGCCAATCGGCAGCATCCTCCGACGACGCATGGCCGCCGAAAGGATCGGGATAAATGCGGAGTCGCGCGCCCTCGTGGCGCGCCGCAGCGCGCGGAAGGTCCGCGAGCAATTCCGCGAAAAGCGGATGGATATCGTACAACTCGAAGGCAGAGGAAGAATGGCGGCGGAAGCGCATGAGTCAGATCTCCGCCTGCTCGAGCGTGGCGAGCAGAAGATAGCCGTGGAGTTGCTCGACGATGGCCTCGGCCCGCTCGCGCTCGCCGGTGTAGACGAGAGAGCGCCCCTTGTGATGCACCTCGAGCATGTGTCGCTTCGCTTTGTCCCGCGGAAAACCGAGCACGCGCTGGAAAACCATTGTCACGTAGGACATCAGATTCACAGGGTCGTTGTGCACGATGACATTCCAAGGTTGCGCGATCGCGTCCTCGTCGCGTGTCTCGACATCGGCGAGAACGCCCGTCCCAGTCATACCGCAACCAATTGCGGCGCGGGTGCCGCGCAGTTTCCTGCGGCACCGAGCAAATCCGCCGTGCGCCGGGCGGTGAGGGTCAGGCCAATCGCGGCGGCGCCGAGCACGCACTCGGCGAGCAGGAGCGCAGCCGCCGACTGCACGGCAGGAAGATGGAAAGCGTGGGCCCGGACGGCGAAAACGGTGGCCAGATGTCCGGCCGCGTGGTTGGACACCGCGGTCTCCCGGAGATGGTCCAGCAATTTGGCGCCCTGCGGCGGACGGAAATCGAGGAGGGCTCGGCGACCAGCGGCCAAGCTGCGCCCGCTGGAGGGTCCGGGCAAATCGGCACCGAGAGCCGCATCCGCACCGAGCAGAGCGGTGAACGAAGCCGCGGCCGCGAGGTGCTGCAACGAGGACAAAGCCGGCATGAGTATGGGCGCATAAACCGACTCCAGCCAATCCTGCCAATCAGCCTGCAATGTCTCCCCACCTCGAGGCAAAAACGTCACAGCACCGCATTCCTCGTGCGCAGGCAGGCAGAGCTCAACCATGCGCCACAGTGCGGCGAGATTGGCCTGTTCTTCGGGAATTGTCGGCTCGGGTCCGGCCATGTCGGCAAACTAGCACAGAACACGCAAGGCGCGTCGCAAAATTTTTTCCTGCATGCCGCGCATCGCGGAAGCGGCGCGCGCGTCGGCATCGGACCATCCGGCAAGATGGAGCAACCCGTGCACGGCGTAGCGCGCGATTTCTTCCGCCACGCGCAACCCGCGACACCTCGCCTCGCGCCGTGCGGTTTCCGCGCTGATCACTATTTCACCGTGCAGAAAAGTGATCACATCGGTGGGGCTCGGGTCGGACATGAACTCCTCGTGCAGGGCCGCAATGCGCGCATCGGAGACAAGAACGATGCCGATTTCCTCTAATCCGCCGAGAACCGAATCGGGAAGCCGGGCACGCAGGACCAGCGGCCACGCGGCGTCCACGACAACCCGCACCGCGGGGAGCGACAACTGCTCCGTGGGAACGGCGCGCTGGCGGTTCGACCAGACGAGATTGGGACCCGAAATCATAATGACTGCTTAAGCCTGTGCCAGACACATGCCAAGGCTGGAGGGGTTCTTGGGAGTTTTCAGTGGATCGGTTTTCAGTGATTCAGTCGGACTGAAGAAGCACCGAAAACTGTAAACCGAACACTTAAGCTGTGACGGCAGCGACCTCCCGAGGTTCCGCCTTCTCCTCGTCCTGCGGATAGGCGATGCGGCTGTGCATCATGTTGAGGAGGGTGAAGCGGAAGCTGGCAGCGAGTTTTTTGATATCGGCGAGGGTAAGCGGGCATTCGTCGAGCAATCCTTCGTCCATTTTGCGCTCGATCACCTCGTCAACCATGTCTTCGATGCGCTGGGCCGTGGGACGCTCGAGGCTGCGCGAGGCGCTTTCCACGGCGTCGGCGAGACAGACGACACCGCTTTCCTTGGTCTGGGGGTTCGGCCCCGGATACCGGAAATTCTCCTCGCGCACGGCCGGCACATCCTCGGCGCGAAGGTTCATGATTTTTCCGCCGAGGCGCGCGTCCTCCGCCTGTTGCAGCGCGCGCTGATGGAAAAAGCGGACGAGCGAGTTGCCATGGTGCTCCCGGATCACGTCGACCACGCGGTCGTTGAGTTTGTTTTTCAGGGCGAGGTCGACGCCCTCTTTCACGTGCGAGACGATGATGAGCGCGCTCATCGAAGGAGCGAGGTCGTCATGGGGGTTGACCACCCGCGCCATGTTCTCGGTGAAATATTCCGGCTTCACCAATTTACCGATGTCGTGGAAATACGAGCAGACGCGGCAAACGGTCGGGTTGGCCCCGATGGCTTCGGCTCCCGCCTCGGCCAGATTGGCCACGGCGAGACTGTGGTGGTACGTGCCGGGCGCCTCGAGGGTCATGCGCTTGAGGAGCGGGTGATTGAGGTCGGCCGACTCGAGCCACGAGATGTCGGTTGTGATGCCGAAGATATGCTCGAGCACGGGCAAGATCCCGCTGACCAAAATGGCCGTTCCTACGCCCACGCCGAATGCGGCGAGCGTCTGCCATCCGACGATGGTCATGTCGACCGAAGTGAACTGCGAAAGAATCTGCGGGAAAATCAACCCAAAGATGGCGGAGAGCAACCAGACGGAAAGACCTGCGTAAAGTCCGGCCCGGATCAGCTGGCTGCGGCGGCGGACCTGCAGAGTGCAAAGCACGGCAACAACGCCCGAGATGAGCGATATGACGAGGAACCACGCGTCGATCGTCGGCATGAGAAAAGCGCCCCACAGGCTGACCAGCACGGCGCCGAAAAGCCCGAGATGGCGCCCGAGCAGCACCGAGAAAACCAGCGGTGCCAGCGCGTAAGGGATGAGCATCGGCACGAGTTGCACATCGATGCGGCCGGTGTCGGCGAGAACAAGCAGGCCTTTGATCAGCGCGAGTTGGGCGAGCAGGATGCCGTAGATGAGCGCGAGACTGGAGTTGCGGTAAAAGGCCTGCGGATGGTTGACCCAGAGTTGCGCGATGGAGATGGCGAAGACGAGAAGGCAGACGAGAAATTTGGTCCGAGGCGCATCCTGCGCGACCGTATCGAGCGGCGCCGGCGTAGTTCCGGCGAAGACGAGCAGGGCCAAGCCGAGGGCAAACGCGGCGAAGATCGCGATGCGCGGGAGCCAGCCGGTGGACAACGCGTCGCGCAACGGGCTTTCTTCGACCGTGAGGCGCGAGCGGCTGCTGGCCAGGCCTTTTTTCACCAACTGCTGCCGATGAAGGAATTTGAACATCGCGGTGGAGGCGCTGATGCGCCGCCGTCAAGAAGGGTCAAAAATAGTGGTGCAAGGTAAGCGGGGCAAGTCCTCGGGAGTTCAGGCTGCCAAAGCCGCAACACCCGGAAGTTCCTTGCCCTCAAGGAATTCCAAGCTGGCGCCGCCGCCTGTGGAGCAATGGCTGACTTTATCCGCCACGCCGAATTTCTTCGCCGCGGTGGCCGTATCGCCGCCGCCGACCACCGTCGCCTCGGCCACGGCTTCGGCCATGGCTTTGCTCGCACCGGAAAATTTCTCGAATTCGAAAACGCCCGGAGGGCCGTTCCAGATGATCGTCTTGGCGCGCAGGATGGCCTCGCGGTAGAGCGCGATGGATTTCGGACCTGCGTCGAATCCCTCCCATCCCGCGGGAATGCCGGAGACATCGTCGGCCGGTTGCGTGTTGGCATCCGCGGAAAACGCGTCGCCGCAGACAAAGTCGACCGGGAAGATGAGCTTCACGTTGCGTTCTTTGGCTTTGGCCGCAAGGTCGGCAACAATCTTGGCACCCTCGGGATCGAAGAGACTTCCGCCGATTTCCATGCCGTCGAGGACCTTCTTGAAGGTGTAGGCCATACCGCCGCCGATGATGATTTCATCCGCTTTCTCGATGAGATTGGTGATGAGCGGGATTTTGTCGGCGATCTTGGCACCGCCGAGGATGGCAAGCAGCGGCCGCTGCGGATGATCGAGCACCGCGGCGAACGCATTGAGTTCTTTCTCCATCAAAAAGCCCGCGGCTTTTTGCGGGAGATTGACTCCGACCATCGACGAATGCGCGCGGTGCGCGGTGCCGAAGGCGTCGTTGACGTAGACATCGCCGAGTTTGCTTAGGCTGGCGCGGAAAGCTGCGACTTTGGCGGGATCGGCTTTGACCGATGTCCCATCCTCATTCTTCGTCTTCCCCTCCTCCTCGATGTGGAAGCGGAGATTTTCGAGAAGCACGACATCGCCGGGTTTCAAACTCGCACAAGCCTCTTCGGCCACGGAACCGCTGCACTCGGCGACGAATTTGACCGGCTTGCCGAGGAGTTTTCCCAATTCGGCCGCGACCGGCTTGAGCGTATATTTCTCCACCTTCTCGCCATTGGGACGCCCGAGGTGGCTCATCAGCACGACCGACCCGCCGTGGTCGAGCACGTGCTTGATTGTCGGGAGCGCGGCGACAATGCGCTGGTTGTTGGTGATTGCGCCGGTCGCTTTGTCCTGCGGGACATTGAAGTCCACACGGATGAGCGCGCGTTTGCCGGCGAAGTCTAGATCGCGCAGGGATCGGAATTTGGCCATGATGGTAGAGAAGAAAACGGCGCCCGGATCAACCCGGGCGCCGTTGCGAATCCGCTGGTTAGAGTTTGGCGGCGACTTTCTTGAGGAGGTCGACACAGCGGTTGCTGTAACCCCACTCGTTGTCGTACCAGCTGACAAGTTTGAAGAAGCGGCTGTTCAACTCGATGCCCGAACCCGCGTCGAAGATGCTCGAGGCAGTGTCGTGAATGAAGTCGGAGGAGACCACTTCGTCTGTGGTGTAGTTGAGGACACCCTTGAGATATGTCTCGCTGGCCTTCTTCATGGCCGCACAGATTTCCTTGTAGCTGGTCTCCTTGACCGTCTTGACCGTGAGATCGACGACCGAAACAGTCGGCGTCGGAACGCGGAAGGCCATGCCGGTGAGCTTTCCTTTGATTTCGGGAATGGCGAGGCCCACGGCTTTCGCCGCGCCGGTGGTCGAGGGAATGATGTTGATCGCAGCGGCGCGTCCGCCTTTCCAGTCCTTTTTGGAAGGACCGTCGACGGTCTTCTGCGTCGCGGTGTAGCTATGCACCGTGGTCATGAGGCCTTCCTCGATGCCGAAGCCTTCCTTGAGCAGGACGTAAACGACCGGCGCGAGGCAGTTCGTGGTGCAGCTGGCGTTGGAAATGATGTTGTGCTTGGCGGCGTCGTATTTGTCGTCGTTGACGCCCATGACAACGGTGATGTCCTCTTCCTTCGCAGGCGCGGAAATGATGACCTTCTTGGCGCCGGCCTCGATGTGACCCTTGGCCTTCGAGGCTTCGGTGAAGAGACCGGTCGATTCAATCACGATGTCGACCCCGAGATCTTTCCACGGGAGCGCGGCCGGGCCCTCTTTGACCGCGAGACATTTGATTTTCTGGCCGTTGACCACGAGGACGTCGTCCTCGGCCGCGGAGGGGGAGGATTTCTCGCTCGAGACGGTGCCTTTGAAAGAACCCTGCGTGGAATCGTATTTGACGAGGTAAGCGAGGTTGTCCGCCGGAACGAGGTCGTTCACCGCAACCACTTGGAAGTCCTTGCCCAGCAACCCCTGCTCCGCGATGGCGCGGAAGACGAGGCGTCCGATGCGCCCGAAGCCATTGATACCGATTTTAATCATGTTTTTTGCCTGTTTTTTGTTTTTGGATGGGTTCAGGAGGGACCCGCTATTTAAGAATCCCGACGATCGGGGGTCAACCTGCGAATGCGGCCTACTCCAGCTCGAAATTGATCGTAACCTGATAAGACCCCCTAGAGAGCAGGCCGGTCGGAGGCGCGTTGACCTTGAGAACGCGGCGGGCAGCGGCCATGACACTTTCGTCCATGACCACATTACCCGAAGAGCGGACCACCTGGAAATCGGAGATCCGGCCATCCGATTCGATCTTGATACGCAGGCCAGTCACGAAGTTGGCTGTTCCCGCGATGCTTGTCGGTTGGTCCCAAACGCTGAAAAACCGGTCGTGGATGTGTTCATGAAAGGCGCCGAAAAGACTGTCGCCGCTGCCGCCCGCCGCCCCGGTGGCTGAACCGGAAACCGCTCCCGCAGCCGTGCCTGCGGCTCCGCCCGTTTTTGTTCCGGCCGCCTCGGCTTTGGGCGCTTGGCTCTCGGATTTCTCCGCCGCGCTTTCGGATTTTTTGGGCGAGGGTTTCGACGAGGCTTTGGGGCTCGGTCTTGGTGAAGCCTTGGGCGAGGGCTTAGGTGAGGACTTGGGCGACGGTTTCGGCGATGCCTTGGGACTAGGTTTGGGCGTCGGCTTCGGGGTTGGCTTGGGAGTTGGTTTCGGCGTGGGCTTCGGCGTCGCTTTGGGTGTCGGTGTGGGAGCAGGAGTGGGTG
>JBEDBL010000065.1:0-13323 GCA_041177245.1 Verrucomicrobiota bacterium
GGCGGGGATCGGTTCTTAGAAAGCGCACTGCGGTAAATTTGCCGGCGGAGGGGGTCGAACCCACACTCCCTTGCGGGAAACGGATTTTGAGTCCGTCGCGTCTGCCAGTTCCGCCACGCCGGCTGGAAACATGCAGACTATACGCGAAAAGCAGACGGCGTAAAGACTGTCACCGCGACTTGCAGAGGAGTTTGAACTTACTAAACTACGGCCATGTGCCCCTCTCCTTCCGCGGCCGACCTCGTCTCTGCATTCTTCGCGGCGCTCGACCGACTCGACGCCGATGCGGTCGTCGGCTTCATGGCCGAGGACGCGATGGCGGTTGACGAGACGACCAAAGGGTGGACCCGGGGACGAGCGGCCGTTGCGGCCGTCTGGATGCCGGTGATTCAGTCGTTGACCTCGATATCCTCGCAGGTCGACCAACTCACAGTCCACGAACTAGGCGAGAGTGTGATGGTGACGTGTCGGCTCCGCCAGACCTATGTCATCGACGGCGTCCAGACCCACATCGATGCGCCGACGACCTTCGTGCTGCGCCGAGCGGGAGACGGATGGCAGATTGTTCTGTTCCACTCGGTTCCGGTCGGCAGCGCCACTTGAAGCAAGCGCGAAAGGTCGGCCGCAAAGTGCAGAACGTCGTTTCGTCGGACTAACAACGTGCAGTCTGGCTCAATAAAGATTAAACTTTTTGCATGCAAATCCGCGCGATCATTCTTGCAATTGCGATAGCCACTTCACAAGCCATGGCCATCGAAACACCCGATTACAAAGTTCTCGAGCAGGACGGGAAGTTCGAGGTGCGGGATTATCCGGCGATGACGGTGGCGCGCACTGCAATGGGGGACGGGGATTTCATGCGGTTATTCCGTTACATCTCCGGAGGCAACGAGTCGGAGCAAAAGATTTCCATGACGGCGCCCGTCCTCGTGCAACACAAGGGCGAAGAGAGCGGCATGAGCTTTGTCGTCCCGCGCGATGTGGCGGCGAAGAAAGTCCCGGCGCCGAAGGCAGCGGAGGTGTCGGTGGATGAAATGCCGGCGGCGAAGTTTGCCGCGCTTACCTATTCCGGGAGGCGCACGGACTCGAACGAGGCGGACGCGCTGGCCAAATTGCGGGCGTGGATGGAAAAGAAAAGCCTGCGCGCGGCGGGTGAACCGGTTTTCGCCTACTATGATCCTCCGTGGACACTGCCTTTCCTGCGCCGCAATGAAGTGATGTTGCGCATCGTTCGGGATTAACGGATCTTCCGTTTGTGAAGCAGTTCCTCGCCGCCTTGCTCTTGGCCGCGCTCGTCTCCGGCGCCGCGGCAAGGGAGGAAGCACCGACAGTCGCCCCGACAAACAATTCCGCACTGGTCCTCAACGGCGAGGCCACACGCACCGTCTGGGGATTCGAGGTCTACAAAATACGGCTCTACCTCCACGAGATCGTGCGCGAGGCAGAAAAGATTCTCGGCGCCAAGGAGCATCCCAAGCGCATTGAGATCACCATGGTGCGCGCGGTCGATGAAGAGCAATTCACTTCCACGGTGCAACAGAGCATCGACAACAATTTCACCGCCGAGGAAAAAGAGAAATTCTCCGGGCAGCTTTCGGAATTCCTCGGGTGCTTCAACAAAGGCGCCGACCTGAAGCCCGGCAACGTGATCACCATCGATTTCACGCCGGCCAAAGGAACGGTGGTGCAGCTCGACGGACGCACGCTCGACACGATACCGAGTGCGGATTTCTACCATGCTTTGCTGCGCCTGTGGATCGGCAAGCCTCTGCAGAAATCGATAAAGGACGGTCTTGTCGGGGCGGCGGACTGAGCCGCGTTGACACCCGCGGCAACGCCGCGCACAAATAAGAGCCGATGAAAACACATCTGCTCGCAGTCCTCGCAGCCGCCTCTTTGCTTGTGGGCGGTTGCGCCGGTTACGCCACCGCCAAAATCAAAAAGGACACCGCATCCCTCGCCACGACCGGCGAGCAACGGCAGCTCGTTGTCTCACAGGCAAAGCATTCCAAAGATCCCCTCTCCCAGCTCGGAGGTTACCTCGATGCCGCGGACGCGGCGCGTCGAAAGCTCGCACGGGACCCCGGAAACACATTGCTGCAAAGCGACTACAATTTCGCCGTGGCCCGCGTCATGGACGTCATTTACTCCAGCAAGCTCCAACCGTGGGACAAAGCGGTGGTGGCCCCTTCGGCCACCGGCCAGCCTTGGAGACTGACCCTCAGCCCGCCGGCCAAGGAAAAGCAGTTCCATCCCTCGCTCTTTGAGTTCCGTCCTTCGGACCGCTACGACTTCCGTGGGAAAAGCGTGGGCAAACGATCGCTCAAGGAGGGTCTTGGCGCACCGCTCGTAGTCGCGGGTCGCAAGGTGGACTACGTGAAACTGGACCAATTCGCGCAGGGCAAAAATGTCTACTACAGCTTCACAGCTCTGGTGAATTTCCACGGCCGGAATGCCAATATCACGCTGGCCGATCCGTTGGCGCGGGAAAGTGTGGTGTTCGACGGCCACACTTATCCGCTGGCCGGCGATTTCCAAGGACCGCTCGCGCTAGCTTTGGATGAACTCAACTTGGAAAAGCGTGAGCTTCTCGGTCTTTTCAAGCCGCAGAAATTTGCGGGTCGGGCGCGACTGGCCCGCCTTCAACCTTTCGATCCGCGGAAAATTCCGGTCATCTGCATCCATGGCCTGGGCAACTCGCCCGCCACTTGGGCACCGGTCGTGGAATACCTCCGCAGCGACCCTGTCATGCGCGAGAACTACCAGATATGGTTCTACACGTATCCATCCGGGTTGCCCTATCCGCTGGCCGCTTCGTATCTCCGCAAGCAGTTGGCCGATGCGCGCAAGCGTTACCCAGGGATGCCCGATGCGGTGGTGATCGGGCATAGCATGGGCGGAATGATCAGCCGCGCGCTCATCACCGACAGCGGAAAGGAACTCTGGAACCTCTACTTCGACAAGCCACCGGAGCAACTCACCATTTCGGAAGAAGCGCGCCGCATGCTGGGCGGCATGCTGCTTTTCAAGCCGGTGCCGCATATCGGCCGCGTGATCTTTGTATCGGCTTCGCACCGGGGTAGCGACGATGCCATCGGGTTCTGGGGGCGGATCGGCGCCGCCATCGTCGGGAACCCGGTAGCGGACCAGAAGACTTACGAGGAGGTCGTCGCGCAGGCCAGGCCGGAAGCGCAACAACATGACCACAAGCGTTTCCCCAACAGCATCGACCTGCTCGACCCGGAGAGCCCGTTTCTCGAGAAAATCAACTCGCTGCCGACCGCACGCGGTGTGCCTTACCACTCGCTCATCGGCGACCGCGGCAAAGGCGGATTTCTCGACAAGACAAAGCCGGAAAGCAGCGACGGGATCGTGCCGTATTGGAGCAGCCACATGGACGGAGCCAAAAGCGAGTTGGTCATCCCCAGCGGCCATTGGAGCCACCTTCATCCGCTCGGCATGGCGGAAATCAAACGCATCCTCATCGAGCACTTGTGACAAAAACGCCGGCACCCCTTTCCGTGCTCGCCGGGGAAAAAATCACACCGATGGGCGCGGTCGCCGCGCTTTACGGCGAAGGCGACACCGACGTGGCGCGCGCCGTCGTCGCGAGTTTGAGCCGTCGTGTTTTCGGCGCTCCGCCCCCGCGACCCTCGGGATTCGTGCGCTGCGCGGCTGCCCGCCTCGTCTGGCGGCTGATGCAGGCGACCACGCGGACGGAAACGCGTCCGGGGCCGGACGGACAACAGGTGGTCGTCTTCCGCAACCGCATCCTCGAGCGATCCGGGCATCCGTATGCCGCCACGCTTCTCGAGCCGTCGCGCGCCGACACGCAGGATTTCGTTGAAGGCGGCGACCCCATGAACGCTCTCTACATGATGCTCTCCCCGGAAATCCGGCGCCAAGCCGGGACGTGGGACCACATCATGCTCGATTCGGTGCAGGCGCGCGACGTGCAACTGCGCTTTGTCTGGGAGACGCGCTACAGCCACGATTCGGCCGCGGCGCGTTTGGCTCGCGGCGAGGCGGTCCGCCTCAAAGCCGTGGCGGCCGGCGCCGGTTTGAGCATGGTGCTGGTGCTCGACCGTTTGCTGCGCGACGGCCACGATCCGGCGCTCATCTCAGCCACCATCTCCGATCGCGAAGCGAACAATGTCGCCAAGGCGACGCGCCTCCTGGGCAAATTGCCGTCAACCGGCCCACTGCTCGATTCCGGTCGCGTGCGCGCGTTGACCGAAGACATCCTTGCACCGACGGACGACCGGCCCAACGACGTGATCACCGTGATGGGCATTCTCGAATATTTTCCCGGCCACACTTTCACCACGACGGAGCGGCATCTGGGATATCCCGAACCCGAGGGTCCGCCATACGCCGAGGACGTTGTGCGCAATGTGGCGGCCATGACGGCGACCGGCGGTTCGTTGGTGACCAACACGTTCCGCCTCATTGGTGCGGTGAGGATCATGGAAGTGTTCGGCAAAAAATTCCGCTACCGCGGGCGCGCGGAACTGCAGCGCCTCTTGGCAGCCTCCGGCTTCGTCCCGGCAGGACAGCACCAGTCGGGCAAAGTCTTCGACGTAGAAGTCTTCCAGAAGCGCGCTTAGGTGCGGAGGTCGCGGCTACAATCCAAAGTCCGCGTCGGAGTGCGTCACGTCATGACGGATGTTCGCCCCGTCAATTTCTGTCGTTTTCCCTCCGGCCTGCACGGACATACCGGCGGGAACGCTTCGTCCTTCGTCGTCCTTGGCCACCTGCGTCGTATCGATGCGGCGGACCAGGTCGCCTGACCTGCCGTATTTCTCCACGCGCATGGTGACCATGCGTTGCGGGTCGATCCAGCTGCGCACTTTGCCGTAAACAGTCGCATCCCTTCCGCCGGGGCGCGACTCGAGGATGACGCATTCGATTTTGCCGACCGCTTCGCTGCCGGCCAGCGCTTGCTTCTCCCAAGTGAAAAAGTTTTCGATGGCGTCCGCATAGGACAAGGCCGTGCCGAAGACAGGCTTTGTCATGTCCGCCGCGCCGAGCACTGTCGTCGAACCGCCGGCCGCCTTCACCGCACCTTGCGGCGAACCGCCGGATTGGCGGAGCACGAAGCCTTCGCCTTTGCGTTCGTTCGGCCAGAGGATCCCGTAAGCCGTGGCGGACTTTCCTGCGCCGCGGCGGGATTTGATCAGGATTTGCAACACTCCGGTTTCCGGAGAACTCATCTTCACGCGCGCGGTCGAATCCCCGTCTTCGACCGCGTCCGCCATTTTTACGGCGAGCTGCGCGGCCGTCAGCCCGGAATTTTCGGCCAGCGCGCAGGACACGGACAGGAGAACGAGGAAGAAAGCGCGGCGCATGTGAAAACCAATGAAGCCGTCCCGACGTCCACGGTCAACCCTGCAGGGCGACGCTCGGGGAAAGGCGCGAACTGCGCCACGCGGGATAGAGGCCGCTGATGATGCCCACCGCGACCGCGATGATCACGGCCTGCACGGCGAGCGACCATCCCAGATCGGGCTCGAGGAAACCGCGCACATAAGGGGTTTGCTCGAGGATGGTGAGGGTGAGCACGCCGAGCGCAACGCCGACAATGCCGCCGAGAAATCCCATCGTGGCGGATTCGCAGAGAATGAGCGACATGATGCGCGCGCGCGACCAACCGAGCGCGAGGAGGATGCCGATCTCGTGTTTGCGCTCGAACACGCTCATCAGCATGGTGTTCATCACGCCGAGAACGCCCACGATGAGGGCGAGCAGCGAGGTGCTCCAACTCATGGCCTGTGCCATGCGGAACCCCTGGCTCGTTCCCACCACTTCCCGAGCGCGGACCGCGCGCAGGCCCGGATGCTTTGCCTCGATCTCGCGGCAAAGAACCGTGATGCGTTGATCCGGCGTTCCCTCCGGAACGCGCACATTGACGAAATTCGCGCGGCCCTCGTAACCCGAGACTTCCTGGAACCGCGGCAGGGCCATGTTGACCGCCCCGTTCTCCAACAATGACTTGCCGTCCACGATGCCGGTGACCGTGAACTCGCCGGTTTCTATTTGAAGTTTGTCGCCCGTTTTTTTGCCGAGCACCTCGGCCGCGAGTTTTCCGAGGACCACGGCATTCTCCTGCGCATCGCGCGGCAGGCGTCCTTCGATGACCTGCAACTGGTCCCAAGTGAAAGAATCCCACTCTCTCCCATAGACCACCATCATGGGAGCATCCTCGACGCTGAGCATCTGCATGAGGGTCGCGTTGGCCTCGGCCACGCCGGGCATGAATGCGATCCCGTCCCGCACAGATTCCTCGAAAGCCTTGGGCATGATGCCGCCCTGCATATTGCTGACCACGATGTCGATTCCGATCGTGTCGAGTTGATCGACCACGCTTTTTTCGTAGCCGGAAGCCATGCCGACGAGTGCGACAACGGCGGCGATGCCGATGGCGATCCCGAGGACGGTGAGCCCGGTGCGCACCGGGCGGCGCCACAGACCGCGGAAGATGACTTGAAGAAAATTCATCGTTACGCCCCTTCGGGCACAATCTCCCCGTCTTTGATCCGGACCGTGCGAGTTCCGTGGCGTGCGAGTTCCTGATCATGCGTGACCATGACCAGCGTCACGCGGTGTTGCTCGCGGAGACGAAGCAGGATGTCCATGACGTGCGCGGAGTTTTTGCTGTCGAGATTCCCCGTCGGTTCGTCGGCCAGGAGGATGGCGGGACGGTTGGCCAGACTGCGCGCGATGGCCGCGCGCTGGCGCTCGCCGCCGGACAATTTCACCGGAAGATGGTCGAGCCGGTGTCCAAGGCCGACCGCTTCGAGCAGTTCGACGGCCCGCGCACGGCGCTCACGCGGCGTGCCCGGCAGACCGAACATAGGCATCTGCACGTTCTCCTCGACGGTGAAATTGGGAAGGAGGTGGAAAGACTGGAAGATGAAACCGATTTCTTTCGCCCGGTAGGATGCGGCGTCGTCGATCTCGGTCAGATCACGACCGCGAAAACGCAATTTCCCCGCCGAGGGCCGGTCGAGCAGGCCGAGCATATTGAGCAAAGTCGTTTTGCCACACCCGCTCGGGCCGACGATGGAAACAAATTCGCCGTGGCGGATGCTTAGATCGACACCGCGCAGCGCGGCAACCCGTCCGTCGTCGAATTCTTTGGTCAATCCGGACGCCTCGTAGAGGACTTCTCCGGGCGAGGCTTCGGGTGCGGGCATGGCGCGCCTACTTTGCCCCGGCCCACTGCGCGCCGACACGGGGATCGCGCAGGCACTTCAACAGATCCACGAAGGCGGAGCGATAGTTGGGAAACGGCGTGGTGTCGCCCTCTTCGGAAGGGTCGATCAGATCAACATGGTCCGGAAGTTCGTCATAGGGGATAGAACTCTTCACATGGTGGACGCCGTGCAGGGGTTGGTGCAGGAGACTGAGGGCAACGAAGCGGCCGGCCGTGGTATCGACAATAACGCTGCGGGTCGCGCTGCGTCCGGTGTTGCCGCTCAGGCCGACGTGTTCGATGTATTTGCGCCAGCTCTGCATATTTCCCGCGATGAAGGCGGGGATAAAGTAGAGGACGAGGAACCAGCTCCAGACATTGAACCACGCGACGAGGCCGAGAATCGTGCCCCAGAGAAGAATCATGCCGGCTGTTTCGCGCCAAATCTTCGTCCGCACCGCCTTATTCGTGACTGGCGAAGACCTCTCGAGAAAAACGCGCCAGAAAAGAAGCGGCGTGTAAAAAAAGCCGAAGTTCAGCTCGAGAAACGCGGCCGCGCGGCGCCACCAAAGTGGCTGTTTCGGATCAACGAAGGGCCACAACTCGAGATCTTTCACCGTGGCGAGATTGACGTGGTGCTTCTGGTGCAGCGCGCGGTAAAGCGTGAACGGGGTGAGGCTGATCATGCCGACGATCTGGCCGTCGAATTCGTTGAGCCATTTGCTCTCGCGCAGGTTGCCGTGCGCCGCCTCGTGGAACGCGATGAGCGTGGCGTGCATGAAATGGCTGGAGACGAGGATGAGCGGAATGATCGCCCAGAGAAAAGCGGTCTGTCCGGAGACATAGCGATACATGCACCAGGCCAGCACTGCGGTGGTGAGATACGCACCGGAGGCCACCCACGTAAACGAGGCGCGGCAAGGCCACGGCTCGTCGTGTTCGGCATGGGCCGGGTATTTGGCGGTCATGTGCATGGCGGGCTTGGCAGTCAGAGTTTGATATCGGCCGGTCGCACGGATGGATTGCGTCCGACTTCGCCGATGACGCCCCGGAAGATGCGGTCGATTTCCGACACGTCATCGCAGGTGAGGACGTCCGTCCGGTGAAGCCAGACCACTTCCAACCTCCTGGCATCCTCCGTGATCTCGCAGCCGATGTCAAAGCGCGCCGTGCCGGTGGAAACAAGCTCGAGCCGGCTGGAGATACCGGGAATGTCCACGCCGGGGAAGGGATGGTTCTGCACCGCAAAACGCACATCGAAGAGCGGGTGGCGACCGCCGGCGGGGCTCGCCCCGACCGCCGCGGCAAGTTCGGCAAAAGGCATGGCGTGGGCGAAATCGTCGACCACTTCGCGGTCCAACCGGACCAGCATTGCGTCAAAGGACTGCCCGGGATCGAGTTGCCCGCGGAGCGGCACGTTCCCCGAAAAGTATCCCATGGTCTCGCGGGCGGCGGTTTTGCCGCGGCCGGCCATGGGCGTCCCGACAACGACGTCCGTTTCTCCCGTCCAACGGAACAAAGCTGTGCGGAAGGCGGCGAGGAGGACGGAAAAAAGCGTGGCGCCTTTGCTTTTGGCCAATTCGCGCAGAGAGTCGGCCTCCAAGCCGGGAATCTCGGAGCTGCGGCGGGCAAGCTCCCCGGCCCGCGAAGCTTCACGGTCGCGGAAGAAAAGTTTCGCGCCCTCAAGCCGCGGCCGCCAGTGGTCGGTGTGCTTTTTGAGTTCGGCCGGCGTCCAATGCGCACGCTCGGCGGCCGCCCACTCGGCGTATGTCATTTCCAGCGGCGGAAGTTCGAGACGCATGGATCCAAGACGCGACATGTCATTGCCCGCTTTCTGCCAGGCCAGCAGAGATCCGATGGTGAAATCACGGACAAAATTGCTGAGCGTCCATCCGTCGGCAATCGAGTGGTGGACGGCGAGCGCCAATGCGTGATGGTCAGGACCGCGCTTGAGCATTTCGATCCGGCAGAGCGGCCCGCGCAGCAAGTCGATCGGGCGGGAGAAACATTCCTGCATCTCGCCGGTCACCCGATCGTCGCCGGCGGAAGCGGAAGGTAACTCGCGGTAAGCAAGCTCCGGTTCGGCCTCGGTGCGGATAACCTGGAGCGGCCGTTCCTTGCCCGGAACGAAAGTGGTGCGCAGCGCATCATGGCGCCGCATCACATGACCCAGCGCCTCCGTGCACATGGCGTGCGTCAGCGGTCCGCGGATGTCCAGGAAACAGCAAATGTTGTTCGTCGCATCGCCCGGAGGAACAGCCGATGCCTCCCACAATTCTCTCTGGGGAAAAGACAACGGTTCGAGACGGGCCTTTCCCGCCGCCAGCCACTCTTTGAGCTTGGTACGCGCGTCGGCTTCCATCCGCCGCCTACTCCTTGGTCGCCGCGGCGGCGGTTCGGTCGGTCTCTTTCCCGGGCGCGTCCGAAAGAAGTTCGTCCAGCGCGTCCACGTCGAGTTCGTCGAAGTTGATTTCATCGACCGTGACAGCGGCTTCTTGGCTCGTCGATGAGGGTGGCGATCTGCCCGATGGTTCGCGCGCGCAGCAGGCTGGTCGGCGGCAGGGTCACGCTGATGGAGTTCTCGATCATGTTCTCGATCTCAACGCCCATGAGCGAATCGAGACCGAGGTCGGTGAGAGGTTGCTCCGGGCGCAACGAATCGGGTTTCACGCGCAGGACGGAGCCAACGACTTCCTGCAAGGCTTGGATGATGACGTTCTCGCGGTCCGCGGCATCGGCGGCATCGATGCGCTTGCGCCAGTCGCCGGCTTTCCCGCCGGTTTCATCCGCTTCGGCCGCCCCGGAGAGCACCCGTTCGAAAAGCCGGTTGTCCTGCGCGCCTTTGGACGCTTGTCTCCATTTGGCCCAGTCGATGCGCATACCCGCGACCTGCGCGGCACGCGTGCCGAGGAGGTTTTCCAGCACTTCGAAAATCTCGCGCGGCTCGAGAAGACCCGTGCCGATGCGGGCAAGGTATTCGGCCACGCGTTCGTTGCGCGCCACGTAACCTTCGCCACCAAGGGCACCCCAGTTGACCGCCAACGCGGGTAACCCGAGGGCGCGGCGGTGATGGGCCAGCGAGTCGAGCAAGGCGTTCGCCGCGGAGTAATTGCCTTGGCCGGGGTTGCCGAAAACGCTCGAGGCGGACGAGAACATGACGAAGGCGTCGAGCGGTTGATCGCGCGTCGCCTCGTGCAAGAGCCATGCGCCGCGGGCTTTGGGATTGAGGACCGACGCCATGCGATCCGCCGTGAGGTCGGTCAAGGGCGCATCATCGATGACCATGGCCAGATGGAACACGCCTTTGAGCGGTCGGCCTGCATCGCGGACACGGGACATCACGGCAGCAGTGCCCTCGGGCGTTCCGATGTCGGCGGCGACCCCGGTAACATCCGCCCCCAGCGAACGAAGTTCCGCCACGAATTCATCGGCCCCCGGAGACGAAGCTCCTTGGCGGCTGGTGAGGACGAGATGGCGCGCGCCTTTCTCGGCAAGCCATCGCGCCAAACTGCGGCCGAATCCGCCGAAACCACCGATGACAAGATAAACAGCTTCCGGATCGATGCGGAAAGGCGCGGAGGGGAGCTCGCCTTCGCGGGGGACGAACGGTTCGGCGAAATTCAGAATGACTTTGCCCGTGTGCTTACCGCCGGCCATGAGACGGAAGGCGGCATCGAGGCGGTTGGCCGGGAAAGAACGGTGCAGCAGCGGGCGCAGACGGCCCGCGGCCACGAGCTCGGTGATTTCCGTCATCAACTCGCGGGTGAGAGCCGCATCACCGGCAAAGACGGCATCCATGGCGACGACGTGGAAGGACGCGTTTTTGCGGAGATGCCACATGGGCAACTTCGAATTCTGGTAGATGTCGCGTTTGCCGATCTCGATGAAGCGGCCGAACTCGGCCAGGCAAGAGAGCCCCATCGGAATGGCCTCGGCCGCGAGGGCGTTGAGAACCACATCGACACCACGACCCCCGGTCAGGCGCTTCACCTCCTCGGCGAAATCTCCGCGGCGCGAATCCACCACATGCGCCACGCCGAGCGTGTTGAGCAGGGCGCGTTTGGCGGGGCTGCCGGCCGAGGCAATGACTTCGGCGCCGAGATGATGCGCAATCTGGATCGCGGCCATGCCGACACCGCCTGCTCCGGCATGGACGAGAACTTTTTCGCCCTTGCGCAAACGGGCGACGTTGACCAACGAATGCCACGCGGTCATGAAAACGACCGGGATGGTGGCGGCTTGCTCGGGGGTGACCCCGGCCGGAATCGGAAGAACATCTTCGGCGCGGGCCAGCGTGTGCGTGGCCAGTCCGAAGACCGCGAGACCGAAAACTTCATCGCCCGGCTTGCGATGTGTGACTCCCTCGCCGACGGCCACAACTTCACCGGCCACCTCGTCCCCATACATGCGGGCGTCGACCGTTTCGGCCGGATACAGGCCGATGGCCTTGAGCACATCGCGGAAATTCAGGCCGGCCGCCTTCACCCGGATGAGAACTTGTCCGGGTTCGCAGACCGGCATCTCGAAAGGCGTGAAGCGCAGACTGTCCAGCACGCCGCGCTCCCGGGATTCGACACGCAGAGGAACCTCCGGACCGAGGCCGCGCAAATCGGCCGGCAAGCCGCGCGTGAGACGCTGGCCATAGCGTGCCTCGTCGCGCAAAGCGACTTCGCGTTCGGATTCGTCGCGGGAAAGTTCGCGGAGCAACAACGCGCCATCGTGTTCCGCAGCGCGCAGGGGAAGGTCAATGTTGCGCAAGGTGAGGTGCGGATTCTCGCTGGACAAGACGCGGAAGATTCCCAGCACGGCCCCGGAGGAAACATCGACGGCATGGGCGCCGCGACCCGCCGGTTGCGCCCCGCGGGTGACAACATCGACCCGAAGACCGCTGGCGGCCGCGCCGAAGCGGGCGAGAAACACGGAAAGATTGCGCAGGGCAACGACATCGCGCAGGACTTGACCATCGCGCGCCGTTTGCAGGCTCCAAAGATAAAGCAAACGCGCGGGCACTTCGCCGGCTAGCGCATCGGCCAGTTTGATCCAATCCGCTTCGCTCGACGGGTCGATGTTGTATCCCTCCTCGGTTGAGCCGAATCCGGTCCCCTCGCGTACGACGGTGCACTGCCCGCCGCCCTTACGAACAGCCGCGGCGATGTCGGTTCCCATCGCGGAATCGCCCGCAAAAATCAACCAACTTTGCGCGGGCAACACGGTGTCGCCCTGCGCGGCCACCGCGGCGCCCGTCTTGCGCGCAAGCACCATAAACTGCGACTCGCCACCATGAGGCCCAAGCAGTCCGGGCAAACTCGCCGTTTGTCCGAACCCGCATTCACGCAGCAATTCCTCCCAACGCTCGCGAGCAAGCAGCGGATGCTCGGACCGGAGCACGGTATCCGTCATACTCCACCACCCGCCGGTCAGTCCGAAAACCGATTCGGTCCAAGTGCGCGGTGAAGCCACGTCGACAAAAGCCAAGGTTCCGCCCGGAGCGAGCAAGTGTTCTAGGTGACCCAAGGTCGCCCGAAGATCGGCCGCGGCGTGCAGGACATTGGTGCCGATGATGAAATCGAAAGAACCGGCGTCGAAACCCTGCTCGAACGGATCGCGGTTGAGATCCAGCGTCTGGTATTCGACTTCGGGGAAGGAGGCCAGTTTCTGCTGCGCCGAGGGAAAGAACGCGCCCGAGGCATCGCTGAAAACATAGCGGTGCAGTTCGCGCTCCAGACGGGGGAGGACGTAGGAAGCAAGTCCGCCGGTGCCTGCACCGACTTCGAGAATGCGCAATCCGCGGCCCTCCGGCAGAGCCGAAGCGGACCGGCTCAGCGCGGCGGCCATGGCCGCGAGCCATGGCGCGGAGAAAATCCCGTCGCTGTAAAAATGCTCGAGCAGGTCGGATCCGGCGCCGGGGAAAAGCACCTGCACGGCATCCTTTTCACCGCGCATAATGGCGGCGAAGTTGCGGCCGGTCGTTGCTCCGAGGAGCGCCTGCGGGTAATGCTCCGGTCGCGCCTCGAGAAAAACGCGAAGTTTCTCTTCGGTGCCGTCGGCCCAAGCGGACAAGGCTTCGGTCGCCGCCCAACCGTCCTCGAGGCTCTCCAACGCGCCGCGCCGCACCAGCGCCTCCATCA
>JBEDBL010000066.1:0-13029 GCA_041177245.1 Verrucomicrobiota bacterium
ATAGCAAGCCATCGCCGCGGGGGCCGATCCGGAAGATTTGGCCGCGGCGATGGCTTGCTATGCCTCGCAGGAAGACTGGCCGGCCGCTTGGAAGGCTGCTTCCCGTCTCGCCAGAGAGGCAAAAATCGGGCAGTAAGACCCGCTCGCCATGTCCTTCGCATCCAGCGTGCCGCGTTACCACCATGCCATCATGGTGGGGGTTGCCATTCTTGGCGTGCTCTGTGCTTCGCGCGCACCGGCCCAGCAAAACGCCGTGCTTGCGCCGGTCGCCACCGTGAACGACGCCACCTTTCGCTCGCGGTGGTCCGGTCCGCAGGTGGATCAATCCGACGCGCTGTCCCTCGTTCCGACCAGCGAAGGCATCCGCCCGGTCGAAGATTTCGCCACGAAATTGCGCGAGGGACTGCACATCGGTTCGATGCGGTTCCGCCCCAGTTTGTCGGTGGGATGGGATTACACGGACCGGAATTACGAGGGACAGGACACGACCAGCCTGGAAAACAACCAAAGCTTTTTCGTCGCGCCTTCCATGGGAGTGGAATTTGCGCGGGATACCGGGCCTTGGTCGCTGATGGCGCGATACGGGGGAGGGTATACTTACTATTTGAACCCCGACTATTCACCTAACGGCACCGGTTCGTCCCGTAACCCGTTCTTCAACACCGGGGCAATCGGCATCGGGCATTCCGGGATGCGGCATTCCGCAGAGTTCGGCGGCAGCGCCTCCTACGGAAACGGGGAAAACATACAGGCCAACGGCGACACGACGACTTTCACCGGTGGCGCAACGCTGAGCTACAGCTACCTGATCAACGAATTCGTGACCGCCGGTGCGTACGCCCGTTACGATACGCAGATCACCCGCTACGAGGTGGACACGGAAACGGGAAGCGATCTCAACACCGTGCGCGGAGGCGCCTACGTGGATTGGTTGTGCACCGGCAAAACCACGGCGGGGCTGAAAGCAGAAGCCGGACGGATGTCCTCGCAGATCACGCAGAATGTGCTCGTCGCGGCCCCGGCACCGTCGCCGACACCCGGTCCCGCTCCGGGTGCTTCGCCGGCGCCCGCGCCAACTCCCACTCCCGCACCGACATATGCCGAGGTGCAGCAGCAAAGCGAGGTGCAAACGCGCCAATTCGGGCAATTGCTCGCGGTTGGCGCGCACAATCTCACGGCCAAAATTCTCGTTGTGGGCGGACTTGGGGCGAGTTACACGGCCGACGAGAACATTGACAACGTGGATCCGAAATACACCGGCGTCCGACCTGTCTATTTGTTCGGTTTCCAGTTCGACCCTTCCGAAAAAACAGGCATGAGGTTCTACACGTCGTTCGAAGGCGCCGATGTTGTTCCTTCCTATGGACTGAGCCTGACTTGGCGTCCGCGCATCAATACCGCGCTGACTTTGTCCGCCTACCAGAACCAGAATTTTTCGATCACGTCCACCAGCCAGTTCCAAGTGAACCGTGGTTTTGTTCTGGGCATACAACAGATTTTGTTTTCCAAGCTGAGCGTGGGCGTGTCCGGAGGATGGCAACAGACAGAGCAGGTATCCTTGAGTGCGGATGCCCAAGCTTCGGACCCCACGGAATACGCCTTTGTTTCGGGCAGTCTTTCATGGAGATTGAATAGTTGGGCTTCTTGGGTGACCTCAGTGCGCGCTTCCAGCGGTAACCAATCGGACCCCGTTAGTTTGACAAGTTTCCCCGAGACAACGGCTTCGGTGGGATTGAACTTGATTTTCTGAGTTGGCTGGCTGAAGAATATCTATTCAGTAAAATGAGAGCCCACTCTTACGGACTAGCTTTGGTGCTTTGTAGTTTTCTTGCATCGTCTTTTGCCCACGCGCAAGAGGAGGGGACTGGGGCCGACGTGCGTTCGCAGCCGGCTGCTGCTGCCACCCCCGTTCCGGCTCCTGCGATTCCTCCCGTCTCGGCCGCCAGTGTTGCCATGGTCCGCGCGCCTGCGGGCGGCGCGTTGTCCAGCGGCGAGAGCGACTACGTTTTGGTGGTGGGTGACTTGGTTGAACTCAACGTGTTTCGCGAACCGGACTTGACCACGCAAGCCACGATTGCGCGGGACGGCACAGTGCAGTTGCCGCTTATTCGCGAGGTCAGCCTTGCTGGCCTCACCATCCGCGACGCGCGTGAACTTTTGCGCAGCATTTACGACAAGCAGTATCTTGTCGATCCGCAGGTCTTTCTCAACGTGGTAAAATACGCGGAGCGCAAGTTCACCATCATGGGCCAAGTCGCCCGCCCGGGCAGCTACGAGTTGCAAGGCGGTGAGCGCATCGACCTTCTCGAGGCCATCGGCCTCGCGGGGGGCTTCACGCGCATCGCCGACCGGGGGCGCGTCATTGTCCAGCGCAAGGAGGGCGGTGAGGTGAAGGCGATCAAAGCCAACGCCAAGCGCATGGCCGACGGCAAGGCCGACCCGCTCGAAGTCCAGCCTGGCGATGTGATCACGGTGAGGGAGAGCTGGTTTTGACTTTCATGCACAACACGCCCGCGCCAGATCCGTTCGACCCGCTGCAGCAGGAGGGCTCTTCCGAGCCTTTCGACTGGCGCCACTACCTCAACATAATCGTCGAGAAATGGTGGATTGTCTGCCTGTGTCTTTTGCTCGGTGCGATTCTCAGCATTTTTCTGATCAGCCGCGAAAAAGCACTCTACGGCGCCAGAGCTGTGCTCTTCATCGAGCAGAAAAAAGAGCAAATCCTCAATGACCGCATGGTCGGAGTGCGCGACGACGAAGTGCGTTCGATCGACATGATCAATACCATTGTCGAGACCCTCAACAGCTTCCCTATGGCACAGCGCGTGGCCAAGCGCTTGGAGTTGGCCAAAGATCCGGCCTTTATCGCAGCGTCCGACTGGAACAAGGAGAAGGACGGTGAAATGACCGTCAGTGCGGCTGCTGGAAAACTCGTGGCTCCCTACGGGTTCGTCGTTTCGTCCTACCGCGAAATGACGCGCCTCATCGACGTGATCTCGCGTACCACCGATCCGGAACTCTCGACCAAGCTGGCCAACGGATACGCCGACGAATATTTGCGCTTGCTCCTCGAGCAAAGCAGCGAAGCTAGCAAAGCGGCCTCGCAATTCCTCATGGAGGAGGCGGATCGTCTCGGCAACAAAATGCGCCTCGCCGAGGAAGCGATGCAAAGTTTCCGCGAGCGGGAGCGGGCCGCATCGCTCGACACGATGGTCAAGGAGGCGCAGACCGGGGTGGACGAGAACAGCAAGCAGGTCCAGGAACTCGAGAGCTTCATCCGTCAGCTCGATACCGATTTGGCTGCAGTTTCAGGTTCCGGCGGCGACACGGCTCTTCTCCTGCGCTTGCCCAGTGTGGGCAACGACCCGCGTGTGGCCCAGCTGAACGCGCAGATCTCCGCGCTAGAACGCGAACTCGACGATATGTCCCGCCGCTATCGGGAGGGGCACCCCGCCCACACGGGCGCCAAGACGCGGCTCCAAGCCTTGCGCAACGATCTTTCCGCGCTTTCGGTTGATGTGGTCGGCCAGCTCGAGGCCCGCCGGGCCCAGGCGGAATCGCAACTGGAAAGCCTGCGGGTCAAGAGGACGGAAGAAGAAAAGCGCTTGGTTGAAACCACGGGAAAATCGGTCGAATACAACCGTCTTGCCCGCAACCTCGAAGCCGACCGTGCGCTCTACGATTCGGTCATCGCGCGCCTCAAGGAAGTCGACGTGACCAGCGGACTCACCGACCAGTCGATCACGGTGCAGGAACGCGCGCTTGGTGCCGGGCCTGTGCCGAGCCAGACGCTCAAATACCTCGTGCTCGGACTTTTCGGCGGTCTGGCTGCCGGCATCGCCGTTGTTTTCGCACTCGATTATCTCGATCCCTCGCTGCGCACCATCGATCAAGTCGAACAGCGCACCGGTCTGGGGGTCATCGCTGCTGTTCCGCAGATCAAGGACGCGCCGGGCAGCGGCGGTGGCGGAGCCCTGTTGCCGACGATCCGTGATCGTCGCGGCGTGGTTGCCGAAGCTTTCCGGACAATGCGGGCCACTCTCGCCCACATTTCCGGACGCGACAAAAACCGCGTGTTCCTCGTTACGAGTGCCATTCCCGGAGAGGGCAAGACTTTCACCAGCGCCAACTTCGCCGCCACACTCGCGCAGCAAGACCTGAAGACGCTCCTGATCGATGCGGATCTTCGGAAGCCTTCTGTCTCGAGGATTATTTTCAACGAAAACCGCAAACCCGGTCTTTCTGAAGTGTTGCTCGGACAATGCAGTGCAGAAGATGCGATTCTCTCCACGGCTGTCGAAAATCTCTCCGTCATGCCTGCCGGGGGTATCGCTCCCAATCCCTCGGAACTTCTTGCCCAAGGCAAGGTTCGTGAGTTGGTCGAATCGCTCAAAAAGAAATACGACCGCATTGTCATCGATTCTTCGCCGGTGCTGGCCGTGCGCGACCCTTTGCTACTCGCTCCGCTGGTTGATGCATGCTGCCTCATTATTCGTGCGGGGCACTCTCCGAGCAGGGCAACCACCAGCGCAGTGCGTTTGCTCGCCGAAGGGGGGGTTCCCGCGACGGGTGTGGTTCTCAACGGAATACGTCAAGGCAGTGGGGCTTATTACGCGTACGCCTACCGGACTTACGGAACCTATGGGGCCAAGGGCGTCTACGGATCAGAGGAAGGGGTTGCCGACCCCAGTGTCTAGGTGTTTTGCCCGTCGGAGGTTTTTCGGGGCGGGTCCTTTCATTCATTTTGTCTTGAATAAACCGAACCCCGGTCCATATTGTGGAAGGGGTGGGTGCGGACTTTACATGGCCGCTTCCGCCCAATCACTCCGATGCCTTTCCGCGGCCGAACCCGGTGTTCCGACCAAGGGCGGCAGCATGTTTCGTTCGGATTATGAGCAAGGTTCCGTCGGAGGAGGGCATCCGCGCCCTCGACGAGTTTCAACTCGAGGCGATCGCGCTTTTTGTGCGGGCGGCCTCGATGCTTTCCTTACCTCGTTCGGTGGCACAAATCTACGGCTTGCTCTTCACCACTCCTGAGCCGCTGTGCCTCGACGAAATAACGATCCGGCTCGGGATTAGTCGGGGCTCGGCCTTTGATGGCCTGCGCTGGTTGCGCGAACTCGGCGCCGTGGATAGCGTGTTCCTTCCGGGTGTTCGCAAGGAGCACTTCCGTGCCGAATTCCAGTTGCGCAAGCTCGCCACCGGCTTCCTTCGCAACCAAATCCAGCCGCACGTCGACAACGGAACGGAGCATCTCAAGCGGCTCAAAGAAACCATCGACCCCGCTTCGCAGGACGCAGATTTTTACCGCGATCGCCTTCAGCAGATCAATGGATGGCACCGGTTTTTCTCCAAGGCGCTGCCTGTGATCAGGGCTCTCGCCGCCAAGCCTCATTTCCGGCTTCCCCGCAAAGCTGCCCGCTCTTAACCTTTACGACCTTTTGCCCATGAAAATAACCTGTCTCGGAGCCGGATACGTCGGAGGACCCACTATGGCCATGATCGCTGCCAAGTGCCCCGACATCGAAGTGACTGTGGTCGATCCCAACGCTGCGCGCATTGTGGCGTGGAACTCGGATAACCTGCCGGTTTACGAACCGGGTTTGGATGAGATCGTTCGCTCGGCGCGCGGCCGCAACCTGCACTTCAAGACCGATGTCGAAGGCGCGATCCGCACCGGCGACATCATTTTTGTCTGTGTCGGCACACCGACCAAGACCTACGGGATAGGGGCGGGGCGGGCTGCGGACTTGCGCTACATCGAAAGCGCGGCACGCACCATCGCCGAAGTCGCCGAGGGCAGCAAAATCATTGTCGAGAAAAGCACCATCCCGGTGAAGACCGCCGAGGCCATGCTCACCATCCTGCGGGCCAATTCGCGCAACGGCACGTTCCAGGTTCTTTCCAATCCTGAGTTTCTCGCCGAAGGCACGGCCATCGCGGACCTCCAAAAACCAGACCGCATCCTCATCGGTGGCGAACGCACGCCCGAGGGTGAAAAGGCCGTGGCAAAGCTGGTCGATGTCTATGCCCGCTGGGTCCCGCGGGACCGCATCATCACCTCCAATCTCTGGTCGTCCGAGCTCTCGAAGCTGGTGGCCAACGCGTTCCTCGCGCAGCGAATCTCGTCCATCAACTCCATCTCTGCACTCTGCGAAGCCACCGGTGCGGATGTCGACGAAGTCGCCCACGCCATTGGAACAGACTCGCGCATCGGTCCGAAGTTTCTCAAGGCTTCCGTCGGATTCGGCGGGTCCTGCTTCCAGAAGGATATCCTCAACCTTGTCTATCTTTGCGGTCACTTCGGTCTGCCGGAAGTCGCCGCTTATTGGGAAAGCGTGGTGCGGATGAACGATTGGCAGAAGAACCGGTTCACGCAGCAGATCGTCCGCACACTTTTCAACACCGTGTCGGGCAAACGCATTGCCGTGCTCGGGTTCGCCTTCAAAAAGGATACCAACGACACGCGCGAGTCGGCGGCCATCTCCGTGGTGCGCGGGCTCCTGGAGGAAAATGCAACGGTGGTGGTTTACGACCCCAAGGTTCCCGCCGATGAAATCCGCCGCGACGTGCTCGGCGCCGGGGTGGAAAACCCGCGCCTCGTTGTCGTGGATAGCGCGGAAGAAGCGGCGAACGATGCGCACGCCCTGGCGGTGCTTACCGAGTGGGACGAGTTCAAATCGCTCGACTTTCCCAAGATTTATTCCGGCATGCAGAAGCCTGCTTTTGTGTTCGATGGGCGCAACATTCTTCCGCGCGCCGAGATGCAAAAGATCGGCTTCCGCGTCTTTGCCATCGGAAAACCGGCCGCAGCCTGAGTCCCTGAATCTTTATGTCCATGCGTATCCTTGTTACCGGCGGAGCGGGTTTTCTCGGCTCTCATCTCTGCGACCGGCTCATCGCGCAGGGTCACGATGTCATCTGCCTCGATAATTTTTTCACTGGGCGGAAGGAAAACATCGCCGGGCTCGTTGGTCATCCCCGCTTCGAATTGATCCGCCACGACGTGATCGACCCCTTCAAGTTCGAGGTGGACAGGATCTACAATTTGGCCTGTCCGGCATCACCTCCGCACTACCAATACAATCCGATCAAGACCACTAAGACTTCCGTTGTGGGTGCAATCAACTGCCTCGGCCTGGCCAAGCGAATCAAAGCCCGTGCTTTCCAAGCCTCGACATCGGAGGTCTACGGCGACCCCGCGGTTCATCCGCAGCCGGAGGGTTATTGGGGAAATGTCAATCCGATCGGCCGCCGTTCTTGTTACGACGAAGGCAAACGCTGCGCCGAAACGCTTTTCTTCGACTACCACCGCGAGAACGGCGTCGATATCCGTGTCGTGCGTATTTTTAATACCTACGGTCCGCGGATGAACCCGGATGACGGACGGGTGGTGTCCAACTTCATCGTCCAAGCCCTCCGCGGCGAAAACATCACGGTCTACGGCGACGGATCGCAGACGCGCTCTTTCTGCTATGTGGACGACCTGATCGAGGGTTTTCTGAGGCTTATGGAGCAGACCGAGACGGTCGGCCCGGTCAACATCGGCAATCCGGGCGAGTTCACCATGCTCGAGTTGGCTGAAGTTGTGCTCAAGCAAGTTGGAGGCAAGTCGAAGATTGTCCACAAGGAGCTTCCTGCCGACGACCCCAAGCAGCGCCAACCGGACATCAGCCTTGCCCGCAAGTATCTCAACTGGGAACCGACCGTTCCGCTCGAGCAGGGAATCGAGCGCACCATCGACTACTTCCGCAAGGAAATCGGCGCGTAATCTTCCACTCTTCGGCTGATCGCAGTCGCGCGAATGAGGCGGCAAAACAAGCCTCCTGCCGGAAAACTCCCGCTAATCAGACAAGTGGTCGCGCGTTGCTTCGCTCGCTTTTTGCTGAAAACCGAACACTGAATACTGCTAACTCCACTCACTTATGCGCAAACTCCTCGTCACTGGTTCCTCCGGCCTCATCGGCTCGGAGGTTTGTCTGCATTTCGCCGATCTCGGATGGGAAATCCACGGCGTCGACAACAACCAGCGTGCCGTGTTTTTCGGTCCGCAGGGTGATACGCGATGGAATCAACAGCGTCTGGGTAAGTTGATCAAAAACTTCCATCATCACGAACTCGATATTCGCGACCGCCAAGGTGTTCTGGACCTGATTGCCGGGCTCAAGCCCGACGCGATCGTGCATGCCGCCGCCCAACCCAGCCATGACCGTGCCGCTGCAATTCCTTTCGATGACTTCGACACCAACGCGGTGGGTACGTTGAATCTTCTCGAGGCCGTCCGCCGCTCCTGCCCCGAGTCGCCTTTCGCCCATATGTCGACGAACAAGGTCTACGGCGACCGTCCGAATTTCATTAAACTCAAGGAACTCGAAACCCGCTGGGACTATGATGATCCGGACTACGCCGACGGCATTGGCGAGGATTTTTCCATCGACCAATCCAAGCACTCGCTCTTCGGCGCGTCGAAGGCTGCGGCTGATATCATCGTTCAGGAATACGGACGCTACTTCAACATGCCCAGTTGCTGTCTGCGCGGCGGGTGCCTCACCGGTCCCAACCATTCCGGCGTCGAGTTGCACGGATTCCTCAGCTACCTCGTTAAATGCAACCTCGAGGGCAGGGAATACAAGGTTTACGGCTACAAGGGCAAACAGGTTCGCGACAACATCCACAGCCACGACGTTGCCCGATTCATCGAGGAATTCCTCAAAGCCCCCCGCGTTGCCGAGGTCTACAACATCGGTGGTGGACGTGACAACTCGTGCTCCATCCTCGAAGCCTTCGCCATCACCGAGACCTTCACCGGCAAGAGGCAGATCTACACCTACATCGACGAAAACCGCATCGGCGACCATATCTGCTACATCAGCAACCTCGCCAAAATGCGCCGCGACTATCCCGCGTGGGATGTCACCATCTCGCTCGAAGAGACCGTCAAACAGATCGTCGACGCCTGGAAACTCCGCGGGGCGTGACGGTCAGCGATGCCCAAAGTATTTGAAAAAGACGGCTTCCGCTTCGGCTTTTATAGTAACAACCATGAACCGGTTCACGTGCATGTTGTGAAGGCAGGCGCCGAGGTAATCTTTGATGTTGCGGATGGCGTGGAACTGCGGGAATCCCACGGCTTCAGACTTAATGATCTGGCGAAGGCCCAACAGCTTGCTCAGGAAAATAAACAGCTGATATTGGACAAGTGGCATGAGTACTTCGGACGCTAAAGCAAAGCGCGCTCACTACTCTGCTCCGGCCATGATCGTCGAGATAGAGGACGGTTCTGAATTGCGTTTCCCGGTCGCGGAAAATCCTCGGCTGAGCTGCGGCACAATCGCTCAACTCAACAACGTGAAGATTTCTCCGTTCGGTCTGCACTGGCCCGATCTCGACGAGGATCTTTCCTTTGAAGGCTTGAAGCGTGGTAACTTCGGCTAGCGCCGATTCACAACCGCCCGGGTCGCCGAGAAGCAAGAGTAGCGGCAGCACCTGTCACCCGTTGCTGCTCGTCAAAGCCAGCTTCGCCTGCTTCTGGGTCCAGGCTCCCAACTCCTCGCTCTATGCTTACCAGCGTCGACTGCCTCATTGTTGGCGCGGGATTTTCCGGCCTGACGATCGCCGAGCGACTGACCACGCAGCAGGGCAAGACGTGCCTCATTGTCGAGAAGCGTGATCACCTCGGCGGGAATGCCTACGACAGATACGACGAGGCTGGAGTCCTCATTCACACTTACGGACCGCACTACTTCCGCACCAACGCCCCGCGGATCGTCGATTACCTCGGCCAATTCACCGACTGGCATCCGGTCGAATACAAAATCCTTTCTTACACCGACGGCCGGTATTGGAACTTCCCGATCAATCTCAACACCTTCGAGCAATTTATCGGGCGCTCCGCGACTTCGGAGGAAATGGAGGCGTGGATCGCCGAGCACCGCGTTCCTATCGAAGCCCCCGCTAATTCCGAGGAAGCCATCATCAGTCAAGTTGGCTGGGAATTGTATGAGAAATTCTTCAAGGGCTACACGCTCAAGCAATGGCGGCGCCATCCCAAGGATCTTGATGCGTCGGTCTGCGGCCGCATCCCTATTCGCACGAACCGCGACGACCGTTATCTGTCCGAGGACTTCCAAGCTCTTCCTAAAGATGGTTACACGGCGATGTTCAAGCGCATGGTTGCGGCATGCGGAGAAAAGCTGGAGGTCATGCTTAACACCGAGTTCCGCGACATCCTCCCGCAGGTGAGCTTCAAGCACCTTGTCTACACCGGCCCGATCGACGAATACTATGACTTTTGCCACGGACGTCTCCCGTATCGCTCCCTGCGTTTCGAGCCCGAGTCATTCACCCCCGCGCAGCTCTCCTCTCTCTCAACGCTCAGCTCTCAACCCTCAACTAAGAAGCCCGCTACGCCGGGCTTCTTTCAGCCTGCCATGCAGGTGAATTATCCCAACGACGAGGAGTTCACCCGCATCGTCGAGATCAGACACGCCACGGGTCAGCAGTGCGACAACACCACCATCGTTCGCGAGTACCCCGATGACTTCGGCCCCGGCAAAGAAGCCTACTATCCCATCCCGGCCCCCGACTCCGCCGCAACGTATCAAAAATACAAAACCCTCACCGAAACCGATCCCTTCCCGGCGCATCTTAGCTCCCTGCTCCCTGCTCCCTGCTCCTCGCTGCCAAGCGTCCACTTCATTGGACGCTTGGCAACCTACCGCTACTACAACATGGACCAAGTTGTTGGCATGGCCCTCAACGAGGCGCAGAAGATGGCAGGCGCAGATTGACTCGGCGATCGCTGTATTGCAGTATTGCAGCATGACAGCACTTCCCGTCTCCAAGAGAGGAACAGTGACCCTTCCGCCTGAGATTCGAAAGAGTCTCGGCCTCGATATCTCCGCACATCCCATGATGCTCGCCGAGCTTCGCGATGGTGGTGTCTTCCTGCAGCCGGCCGAGGCCGTTCCGATTCGGGATATTCCGTTGACCACGATGAAGCAGTGGATTGAGGAGGATGAACGAGACGCCAAGCGGTTCTGGAACAAAGCGGCCAGGATGTGAGGGTCTTCCTCGACAGCAGTGTCATTATTTCCGCCTGCGGATCGGCAAAATCGCTCTCCCGCCTCATTTGGCAGATTCACAGCGCGCATGATTGGCGGCTCATTTCTTCTTCGTATTGCCGCGCTGAAGTTGTTCGAAATGTCGTCAAGTTCGGAGATGGTGCGGCGGCAACTTGGTCTCGTTTCAACTGTCAAATTGACTGGGTTCCGAATGCTCTCACGTCTAAGCGACCTCTCTTGCTTGCTGCAGCCAAAGACAAGCCTGTGTTGATTTCCGCGCTGGCTGCCCGATGCAATGTTCTTTTGACGCTAGATGCCGGCGACTTTGAGTTGCTGCTCGGCACCGAAGTTTATGGAATGCTTGTCATCACGCCGCGTGACTTTCTTATACGCCAAAATCTTTGCTAGCCTGAACACTGTAACTCCGTCCCTCTGAGTAACGAAGACCCTACGCAATCCCTGCCATGAACCTACAAACTTATCTTGCTGAATACCCTCGCTTGCTTGCGGACCCATCTCTGCCTGCGCTGATCACCCGTCTCAAGGACCAAATTGCCCAGACTCGCGATGCCGGGCGCAAGCTCATGCTGGCCGGCAATGGCGCGAGCGCTTCGATTGCCAGTCATTTGGCCACGGATTTTTCCAAGCAGGGCAAAGTCCGTGCCATGGCCTTCAACGACGCCAATCTCATCACTGCCCTCGGAAATGATTGCGGTTACGAAAACTGGGTCGCCAAAGCTCTCGATTTCTACGCCGACAAGGGTGATGTTCTCATCCTGATCAGCAGCAGCGGCAAATCGCCCAACGTGGTCAAAGCCGCGCAGCACGCCAAAGAAGTCGGACTCTACGTCGCCGCTTTCACTGGTTTCGCCAAGGACAATCCGCTTGGTGCCATCGCCGACATCAATTTCTGGGTCGATAGCCGTTCTTACAACATCATCGAGTGCACTCACATGATCTGCCTCACTGCGGTTGTCGACCTTCTCATCGGCTCCTCCGAATACAGCGTCTCCGGCTAGAGAGTCCTCCTCTGGTTCTCCGCTTCCTGCTCCAAGCTCCCTTCATCCTATGAACATCCTTGTTACCGGCGCTGCCGGATTCATCGGCAGTCACTTGGTCGACGCGCTCTTGGCTCGTGGCCACCGCGTTATCGGTGTCGACAATCTCAGTCTCGGCACGCGGGAAAACCTGCGTGGAGTTCTTGCCAATCCTGCTTTCACTCTCATCGAGCGCGACATCGCCGCGGAAGACTTCCCTGCAACCTTTGATCCGGGCTGCAAGATCGACTGGGTCTGGCACATGGCGGCCAACTCCGACATTCCGGCTGGAGTCAATGATGCCAATGTCGATTACAAAGACACCTTCCTCACCACCTTCCGGGTTCTCGCTTGGATGAAAGCAAACGCGGTCCCGCGTCTCGCCTTTGCCTCCACCTCGGCGGTTTACGGCCTGCGCGACAAACCCATCGAGGAGGACAGCGGCCCGATGCTCCCGATCAGCAACTACGGCGCGATGAAACTCGCGTGCGAAGGGTGCATCAGTGCGGCGGCCGAGGCTTGGCTCGGACGCGCCGACATCTTCCGCTTCCCGAATGTCATCGGATCCCGTGCGACGCACGGTGCGCTTTTCGATTTTGTCCGCCGTCTCCGCAAGAATCCCGCGCAACTCGAAGTGCTCGGCGACGGCAGCCAGCAAAAGCCCTACCTGCACGTCGGCAACCTCATCGAAGCCATGCTTTTCATCGCCGACCATGCGCAAGACAAGGTCAACTACTTCAACGTCGGTCCGGAGGACAACGTGAGCGTGCGCACTATGGCTGAGGAAGTTGTCGCCCAAGCGGCGCCGGGCGCAAAAATCGTCTACGGCACGGACAGCCGTGGCTGGGTGGGGGATGTCCCGAAGTTCACCTATTCCACGGCCAAGCTGCGCAAGCTTGGCTGGGGCGCGCAAAAGACGTCGCCCGAAG
>JBEDBL010000067.1:0-12997 GCA_041177245.1 Verrucomicrobiota bacterium
CAGGAATTCTCTTCCGGGTATGGGCACCGAACGCAAAAACGTTGTCCGTGGTCGGGAGTTTCAACCGTTGGAAACCGGACGAAAATCCCATGGTGTTGGAGAAAGAAACCGGAGTCTGGAAAACGGAGGTGGCCGAGGCAAAACCCGGTGACGAATACATGTATTTCGTGAACGGCGACAAAGAACGCCGCGATCCCCGGGGACGCCAGCTTTCGGACGAAGGGAAGTCGGTCGTGCATGATCCGGCGGCTTTCGATTGGGACGACACTTCCCCTCCCCGGATCGAACTGCACGATCTGGTCATCTATCAAATGCATCCCGGCACGTTTTTCGATCCCGAACCGGACGATGGCCGCTCGGCCACTTTGCGTGACGCCATCAGCAAGTTGGACCATCTTCAAGAACTGGGCGTCAACTGCGTCCTGTTGATGCCGGTGGCGGAATTCGCAGGCGAGCACAGTTGGGGATACAATCCCTCCGACCCATACTGCATCGAGCGGGCCTACGGCGGACCTGATGCCCTGCGCGAATTCGTCAAGGAGGCGCACCGTCGGGGAATCGCGGTTCATGTCGATGTGGTCCACAACCACTACGGACCCGGTGACCTCGATCTTGAAGTTTTCGACGGCTACTCGGGTGGCGAAAACAACCGGGGAATCTACTTCTACGAGGACGAGGAGCGCGGTTCCACGCCATGGGGTCCGCGCCCGGATTTCGGTCGCCCCGAGGTCAGGGCGTTCATCGCCGACCAGATCCGCATGCTCTTCGACGAATACCGCATCGACGGATTGCGCTGGGATTCTGTCGTGAACATCGTGCGCTACAACGAGGGTGCTTCCGAAAATGCGGACGGCGAAAAGTTCGTCGACGAGGTTTCCGAAATGATCCGTTCGGAATATCCCGGCAAGATCTCCATCGCCGAGGATGCCGTGGGCGACAACCGCTTTGATGCGTCGTGGGAATACGCCTTCCACCACGCCGGAGCAGACGGCGAGTCGGGCGTTGCTCCCCAACTGCTTCGTCCCGCCGGTGAAACCGACGTGTCTGACATTGCCGCACATCTCCAGTCCGACCTCGGCTTCAGTCGCGTCGTCTACACCGAGAACCACGACGAGACCGGAAAACTAAACGGCAAGCATCGCATCATTACCGACGCGGACGAGAACGACCCGCACAGTCTGATGGCCCGTCGAAAGCACGCGCTCGCCGCCGTTCTGACGCTCACGGTTCCCGGCGTGCCGTTGATTTTCATGGGGCAGGAATTGCTCGAGAGCGCAGAGTTTCACGACTCGAATCCGCTCGACTGGAGCCTAGGCGAACTGTCCGGCCACTCGACACAGCTCTACCGCGACCTCGTCCGCCTGCGCCGCAATCTCGACGGCCAGGGCTCTGCACTGCAAGAAACGCGCATTCGCATCATGGAGGAAGACCGCGAAAAACAATTTCTGGTTTACCGCCGCTACCTGCCAGGCAAACCCGACGACGATCTTGTCATCGCGATCAACTTTTCTCCGAACCCGGTGGAAAACCTTCCTCTTACGCTCCCCAGACAAGGCCGGTGGAAGGTCGTGCTCGACACCGATGACCCAAAATACGGTGCAGACTTCACCGGTGCCGGAAAAAGACGGGAGGAGGCAAACGGCAATGTTCTTCCAGTCAGCCTTGCGCCATTCAGCGCACAAATCATTGGGGTAGAAAAGCGGTAACGGGGGTTCCGGTCACTTCCCTGATTTTTTCGCCGCCGCCGCAGGCTTGATCAGCACTTCCACAACCGTTGTCTGCTCGGAACCTTTGGCGATTTTCATGTCGTATATGCCGCGAGTCACCGCGTCACGAAACACGCTTTCCGCATCCGCGGGGATTTTCGCGATAATGCGAATACTCGAGCCGTCGTTCCAAGACGAAGCCGCGCCGCCAGCCCCGCCGGAAAGTCTCACCACACGCTGGACTTGCGCTTCCACGTCACCGGGCGCGCAGTCCACTTCAACCGCATCGGAAGACAAGGTAGGAATCGGAAGCACCGCCTCCGCCGCACGCTCGGCCGCCTCGCGAAGCGCGTCCGTCTGCCCGGGAGCCGGCACCGTTTGCCGGGATTCCTTCCACATTTGGCGGCCGCCCACCACGGCGAGGGTCGCGGGAAGAATCATGGCCAACCCCACGGCACCGGCCATGAGGAGCACCTTTTTTTGCTTGTCGGTCATCACCGCGGGATGATGCGCGGCGGGCCCCTCGGAGGCAAACTGTCAATCGCGGCGCACGGAGTTTGACCACCGACCGCCGCTCGCTGATACTGCACGGTCACACGCCATGCGGAACACGCGCAATTTCTGCATCATCGCCCACATCGACCACGGCAAGACGACTTTGTCCGACCGCCTGCTCGAGACGACGCGGACTATTTCCGAGAGGGAAAAGCAGGACCAGCTCCTCGACTCGATGGACCTCGAGCGCGAGCGCGGGATCACCATCAAGATGCATCCCGTCGCGATGCGATACAAAGCGAAGGACGGCCAGGAGTACAAACTCAACCTCCTCGACACGCCCGGGCATGTGGACTTCGCCTACGAGGTCTCGCGGAGCCTCGCCGCGTGCGAGGGCGCTCTTGTCATCGTCGACGCAGCCCAGGGAGTCGAGGCGCAGACCGTCGCCAACGTGCACCTGGCCAACAAACAGGGGCTGACGATCATCCCCGTGATCAACAAGATCGACCTGCCGAACTCGGACATCCCGACGGTCAAAAAACAACTCGAAGACATCCTCGCCATCCCTGCCAGCGAAGCCATCCTCGCGAGCGCGAAGGCGGGCATCGGCATAGAGGATATTCTCGAGGCCGTCATTCACCGCATTCCGCCGCCCGCTGCATGGCCGGACGACAAAGTGCGGGCGCTGGTTTTCGATTCGACGTTCGACTCGTATCGAGGGGTCGTCACCTATGTGCGCATGATGAGCGGTTCGCTCAGAGCCGGCGACGGCGTCAAGATGATGAGCAACAACCGGCCTTACGAAGTCAAAGAAGTAGGCGTCTTCACTCCAAAAATGGAGGCGAGAGAAAGTCTCGGACCGGGCGACACGGGTTACGTGATCGCCAACATCAAGACATCGAGCGAAATCAAGATCGGTGACACTCTCACCGGCACCCGCTTTCCGGCCACCGAGGCGCTTCCGGGATTCCAAGAAATCCAGCCGATGGTGTTCAGCGGAGTCTACCCGATCAACACGGCGGACTTCGAACACCTCAAATCCGCCATGGCGAAACTGCAGATCAATGACTCGTCGTTTGTCTTCCAGGCGGAAAGCAGCGTGGCCCTCGGCTTCGGTTTCCGTTGCGGATTTCTCGGCCTGTTGCACATGGAAATCATCTTGGAACGTTTGCGGCGCGAATACGACATGGATATCATCGCGACGTATCCGTCGGTCATCTACGAGGTGGTGAAGACCAATGGCGAGATTCTCCACGTGGACAACCCGGAGTATCTCCCAGACTTCAGTGTCATCGAGGAAATCCGCGAGCCGATCGTCAAGTGCTTCATCATGGTGCCGAACGAATACATTTCGCCGCTCATGCAACTCATCATGGAAAAGCGGGGAACACTCGAGCACACCGAGTCGCTCGACACCCGCCGCGTCATGCTCACCTGCGTGCTGCCGCTCAACGAGATCCTCGTGGACTTCAACGACAAAATAAAGAGCATCACGCGCGGCTACGGCTCGATGGACTACGAACATGCCGGAACGCGCGCCGACAAGCTCGTGAAACTCGACCTTCTGGTTAACGGCGAGCCGGTGGATGCCTTCTCGTCCATCGTGCACCGCGACAAGGCGGAAGCACGGGGACGCCAACTCGCGGCCAAGCTGAAGGAAGTCATACCCACCCAGCTTTACCAAGTCGCCATTCAAGCCGCCATCGGCGGCAAGATCATTGCCCGCGAAAGTGTCAGCGCCATGCGCAAAAACGTAACCGCCAAATGCTACGGCGGCGATATCACCCGCAAGCGCAAGCTGCTCGAGAAGCAGAAAGAGGGCAAGAAGCGCATGAAGAGCATTGGCCGGGTAAACATCCCGCAGGAAGCCTTCATCGAGGTGCTCAAGTCGGGCTAATCCTGTGGCGGCAGCTTTGCCGCCTTGCTTTGTAGAGAGGTGTGACCGTCGGAGCCTTGGCCGCAACAACCGGCCGCCCTCCAGCTTCAAGCCGTCGCCATCAGGTCCCGGAGCACAAAGGGCAGGATGCCGCCGTGGCGGTAGTATTCCACCTCGATGGGCGTATCAATGCGCAGGATAACAGGAACATCCCGGACCGCTCCGTCGGATTTGGTGACGCGCAGAGTCAGCTTTTGCCGCGGCTTCACTTCTTCCGACAATCCGATCACATCGAAGGTTTCCGATCCATCCAGCCCGAGCGTATGAGCGCCCGTTCCCTCCTCGAATTGGAGGGGAAGCACACCCATTCCCACGAGGTTGGAACGGTGGATACGCTCGTAGCTTTGGGCGACAACGGCTTTGACGCCGAGCAGCATTGTACCCTTGGCCGCCCAGTCGCGACTCGAGCCGGTGCCGTATTCCTGGCCGGCCAGCACAACCAACGGTGTGCCCTCGCCTTTGTATTTCTCGGCGGCATCGAAGATGGACATGACCTCGCCGTCCTTGGCCGCGTCCGCGAAATATTTCGTCACACCGCCCTCGACGCCCGGCACCATGAGATTTTTGATGCGCACGTTGGCGAATGTCCCCCGCGTCATGATGCGGTCGTTGCCGCGCCGGCTGCCGTAGCTGTTGAAGTCCGCCGGCTCGACCCCGTTGGCCACGAGATATTTCCCCGCGGGTGATGCCGCCTTGATCGCGCCGGCCGGGGAAATGTGGTCCGTGGTCACCGAATCACCGAAGATCCCGAGCGGCCGGGCGCCCCGGATGTCCCCGATCGTTCCGGGCTGCATGGAGAAATTCTCGAAGAACGGGGGATTTTGGATGTAGGTGCTCTTGTCGTCCCACGCATAGAGTTGCCCGACGGAGCCCGGAATCTCGTTCCACTTCGGATTCTGCGCGGCGAAATTGGAGTAGAGCTTGCGGAAAACTTCCGGCTTGAGCGCGGCCTGCATGTTTTCGCGGACCTCTTCGAGCGTGGGCCAGAGCTCACGCAAGAAGACATCTTTTCCGTTCTGGTCTTTGCCTAGGGGATCTTTGGTCAGATCGATATCCACCCGGCCAGCCAAGGCGAAGGCCACCACAAGCGGCGGCGACATGAGGAAGTTGGCCTTAACATTCTGGTGCACGCGGGCCTCGAAGTTGCGGTTGCCCGAAAGCACGGAGGCGGCAACGATATCATTGCCGGTGATCGCCTCCTCCACAGCCTGCGGCAGCGGGCCGGAATTTCCGATGCATGTTGTGCATCCGTAGCCGACAATTTGAAAACCCAGTTTGTCGAGGTAGGGCTGCAATCCTGTGGCGGCGAGATAGTCCTGCACCACCCGCGACCCCGGGGCGAGCGATGTTTTCACCGCGGGCGAGACATGCAAACCACGCTCCACCGCTTTTTTCGCGAGCAAGCCGGCTCCGATCATCACGCTCGGGTTGCTCGTGTTCGTGCAACTGGTGATGGCCGCAATAACCACGCTACCGTGGTCGAGCGAAGCCGCGCCGTTACCAGTGCGGCCCGCCATGTTGTCCGGCGTGGGACGGTCTTCTTCCATTTCTTCGACCTGTTTCTTTTCGTCGGCCGGGATTTGGAAACGCGGATGGTCCAATGTGACCTCGGCGGGCTTGCCGCGTCCGGCCGCGGGTTTGTTGTAACCGCCGTCGGCCACGGGCTTTTCCAGGAGCGAGAGGAAGGTGTTCTTGAGGTCGGGCAGGTTGATGCGGTCCTGTGGGCGCTTGGGGCCGGCGACGCCGGGCTGGACCGATGCGAGGTCAAGATCCAGATCGACACTGTAGTCGATCTCTCCTTTTCGCGGCATGCCAAACATTTGCTGGGCCTCGAAGTAGGCGTGGAAAGCCGAGCACTGCTCCGCGGTTCGTCCCGTGGCGCGCAGATAATTGACCGATTCCTCGTCGACCGGAAAGTAACCCATGGTTGCCCCGTATTCCGGCGCCATGTTGGCAATGGTCGCGCGGTCGGGCAGCGGCAGGGACGCTGCACCTTCACCGTAAAACTCGACGAATTTCCCGACCACTTTCGTTTTGCGCAGCAACTCGGTGACGTGCAGCGCGAGATCGGTTGCGGTGACACCTTCGCGCAGGCGACCGGTCATATTCACCCCGACGACCTCGGGTGTGAGAAAATATACGGGCTGCCCGAGCATCCCCGCCTCGGCCTCAATGCCACCCACGCCCCAACCGACCACGCCGAGGCCATTGATCATGGTTGTGTGCGAATCGGTGCCGACCAGCGTGTCGGGATAGTACATCTTCGATCCTTCCCACGGCTGTGAAAGCACGCCCTTGGCCAGATATTCGAGGTTCACCTGGTGGACAATCCCGATACCGGGAGGTACGACACCGAAGGTTTTGAAAGCCTGCTGACCCCATTTGAGGAATTGGTAGCGCTCGCGATTGCGCTTGAATTCCATATCGAGATTCAGCCTCAAAGCGTCGGCGCTGCCAAAGAAATCCACCTGCACGGAGTGGTCGACCACAAGGTCCACGGGAACGAGCGGTTCGATCATGGCGGGATTTTTGCCCGCCGCCGCGACCGCGTTGCGCATAGCGGCCAGGTCGACCAGAAGCGGCACCCCGGTGAAGTCCTGGAGAACGATTCTTGCCACCACGAAAGGAATTTCCTCCTGTGCCGGCTTTTTAGCGTTCCACCCCGCGAGCACGCGTACATCCTCCGGCCTCACCTTGCGGCCGTCGCAGTTGCGCAACACCGACTCCAACACGATGCGAATGCTCACCGGCAGGCGCGAGATTTTTCCCAGCCCCTCCGCCTCGAGAAAAGGCAGAGAGAAATACCAGGCTTCCGTTTTGTCCCCCGGGTTGAACCGGCGCAATGCTCCGAAATGATCTTTCACGGTCGGCCAGAGAAACGGCAGAGCGCCCGACGGGCAAGTTCAATCTGTCGGCCGGGCGTTCAAGTTGCTCTTGCCATGGCCCGCTCCTTCCGACTTTTCTGTTTCATGCGCAAAACCAAAATCGTCTGCACCCTCGGCCCGGCCACCGACTCGCGCGAGATGCTGGCCGCCCTCATCGCCGCGGGTGCCAACGTCTTCCGCCTCAACATGAGCCATGGGACCCACGATTGGGTCCGCACCGTGGTTCCGCGCATCCGCGAAGTGGCGAGGCAGTCCAAGGCGAATATCGCCATCATGATGGACACCCAGGGGCCGGCCATCCGCACGGGCGATCTGGCCACCAGCCTCAATCTCAAGCCGGGCGATACCCTGGAGTTCACTGTGCGTGGAGCGCGCAGCGAGGAGGAATATTCGGTCGACGTGAACTACGACGGCCTCATCGACGACATTTCCGAGGACGATGTGGTCATGGTCGACAACGGCAACATCCACATGAAGGTGCTCGCCAAAAAGGACAATCGCATCCGATGCGAAGTGCTCACCCAGGGCGTTCTCGGCTCCCGCCGCCACATCAATCTCCCCGGCATCAAGGTCAATCTCCCTCCGCTCACCGATAAAGATCTCAAAGACATGGTGGTCGGCGCGGAAATGGACGTCGACTACTTCGCCCTCAGCTTCTGCCGTGAAAAATCCGACGTCGATGCCATGCGGGCCGAAATCGAGCGGCTCGGCAGCCAAGCCAAAATCATCGCCAAAATCGAGGACCAGCACGCCGTCAAATTCGTGAAGGACATCATCGGTGCGGCCGACGCCGTCATGGTCGCGCGCGGTGACCTCGGAATCGAGTGCCCGATGGAGGAATTGCCCATCATCCAGCGCCGCATCGTCAAAGCCTGCATCAAGGTGGGCAAACCCGTCATCGTGGCCACCCACATGCTCGAGTCGATGATCACCAACCCACTGCCCACCCGGGCGGAAATCACCGATGTAGCCAACGCGATCTACGAGCAAGCCGACGCGATCATGCTCAGCGGCGAGACAAGCGTCGGGAAATACCCCGTCCAGTGCGTGGAAATTTTCGACCGCGTGGCGCGGCGCATCGAACGCAGCGGCGGCGCCGGGTTTGCCCGCGAGGCGGTCATCGACGGCCCGCGCCAGAAAACCGTCGCGGCCGCTGTGAATCTGGCCAACAGCTTTCCCAACTCCAAGATGGTCGTCTTCACCCTCCACGGGAACATGGCACAGCACGTGGCGCACCTGCGTCCATCCGCCGGACCGGTCTACGCCTTTACTCCCGACGAGCGCGTTGTACGCCAACTCGCCCTCCTGTTCGGCGTCTACGCGCAGCGCATGGGCTTCCACAACGACCCGGCCAAAAACGTTTTCGAGGCCGAAGCAGCCCTGCTGCTTAAAGGACTCGTCGAATCGGGTGACCACCTTGTCGTGGTCACCGATATCGTCGAAGGCGACCGGCGGCACGAATCGGTGCAATTGCGGATCGTTCCCTGAAACTGCGACGGGCCCGCCGGCACCCCCTGCCGACGAGCCCGTCTTTCTGCCAAAACTTCCGCAGCCGGTTAAACGGCAACCGGCTGCGCTTCAGGAATCTTGAGCTCCTCGCGCCGGCTCAAAGCCTTGCGCATTTTGAGCAGCGCGATGTTCTGGAGCTGGCGGATACGCTCGCGCGTCACGCCGAATTTTTTACCCACTTCCTCGAGCGTGCGCTCGCGTCCGCCTTCCAGACCGAAGCGGTAAGCGATGATCCTGCGCTCGCGGGGCTCGAGCACGTCGAGCAATTCGACGATTTCGTCGCGGAGGTCTTTGTCGCGGAGTGCGGCAAACGGGTCCTCGGCCCTGTCGTCGCTGACCAGATCGCCGAAAGGCGTGTCGTCGTCGGAGTTGATGCGGGCATCGAGGGAGGCCGGACGCACCGCCACATTTTTCAGGTGGGAAACCTTCGCGACAGCCAAACCGAGTTCCTCGGCCAACTCCTCACTGCTCGGCTCGCGACCTAGCTCCTCGGTCATGCGCGCCGCAACGCGGCGGATCTTGCCGATTTTGTCGACGAGATGGACAGGCAGGCGGATCGTTTTACTCTGGTTGGCTAGGGCTCGCTTGATCGACTGCTTGATCCACCACGAAGCGTAGGTGCTCAACTTGCCGCCTTTCTTCGGGTCGAAGCGCTCCACGGCCTTCATCAGGCCGATATTCCCCTCGGAAATCAGGTCGAGCAGCGGCAGCCCGAAGGTGCTGAAATCGTGCGCGATCTTCACGACCAGGCGCAGGTTCGCCGTGATCATCTTCTCGCGTGCACGTTTGTTGCCGCGCTTGATCTGGGCCGCCAGTTTGACCTCCTCGGACGGCGTCAGGAGCGGCACTTGGCTTATCTCTCGGAGGTAGAGACCGATATTGCTGTCAGGGGATTCCATTTTGTTTGGTGCCGCCGGGTGGTTTAATTGGCGACACTGGTTCAGACATATGTTCCAAACGATCGTTCAATTTAATTTGCAATCGGCCCGGAACGTGGGGGTGGCCTTCAATAAGTGAGTTAAACTATCGCCGAACAGCTCGACCGTTCCCGGCCGGCCGGATGCCCGGCTCAGGAGGCACACAGGCCTCAGTAGGCCTTGGCGGGAGGCTGGATGAGGTGCAGGACCGTCTGGAGCGCCAGCCTGAAGTCCAGGCCGAGGCACCAGTGCTTCACGTAGAAAAGGTCATAGCGAGCCCGGCCCCGGACGTCCTTGGCGTCCTTAACCTCACCTCGGTAACCCTCCACCTGGGCCAAGCCGGTCACCCCCGGCTTCACATAGCGGCGGCTGCCGTAGAGTTCGTGGAACTTCTCGAACTCGCGCTCGTGCTGGATCATGTGCGGGCGCGGTCCCACCACACTCATATCGCCACGGAGCACATTGATGAACTGCGGGAACTCGTCCACACTCAACCGGCGCAACCAGCCTGCACCGCGGTAAATGCGTTCGTCCCCGCTCGAGGCCTGCCTGGCTTCGTCGTCATTGTCTACACGCATCGTGCGAAACTTGAGGATCTCGAAAATTTTCCCGTTCTCCCCCACCCGTTGCTGCCGGAAGAAAAGCGGCCCCGGCGAGTTCAGCCTCTGGATCACTGCGACAATCCCCATAAGGGGCAATACCACGGCGGGAATCACCGCAACACTGACAACAATATCGAACACACGCTTGAGCAGACGGTTGTAGGAGACGGCCAGAGGCAACGTCGGCGGCGCAAGGACCGAGAGACCTCCCAAATCCGCTATTTCAAACCTGCGTCCATGCAGTCGCGACATCTCCACCGGAATCCAGCAACGGAACCCGCGACGATCACCCATCGCCAGCAATTTGGTCACAGTGTCGTAGGGATATTCGCGCGAGGGCAGCACGAGCATGTCGGGCGCGCGCTCCGCCACTTTGGCCATGATTGATTCCGCGGGTTCGTCCCGCTGGCAGATCAGCGGATCCTGCGTCTCGAAATATTCGTGGAAATCGTGCAGCCTTTCCTGGATTGAATCGCACCACTCCGCGGATCCGAGGACCAGCGCGCGCAGTCGTATTTTCAGCCCGCTCGAGGGGAAAATTTTATAAAGCCAGCGCCGTCCGTGTCGGTTCGTGAAATAGAAAAGCGGAAAACTCATCACAACAAACAGGACAAGGAATACACGGGAAATGGACGCGTCGCGCGTCAGGGTAAGGAAAATGCCGAACCCTGCAGCCAGCCAGAGACTTTGCCGCCGCGACACGCTCATCGACGTGCGCCGCGGCGCCCGACCGGCAGCCGACCTCAGCCCGTCCGGCCTCGTCGCCATTTCCCCGGCAAGCGCAAGCAGCATGACCGTGAGAATCTGCACGTAAGCCTTGGGCGCCGCCAACCAACTCACCCGCAACTCCTCGTTGAGGGCGTAAAACAACCCGAAAGCGATGGCTGCCAGTCCAAGCTGTCCGGCGCAGACCGCGAGATATGCGCTTTTTTCCTTTTGCGAAATCATCTTTGGGCAGAGCGAGACAAGACTGAGTTAAAGCATGATCCGGACCAAAAATCCAGAAGGGAGAAATTTACATCCAGAGGGATCGGTCCAAGGTGCGGTATTGGATGGCCTCGAGCAGATGATCCTCGCCGATGGCCTCGGCGTCCGCCAGATCCGCGATGGTGCGCGCCACTTTCAGGATGCGGTCGTGCGCCCGTGCGCTCAAATGCAGATCGTCCAAGGCGTGTTTCATCAGGTTGTGGCAGGTTTCCGAGATCGCGCAATGCTCGCGCATCAACTTCGGCGTCATGCGCGCGTTGAGCGAGGGCTTCAGGCTGCCGCCGAAGCGGTTGGCCTGACGGGTCCGCACGGACTCGACACGCGAACGAACTGATGACGAGGATTCTTCCGGAGCAGTCGAGGTCAACTCGGCATATTCCACCGGCGGCGCCTCCACATGGATATCAATGCGATCGAGGAGCGGACCGGACACGCGCTGACGATACCGCTCCACCTGCCCCGGCGAACACCGGCACTCGCGCTTCGGATGACCGTAAAATCCGCACGGACACGGATTCATTGCCGCGACGAGCATGATGTCTGCCGGAAAGGTGAGACTGCCCGCCGCCCGCGAAATTGTCACTTTGCCATCCTCAAGCGGTTGGCGCAGAACCTCGAGCGTGGACCGTTTGAACTCCGGCAATTCATCAAGGAAGAGCACCCCGTGATGCGCGAGGCTTACCTCGCCGGGCGTGGGGTTGGTCGAGCCCCCGAGAAGTCCGACATCGGAGATGGTATGATGCGGAGCGCGGAACGGACGGATGGCTACAAAGTTGTGTTTACCGTCGAGCAATCCGCAAACGCTGTGGATCTTGGTTGTCTCGATCGCTTCCTCGAGAGTCATCGGAGGCATGACGCCCGGGATGCGCTTGGCCAACATACTCTTGCCCGCACCCGGCGCGCCGATCACGAGCAAGTTGTGTCCGCCGGCCACTGCTACCTCGAAGGCACGCTTCACCGAGGCCTGACCTTTGACGTCGGCGAAATCCAAATCATCGCGCTGATTATTTCGAAAGACCGTGTCGAGGTCGGACTCCGTCCGCTCGATGGACCTCTGGCCGTCGAGGAACTCGAAACATTCGCGCAGATTGCGGACACCAAAGACCGCAAGGCCTTGCACCACGGAAGCCTCCGCGGCGTTCTCGGCAGGAACCAAAAGCGCTTTCTTGCCGCGTCGCCTCGCTTCGATGGCGATTGGTAGGACGCCTTTCACCGGACGAATCGCACCGGTGAGCGCCAGTTCGCCCGTTATGGCGCAGTTGGCCAAACGCGGAAGATCGCGACCATGCGCGATGGCGAGCATCCCAATGGCTATAGGCAGGTCGAAACTCGGCCCTTCCTTTTTGATATCCGCCGGAGCCAGATTGATCGTTGTTCGTCCCCGAGGGCAACGGTAACCGCTGTTCGCCATGGCGGTCGTCACGCGATCTTTGCTTTCCTTCACGGCGGCATCCGGCAAGCCGACGATGATTACCTTTGGATCTCCAGCCCCCTCATTGACCTCGATCTCCACTTCGCGAGCATCGGCCCCGTGCAGGGCGGCAGAATAAACCTTGGTCAACATGGCTCTTGTAGGGAAACCCGCGATAGACCCCATTCCGGAACCCCTTCTCAAGACCAAAGTTTCAGACCAACAAAAAAGGCGCGCTATCCGCGCGCCCTTCATTTCCTCTGTTTGAGGAATTTTCGGCGTTACTTTCCCAACTTTTACCAGCCACCCGTTACCGCGCGTTTACGCGCTTACCGGACTCCTGCCCTTGTAGCGGGCGACCAACCCAAGCAATGGCAACGCGCTCCAATAACGCGGGATGAATTTCCTCGGCTCGTAAATGCACCGCATGAGCCATCCAAGCCCGGCTCGGTCCGCCCACACCGGAATCTTCGCCTGGGTCCCCGCGAGAAAAGCAACTGCTGCACCCGTGCAGACGATACCGGGACTGGGATCCAGTCGCTCCCGCAA
>JBEDBL010000068.1:0-12956 GCA_041177245.1 Verrucomicrobiota bacterium
GTGCGGGCCAGACCGGTGCGGCACTGGTTGGCGAGAAGTTCGCCCACGGTGCGGACGCGGCGGCTGCCGAGATGGTCGATGTCGTCGACGAGACCTTCCTCGCGCTTGAGATCAAGCAGGTGCTTGACCGCGGCGATGAAATCCTCGCGCGTCATCACGCGGTTTTCGTCCGGGATGTTGAGGTTGAGCTTGAGATTGATTTTGTGGCGGCCGACGCGACCGAGGTCGTATTTCTTCGGGTCGAAGAACATGCGCTTGAGCATGCTCTTGGCGTTGGCCACGGTCGGCGGATCGCCGGGGCGCAGCTTGCGGTAGATGTCCTTGAGCGCCTCCTCCTCGTTGCGGGCCGGATCCTTGCGCAGCGACTTGATGATGGTGTCGTCGGCCGAGACGTCGACTACGGTCACCTTGGCGATGCCGGCGGAAAGCAACCGCGAAATGGTCGCCTTGTTGAGCGGCTCGAAGGCGTTGGCCAAAACAATCTCGCCGTCCTTGATGTCCTCGACCAGCACCTTGCTGGCGAGTTCGTCCTCGTCGATGCGACCGCTCAGTTTGAGGTCCTGCGTGGTGTAGAAGAGATTGACGATGTCCTTGTCGGACGGATAGCCCATGGCGCGCAGGAAGGTGGTGGCCAGAAATTTCCGGCGGCGCTTGCGGCGGTCCATGTAAACGTAGAGCAGGTCGTTGGTGTCGAACTGCACCTCGACCCACGAACCGCGGTCGGGAATGATGCGGAAACTGTAGAGGATTTTGCCGTTGGCGTGGACGGTCGACTCGAAGCAGATGCCGGGCGAACGGTGGAGCTGGCTGACGATGACGCGCTCGGCGCCGTTGATGACGAACGTGCCCTGCGGGGTCATGAGCGGCAATTCGCCCATGTAAACTTTTTCTTCCTTCGTTCCTTTTTCGTCCTTGAAACGGAAGGTGACGTGCAGCGGCGCACTGAACGTTTCGCCTTCGCGCTGGGCGTCTAGCGAGCCGAGCTTCGGCGTGCCGATGTCATAGCCGACATACTCGAGCACCATCTTCTCGTCGTAACTCGGGATCGGGAACACTTCACGGAACACGGCTTCGAGGCCGGTGTTCTTGCGTTTGGACGGGGACACGCCCTCCTGCAGAAATTCTTTGTAGGAATCGACCTGCAGCTCGATGAGGTTGGGCGCTTCCGTTGTTTCCTTGAGTTTGCCGAAGTAGAGACGATCAGACATGGATGCGAATAGGTGGTTGTTGCGCGGAGCGCGGATCTATTTTCCGGAGACGCCGAAAAAGCCCTCGAGACAAAACATCCCCGTGCCGGCCACTCGGGCGCTGGTGCGCCGCGTTGACTCGGAACAGGGTGTCAAGCTTTGGACAATGATTCGACGGGATTCCCGGGAAAGACCTTGCACTATGAATGGCTCCCGGGCGGGGGTCAAGGGAAAAAATACCCCTTCCCCGCCCGGGCAGCAGATTACTTGATTTCGACCTTGGCGCCTGCCGCTTCGACCTTTTTCTTGATCTCTTCGGCTTCTTCCTTGGTCACGCCCTCTTTCAGGGGTTTCGGAGCACCCTCGACCAGAGCCTTGGCGTCGGCCAAGCCCAGTCCGGGCACCGCGGCACGGACCTCTTTGATGACGGCGATCTTGTTGGTGCCGCCGTCGGCGAGGATCACGTCGAAGGAGGTTTTCTCCTCGGCAGGGGCTGCAGCGGCTCCGCCAGCGGCGGGCGCGGCGACAGCGGCCACCGGGGCGGCGGCGCTGACTCCCCATTTTTCTTCGAGTGCTTTGACGAGTTCGGACACCTCCAGAACGGTCAAGCCGCTCAGTTGGTCCACGATGGTTTCGATATTAGCCATACTGTCTTTTTAGCGGCCGCGCCGGCTCTCGCCTCCGCGGTCCGCTTCCTTGGTTGTGGTGTTGTCGCCCGCCGGGGCACCGGCGAATTTGAGGCGGACAGCCGTCCGACCGACAAGGAACCGTTTCTGTTTGGTTTTTCCCGCACGGTCACAAAGCGGCCGCGCGGAAAATTTTTCAGGCCGCCCCTCCCCCGGCGTCGACTTTGGCCTTGAGCACACGCGCGAGGCTCGCGCCGGGCTCGTTGAGGGTGCGCACCAGCTTGCTGGCCGGCGAGTTGAGCAGCCCGAGCAACTGGGCCTGCAGGACCGGCAGCGGCGGGAGGTCGGCCATGGCCTGGACCTGTTCCGCGGTGAGCAGCGCGTTGTCCAGGATGCCGACCTTGACGCTCGGCTTCTTGAACTCGGCGGCGAAAGTTTTGATCACCTTGGCCGTGGCGCATATGTCCTGTTCGCCGGTGACGATGGCCGTCTGACCCGCGAGGGATCCGGAAATGTCGGGCAGGCCGAGTTCGGTCGCGGCGATGCGCAGCATGGTATTTTTCACCACGTGGCATTCGGCACCGACGGCGACGAGTCGCGTGCGCAGCTCGGCGAACTGGTCGACCTTGAGCCCGGTGTAATCGGCGACGAGCAGGAACGGCGAAGCGTTCAGCTGGTCCTTGAGATCCTTGACGATGTTGGCTTTTTCGGGGCGCATGGCGGTCAGTTCTTGTTGAGGTTGGCGATGTCCAGCGGAATGCCGGGAGTGACCGTGGCGGCAAGCGTCACGCTCTCGATGAAAACGCCTTTGGCCGTGGGCGGGCGCGATTTGGCCACCGCCTCGATGACCACATCCGCGTTCTGCACGAGGGCGTCCTCGCCGAAGGAAAATTTGCCGACGGGGACGGCGATATTGCCGTTCTTGTCGAGTTTGAACTCCACGCGTCCGGCCTTCACTTCCTGCACAGCCTTGGCCGTGTCGTCGGTGACGGTCCCGGTCTTGGGGTTCGGCATGAGCCCGCGCGGTCCGAGCACTTTGCCCAGCTTGCGGACTTCGGCCATGGCGGCCGGCGTGGCGATGGCCACGTCGAAATCGGAGAAGCCCTCGGTGCACTTTTTCACCATGTCTTCGAAACCGACATGCTCGGCGCCGGCGGAACGGGCCGCTTCGGCTGCCGCGCCGGTGGCGAAGACGAGCACGCGCACGCTCTTGCCGCTGCCGTGCGGGAGCGGCGTGGTGCCGCGCACCATCTGGTCGGATTGTTTCGGGTCCACCCCCAAGTGCATCGAGAGGGTGACGGTCATGTCGTATTTGGCCGGGGGCATGCCCTTGAGAACCTTGACGGCTTCGGCCAGCGGATATTTCCGCGAGGGATCGACGGCTTTTTTGGCCGCCTCGTAACGTTTGCTTCTGTTTTTTGCCATGTTGTTTTGCAGTGCTGACGAACCGTGAGGCTCTCCTGCGGTTATGCACCGCGCTCGCGCGCGGTGCGGGTTGGAATTTTTTCTACGCCTCGGTTTCCACGCCCATCTGGCGCGCAGTGCCGGCGATGATCTTCATCGCGGCCTCATCGTCGCGGGCGTTGAGGTCTTTCATTTTCGTCTTGGCGATGTCGAGCAGTTGTTTTTTGGACAGCTTGCCGACCTTGGTTTTGTTCGGTTCCTTCGAACCGGCAGCGATGCCGGCGGCTTTTTTGATCAGCACCGAGGCCGGAGGCGACTTGGTGATGAAGGTGAAGGACTTGTCTTTGTAAACTGTGATGACCACCGGGAGGATGTCGCCAGCCTGCTTTTGCGTGGCGGCGTTGAACTCCTTGCAGAAGGCCATGATGTTGACGCCCTTTTGACCGAGCGCGGGGCCGACCGGCGGCGCGGGGTTCGCTTGCCCGGCCGGGATCTGCAGTTTGATGGTTCCGATGATTTCCTTTGCCATAAAATTCTACTCCTCGCGGTCGACCTGCCAGTATTCCAGTTCGACCGGTGTCTCGCGCCCGAAGATCGTGACCGAGACGCGCAGTTTGCCCTTGTCGGGATCGACTTCCTCGACCACGCCCGTCTGGTTTTGGAACGGACCGTCGGCCACTTTGACTTTTTCGCCGACCTGGAAAGAAACCTTCGGCTTCACCGTGTCGACGCGTTCCTGAATCTGCGCGAGCATGCTCTCCACCTCGCGCGAACGCATCGGCGTGGGACGGTCCTTCGTGCCGGCGAAACCGATCACGCCGGGCGTGTCCTTGATGAAATACCAGGTGCGGTCCATCAGCCCGCCCTCCTCGGTGAGGAGGTGCATGTTGACGATGATGTAGCCCGGGAAAAACTTCCGCGTCGTCTCGCTCTTTTTGCCCTGCTTGATCTCCTGCACGCGCTCGGTCGGGATGAGCACGTTGTAGACGAGATCGCCCATCTCCTCGGTTTTTAGCCGTTTGACGATGCTGTCGTAGACTTTCTTCTCCTGGCCGGAGAGGACCTGCACGACGAACCATTGGTCGCGCGGGGCCGGGATGCGAAGGGCGGTGGTGGACATGAAAAGTTTTTCCTTACGGGCGGGTCAGCCACCCGACGGTGTTGACCAGCATGAGATCGAAGAACGCGATGTATCCGCCGAGAATCAGCATCGCCACGATGACCACGACGGTCGAATCGGCCAGCTCCTTGTAACGGCGGAATCCCTTTTCCTTGGGATCCCACGGCCACGTGGCTTTGCCAAGTTCCGTGCGGACTTCGGCGATGAAATTTTTCGCTTTGCGGATCATGCGCGGGGACGCGGCGACCAGAGGTCAATCGGAGAGCAGGCCAGGAGGGACTCGAACCCCCAACCGACGGTTTTGGAGACCGCTACTCTACCAATTGAGCTACTGGCCTGTGCGTATCCTCCAAATATTAGTCCAGAATCTCCGCAACGCGACCGGCGCCGACCGTGCGGCCGCCTTCGCGAATGGCGAAACGGATGGTTTTCTCCATGGCGATCGGGGTGATCAGCTCGACTTCCATCGAGATGTTGTCCCCGGGCATGACCATTTCGACGCCGTCCGGCAGCTTCACTGTTCCGGTCACGTCAGTCGTGCGGAAGTAGAATTGCGGACGGTAATTCGAGAAGAAGGGCGTGTGGCGGCCACCCTCGTCCTTGCTGAGGATGTACACCTCGGCCTTGAACTTCTTGTGCGGGGTGATCGAGCCGGGCTTGGCCAAGACCTGGCCGCGCTCGACGTCTTCTTTTTTGATACCGCGGAGCAGCGCGCCGATGTTGTCGCCGGCCATCGCGTCGTCCAGCAGCTTGCGGAACATTTCGATGTCGGTGACGGTCGTCTTGACCGTGGGCTTGATGCCGACGATTTCGACTTCTTCCATCTTCTTGAGCTTGCCGCGCTCGACACGGCCGGTGCAGACGGTGCCGCGACCTTCGATGTTGAACACGTCCTCGATGGGCATGAGGAACGGCAGGTCGAGCGGACGCTGCGGCTCGGGGATGTAGCTGTCGACCGCGTCGATGAGGGCCATGATGGCCTTCTCGCCTTCGGGGTCGCCGTTGAGCGCCTTGAGCGCGGAGCCCTTGACGATCGGGATCTCATCGCCCGGGAATTCGTATTTGCTGAGCAGGTCGCGGATTTCCATCTCGACGAGTTCGAGAAGTTCCGGATCGTCGACCATGTCGCACTTGTTCATGAAGACAACGATCGAAGGCACACCGACCTGGCGGGCGAGCAGGATGTGCTCGCGGGTCTGCGGCATCGGGCCGTCCGCGGCGCTAACCACCAGGATGGCGCCGTCCATCTGGGCCGCACCGGTGATCATGTTCTTGATGTAGTCCGCGTGGCCGGGGCAGTCGACGTGCGCGTAGTGGCGCTTGTCGCTCTCGTACTCCACGTGGGCGGTGTTGATCGTGATACCGCGCTCTTTTTCCTCCGGAGCCGCATCAATGTCCGCGTAACCGCGGGCCTGCGCCTTGCCGGTCTTGGAGAGCACCGTGGTGATCGCCGCGGTGAGTGTGGTTTTGCCGTGGTCCACGTGACCGATCGTGCCGATGTTCACGTGGGGTTTGTCGCGTTTGAACGTATCCTTAGCCATAGTGCTTGGTGTGTTTGTTTGGTTTGAGTGTTGCGAATTTTGCGCCGCGCCGGCTGGAGCCCATGACCGGGATTGAACCGGTGACCTCGTCCTTACCAAGGACGTGCTCTACCAACTGAGCTACATGGGCAAACTCCGCAAAGTGTTTTTGGGTTGATGTTTCTGTGTTAGTCGCGGCGTCAAAAAAGGCGAAACAGCCCTAGGGCCGTCTCCCGCCATTTTTTGCGGATTTACGGCCTGCGGACTGCGCGACTTTTTCGCAGCGTCCGGCCTTTATGCCTCTGAAGTCGCCCTGTGTCAAAGGAGATTTTGCAAACCGCCCCGTTTTGCTCAGGGGGCGACATCTTCTCTGACCCGCCTGATGGCCGTGGCCCTCCCCGTGGCCTCGTCCACATCAACAACAACACCGCAAACCTGCACCACCCCGGTGGCCACCGGGAGCGTCGTAGGCATACCGGTGAGGAAACGGCGCAGGATCGATTCCTTGGTCCGGCCGAGGATCGAGTCCGCCGTGCCGCACATCCCGGCATCGCAAAGGAAAGCCGTTCCACCGGGGAAAATCTGCTCGTCGGCCGTCTGCACATGGGTGTGCGTCCCGACCACGGCGGAAACCCGGCCGTCCAAATGCCGCCCGAGCGCGATTTTCTCGCTCGTCGTCTCGGCGTGGGCATCGACGAAAATGACTTTCGTCGCGGCGCGTATCTTCTCCACTTCGCTGGCCACGCTGTGGAAGGGATTTTCCAGCGGCGGGTTCATGAAGGTCAGCCCGCGCACATTGATGACGCCAACGGGGCCTTTCGCCGTCTCGAGCACGACAGACCCGGATCCCGGCGTGCCCTCGGGATAGTTGCAAGGACGCAGCAAACGCGGCTCGGTCTCGATGTAAGCCGGCAAATCTTTCTGATCCCACACATGGTCGCCCGTGGTGATCACCGTGGCCCCGGCGCGGAGCAGTTCGATGCACTGTTTTCCGCTGATCCCGCGTCCGCCCGCCGCGTTCTCGCCGTTGACGATGGTAAAATCGGCCGCCAGTTCCTCCTGCAGTCCCTTAAGCCGATTGTTGAGCGCGTTGCGCCCGGGCTCGCCCACCACGTCACCGAGAAAAAGAATGCGGATCATTGATTTGGAGCCCGAAGAGATAGAGATTCTCCGGTTTAGCCGCCATGCAATTCGTCCGCATCACCATCGCCCTCCTTGCCCTCGGACTCAGCGCCCACGCACAAAAACTCACCCCTCTAGCGACGAAGCCGGAATGGTCGTTGCTCGACAAATTCCAAGGCACCATCACCAAACAGGAATTCACGCGCCTGCTCACGCAGGTCTATGCACCGCGGGGCGCGTGGCAGGGAGCATTCACCATCGCGGACGACCATGCCACCGTCGCAACGGGCGCAGCGCAGCCACCGTTCCGACTCGATTTCGCGTCTGATCAGGCCAGCGCCAAACCCATTCCGCGTTATTGGCAACCGCGCAACAGCCTGCGCGGACTGCGCATAGCCCTCGACCCGGGCCATCTCGGCGGCGAATGGGCGCGCATGGAGGAACGCTGGTTCCAGATCGGCAGCAACAAGCCGGTCACCGAAGGCGACATGGCGCTTTATGTGGCCAAGCTGCTGAAAGGCGAACTCGAACAGCGCGGGGCCTCGGTGAGCTTGACGCGTGCGAGTTCCAAGCCCGCGGCGAATGTGCGTCCCGAAAGACTCCGCTCCCACGCGGCCGCCTCGCTCCGCGACCAAGGCCGCTCGGTCAATCCCGCGAGCCTCAAATCGGAGTCGGAAAAACTTTTTTACCGCACGGCCGAAATCCGCGCCCGCGCCCGGAAAGTGAACGGCCAGATCAAACCCGATCTTGTCCTCGCCCTGCATTTCAATGCCGAGGAATGGGGCAATCCCGCGCATCCCACCCTTACCGGCGTCAATCATTTGCATCTCCTCGTCAGCGGTTGCTACTCCGCTCGCGAACTCGAATACGAAGACCAGCGCTACGACCTTATGGTCAAGCTGCTCAACCGCTCCTACGACAAAGAAGTCTCCGTCTCCCGCTCCGTCGCGCAGGGGATGGTCCACGCCACCGGACTCCCCCCCTACACCTACACCTCCGATGCGGCCATCAATGTCGGCGGCTCGCCTTATGTCTGGGCGCGCAATCTGCTGGCCAACCGCCTCTTCGAGTGCCCCGTCGTCTATCTCGAGCCCTATGTGATGAACAACAAGGAGGTGCACGACCGCGTGCAGCTTGGCGACTACCGCGGACGGCGCAACATCAACGGCACCCCGCGCGAAAGCATCTACCGCGAATACGTCCGCGGCATCGTCGACGGCCTGGCTGCTCACTACGAAAAATGAGGCTCTCTTTCTCCGTGTCCTCTGCGCCCTCTGCGGTTAAAAATTTCCTTCCATGAAAGTCCTCGCGGTGGCCAACCAAAAAGGCGGCGTCGGCAAGACCACGACCTCGGTCAATCTCGCCGCCGCGCTCGCCGCAAAAAACCAGCGCGTCCTCCTCGTCGACCTCGACCCGCAAGGCAACGCCACCAGCGCGGTCGCCGCGGAAATCGAAAACCCGCCCACCCTCTACGGTCCGCTCACGGGCGCATCCGACGTGCGCACCTGTCTCACGCAAACACGCATCCCGAATCTGTCGCTCATCGCGGCGAACATCGATCTGGCCGGGTTGGAAATCGAAGTCGCGCGCATGGAAGACCACCTGCAACAACTTCGCCGAGCCCTGCAACCGCTGCGCGATGATGCGGCCTTCGACTTCGCGATCCTCGATTGCCCGCCGTCGCTCGGCATCCTCATGACCAACGCCCTCGTCGCCGCGGACCAGCTTCTCGTTCCCGTGCAATGCGAATACTACGCGCTCGAGGGCTTGGGGAAATTGATGTTCGTCATGGGTCAGATCCGCGAATCCGGCGCCAATCCCGGCCTCACGCTGTCCGGTCTCCTCATGACCATGTTCGACCGCCGCACCAATCTCGCCGATGCGGTGGTCAAAGACGTGCGCGCCCATTTCCAGGAAGTCCTCTACGACACGGTCATTCCCCGCAGCGTGCGCCTGAGCGAGGCGCCGAGCTTCGGCCGCACCATCTTCGAACACGACCCCCGCGGGCCCGGCGCCGAGGCCTACGGCAAGCTCGGCAAAGAATTTCTCAAACGGCACGAGGCGAACTTGTCCTTCGTCAACGCGCCCGTGTCATGACCCAAAACGAACTCCTCGATCTCTTCCGCCAAACCGGAGCGCTGCTGCACGGACACTTCATCCTCCGCTCCGGCTTGCACAGCCGCGAATTTTTCCAATGCGCGCTGCTCGTGCGCGACACCAAGGTCGCGGAACGCGTCTGCACCGCGCTCGCCGATCAAGTCCGCGGCATCGAATGCGACACCGTCATCTCCCCCGCCCTCGGCGGCATCCTCGTCGGACAAGAAGTCGCCCGCCAACTGGGCAAGCCGCACATCTTCGCCGAGAAAGACGAAAAGGGCACGCTTGTCCTACGCCGCGGATTCCAAATCAAACCCGGCGAAAAGTTCATCGTCATCGAAGACGTGGTCACGCGCGGCGGACGACTCATGGAGACGGTCGACATCGTGAAAAAACACGGCGGCGTGGTCGCGGCCGCCGCCTGCTTGGTCAACCGCTCCGGCGGACAACTCCCCGCCATGGATTTCCCATTTCACGGTTTGGTTGAACTTAATCCCGAAACCTTCGCCCCCGACTCCCTTCCGCCGGATCTCGCCGGAACCCCGGCGATTAAACCCGGCAGCAAATAAAAAAGGTCGAGCATCAGATCACATAGAGGCGATTGAAGCCTTTTCGCAGCAGCGACCCGTGCGAGCACAGATGGTTTCGTCGGTGGGACGCGCCGACGCCGCCGCAGAGACGGAGGAAATGCGGCGCCAGTCGTGAGATCCCGTCAGGCGGGACTGACCAAGCGCAGCTTCGGATAAAGCGCGCGGAAATCAGCCGTGTTGCGCGTGAGTAAGCCGCTGAATCGCAAAGCAAAAGCCCCGATGAGAACATCGGCCACCGGGCGTTTAGGGTGCCGCTGCTTGGCCGCCCGCCGCCCGAGTATGTGCTTCGCCCAAGCCCGCCCGGCATGCTCGGTGTCCGTCGTTTCCCACGACTCGTCGGATGCGATGTCCAATGCTCCAAGAAATTTCCGCAGCGCACCGAGTTCACCGCCGAAGGCAGGAGCCAGTTCGACAAAGGTGACCGGGCTGACCGTCAAACCGTCCGCCGACTTTTCCCGCAGCAGTGCCTCGGATTTGGCGCCGAAGGCAGGATCGTCCAGCCCGATGTCGAGCAGCAGGCAAGTATCGACGACCCAGGCCATTCAAGCCTTGTCGCCCTCGCGGAGGATCTTCATCCAACCGGCGGTGGTGCGCGGACCGTCGGAGACAAACTTCTTCATCAATCCTCGCACCGACGGCTTATTGCCGCCGCGTCCCGGCACTTTGACGCGAGCCTCGTCCGCGGATAGCCGTTTCCAGAGCAAAGTCTGTCCTGGGCGCAAACCGAGTTCACGCCGGATAGACGCCGGCATGGAAACCTGTCCGCGATCGGTCAAAGTCGTTGCTATTTCGGCCACTACGTCACTTTATCATGTAATCGTATCATGTCAAACGAGGGCCGGTGTGGTGCCAAGTGTCGGCGCAAGGACGGCAAGCAAGGCGAGCAGGATTTTCCTCACAGCGTGTTTCTCAGGGCGCGGGAGGCAGCGCAGTCTGCACCCTGTCGCGCAGGTCGCGGAGTTCGGACTTCAGCGCTTCGATTTGTGCGTCGCGCACGGCCAGATCTTTTTCGTGCTGCAGGTCGCGCTCCTCGAGTTCCTCGACCAGTCCCTGGATGGCGGCGAAGGTGATTCCGTCGGCATCAAGCGTGTTGATGCCTTTGTCGTTACTCCCGAGGTGGAATGCGCCGGCAAAATCTTGAGCAGTCGGTCCGATGTAACGGCGCGTTGGGTCATGCTTGTAGGCCCAGGAACTGACCGGCATGGCGGCCAACTTGGCCAGCAACTGTCGCTTATCGATTGCCGCAAAGTTTGTTTTGGAAGCGCGGTCGCTGAGCACAGTCCAAGCGGTTTCGTTCGGAAGCAACTGGACACCGTTGACGACATTCGTATCGGCGAAGTCGTTGTTTGTCGTGGTGATGAAGCGAACACCGCCGGGCGCGCGGACAGTGAATGAGGTGTCGTTGGTGGAGAAGGTATCGACATTGGTGACGCCGCTCCAAACAAAGGCACCATCATTGGTCGCCTTGGAAGAAAGCCCGGCGGCGAAAGCGTGGTTGGTCGCCACATTATGCGAGCCTCCCGGAATGATGGCGAAAGGACCGCTCGCCAAATTTCCTTCCCCACCACCAACCACAGCAATGTTACCCGCAGCCGTGTTGCTCCAGCCACCGCCCACCACGGCCAGCATTCCAGTTGTAATGCCAAGCAGAGAATCGTTGTCGCTACCACTCACAGCGGGAGGCATGAACCCGGCCACATTCTGCAGGCCACCACCTATGACCGCGCCGATGCCGATGGCCGTGTTGGTATGGCCGCCACCCACCGTGGCCCATGGCCCCTTGGCCAGATTATTCCAGCCGCCGCCCACGATGGCTAGAGCCATTGCTGTATTGCTCATACCACCCCCCACCGTGGCGCCACGTCCGCCGATCAAAGCGGCGAACTGCGGGTTTGTCGTGCCGGCGGTGTTGTATTCGCCACCGGCCACAGTGCAGGCCTCGTGGCTTGCCATGTTCCAGTATCCGCCACCCACCGTGGCGGCACGTCCGCCGTAGATATCGTTGAACTGCGGCACGCCGGGGCCGCCGGCGGTGTTGTTTTCGCCGCCGCCCACGGTGCATACATTTGCGCACACGACGTTCCCGTATCCTCCCCCCACTGTGGCAAAGTAGCCGCTGGCACAATTGGTGCACCCGCCGCCAATGGTGGTGCCATAATCGAGGGCCGTGTTGTCCCCTCCTCCTCCAATCGTGGCAATCGCGCCGTCGTCAGTGACATACCACCAGTTTGTTTCTCTCGAGCCGACTGTGTTGCCATAACCACCGCCAATCGTGGCGTCAGAGCCATAGGCAAAGTTATTCTCTCCGCCACCTACCGCGGACTGCATGCCGAAGGCCGTGTTGCAAAAGCCGCCAGCGACGGTGGCCAATTGGTCCGAAGCTGCATTGCTCCATCCGCCGGCCACCGTGGACCAGACGCCAGAGGCGATATTGGCAACACCGCCACCCACCGTGGCTGCAGCATGAGCCACATTGGAAATGCCACCACCTACGGTGGCGAAGTCGGTGCCGGCTATATTTTCTCCGCCTCCACCGACCGTGGACATCACTCCGCCTGCGCTGTTGCTAAAACCGCCGGACACGGTGTCGTATTCCCAATAGCTTGAGTTGGAAACACCGCCTCCAATGGTCGAGCCGACTGCCGAGGCGTTGTTGCTGAAGCCTCCGGATACCGTGGCATAGGCGCTTGTCGCGGTATTGGAACTACCGCCACCCACCGTCGCAAACCAATTGTCGGCTATGTTTTGCGCACCGCCTGCCACGACGGAGAATTGGCCGGCGGCGACGTTCTGGCTACCACTGCCGACAAAGCAACCGAGACCAACTGCGGAGTTGGAGGAACCACCGACAACTGCAGCAAGATCGGCGGCTTGGTTGCCTATACCGCCGCCGACGATGGCATTGTCAAAGTTCGCGGCATTGTTTGATCCGCCGACGACCGTTGCACCGGTGCCCGCGGCGCTGTTGGCGGCCCCGCCGACAATTTTGCCCACAGTGAGAGTTCCCCCGATCGTCAGATCACCCACAATGTCGGTGACAGTGGCGGCATCCGCAGTAGCCGCGTGCAGCGCATATCCCGCGGCGGCGATGCGCTGGTCGGGCAAAAGCTGGGCGAAAGGATCGGAGCCCCCGGCGGAAAACCATATGCGCAGGTTGACGTTCTCGTTGGCAAAGACCGCAGGAGGGAGCGCCGCCATGTTGGGGACGCTTGTGTCTCCGATCAACGTGGCACAGCTGCCCCGCACGACGGGCAAGGATACCGCGGTCGTCGGCTCGCCGGGAGCTGTGG
>JBEDBL010000069.1:0-12672 GCA_041177245.1 Verrucomicrobiota bacterium
GGACTGGATCAAAGTGCGCCTGCCTTCCAATCCGGTCTTTTTCTCGACCAAGGCGCTGGTTTCGGACCTCCGGCTTCACACGGTTTGCGAAAGCGCGCAATGCCCGAACCGCTGGGAATGTTGGAGCCAAGGCACGGCCACCTTCATGATCGCCGGCGAGCGCTGCACTCGCGCCTGCGGATTCTGCGCGGTGACCACGGCCAAGCCTTTCGCCCTCGAGCACGACGAACCCCAGCGCGTGGCCGAGGCGGTAATGCGGATGAAATTGAAGCACGTGGTCATCACCGCGGTGGCCCGCGACGACGTGCCGGACGGCGGGGCGCTGCATTTTGCGCGGACGATCGAAGCGATCCGCGAGCGCGATGCGTCGATCATTATCGAGGTCCTCGTGCCTGACTTCAACGGCAAGGACGACTCACTGCGCACCGTCCTCGAAGCCGCGCCGCACATCTTCAACCACAACCTTGAAACGGTAGAACGCCTCACCCCGGTCGTCCGGTCGCGCGCCAAATACAAACTCTCGCTAGAGTTTCTCCGCAGGGCCAAAGAACTGCGCCCCGACATCGCGACGAAAAGCGGTCTCATGCTCGGACTCGGCGAGACCGAGACGGAAATCTTCCAGGCGATGGACGACCTCCGCGAGCACGGCGTCGAAGTCCTGACCATGGGTCAATACCTGCGCCCCACCCCACAGCATTTGCCGGTCGTCGAATACATCCGCCCTGAAGTCTTCTATCTCTACGGCGATATCGCCCGCAAGAAAGGTTTCACCCACGTGGCCAGCGGCCCGCTGGTGCGCAGTTCCTACCACGCGGCGGATTTCAATCCGTTGGAGAAAAACTCCTCTGCCTGTAGCGGTGGTTTGTAGCCGCCGAAAATTAAAAGCAGAGCACTACCGCCCTGCATTATTCCGCCGGCACCTTGTCGATGATCGGCACATGTGCGGTCTTCAAGCCCTGCACAATCTCTGGCAGCGCCGTCTGCATACAACTGCCACTGACGGGCACTTTGTGTGATGTGCCCTGTTTCCCGAAGCAGATAAGATAGTAATTGGTCTTGCGACTGCGGCCGATGCCGCTGGTTTCAGCAACGAATTCCACCCGCTCCAAATCGTTGAATGTCACTCGGTGCGCTTTCTCGCCGAAGAAGCCTACGTTTTCCGTGAACCCTTCTTCCGAAATCGTGACTTTGTTGAAATACATCACCACAGGGACAAACATGGCCACCACGCCAATTGAGATCAGTCCCCAGCGGATTTTGCGGGTGAAACGATACCAACCATCCGTGCGCGTCGGCACGAATCGCGCGGAGAAAATGGAAATCACACCGGCTGCAGCCATCGCTACCATGGCCCACCAAGCAAAGCGATACGTCGCGACACCTTCAGAAATTGTCCGTTCGACACATCCTGCCACAAAGAGCGGGGTGACAAATGCCGCGCGAAGCAAACGCCTACGCCAATCAACGGACATGAGATTGCACTTCGTTTCTTTTGGCGGTAAGGCCCGGATCGCCCGGAGCCAGAGCCAGCGCTTGATCGAGATCCGCGACGGCGCCGCTCCAATCGGAAAGCGCTTCTTTAATTTGCGCACGCTCGAAGTAGGCGCGGGGGTCGGGCGGTTGCAGTCGCGCGATTCCGGCATCGTAGTCTGTAATAGCCCCTTTCAGATCACCGGTGTTCGCTTTGGCTTTTCCACGGTTGAGATACGAGAAGACATCGGCCGGATTGATGGACAGGGCTTTGCTTGAATCTTCGATCACTCCGGCCCAATCGGCTTTGTCGATCTTGATCATGCTGCGCATAGAGTAAGCCATGAAGTTGTTCGGATCGATCGCGAGAGCCTGATCGCATTCGGCAAGCGCACCGGCGGCATCGCCACGTGCGTTCTTCACGCGGGCCAGATAGGTGAGCGTGCGGGTGTCCGCAGGATTGAGGGCGAGAGCCTTGTTTCCTTCGGCCAGCGCTCCGTCCAAGTTCCCCTGTTCAGCCATGGTCCAACCCGACCGCACAAGCTTTTCCACCTCCGTATTCACCTCGGGCGACACCGGCTGCGGGCGCGACAATTGCGCCTGGCGCAAAGCGGCAATCTTCTCGCGCACAACGGAGATGTTCGGAAATCCCGGTTGCAACTTTTCTGCCGCATCGAGATCTTTTTCCGCGCCATCCAGGTCCCCCAGATTCCCGTGCGCCATTGCCCGGCAAACGAGAGGCAAGGCGTCATGTGGCAGGCACATCACAGCGACATCGAAATCCGCAAGCGCGGCCCGCGAGTCGCCGGTTTGCATCAAAACGTTTCCCCGGCGGGCACGCGACACGTAATCGGTCGGGTCCACCTCGATCGATTTGCCAAACAGCTCAAGACCGCCCTGCAGATCGCCATTGACGGCTTTGATCTGCCCGAGTTCCGCGTAGGCAGCCGAGGCTTTCGGATTTTTCTTCACGGCTTGCTCGAGTGCAGCCACAGCGCCCGCGCGGTCGCCGGCCTCCAGCTTTTTCTGAGCTTGGGTCAAAAGCTCTTCGTAATCTTTACCCCAGAGACGGCCGCCGTTGGACTTCAGTTGCTTGGCGCGCTCGATCTGACTTTTGGAAACCGGCTCATCCGGGTAGAGAGCAAGAGCCTTTTCGTAATCGGCAATGGCGCCATCGTAATCCCCGTGGTCTTGCTTCGCTGCGCCGCGCTGACCGTAGAATTTCGGCTCCTTCGGGTTGATGGCAACGGCCGCGTCGAAATCGGCCATGCCCCCGGGATAGTCGCCCAATGCGGCTTTGGCGTCGCCCCGCTGCATGAGGGCAAACGGGTTCCGCGGATTGATCTTCAGGGCCTTGTCGAAATCGCCGATCGCTCCCACGCGGTCGCCACCCAAGATTTTGGTGAACCCCAGTTTCCAATAAGCCATGTCGTGTCGCGGATTGATCTCGATCGCGCGACGGTATTCCTCGGCGGCTCTCTCCCTGTCTTGACCGCCTCCCTCTATGGCATCGCCGAGGAGGAAATGCGCCTGTGCGAGATCAGCGTAGTCGGGTTTGAGGGAAATGACTTTTTCCGCATCGCTCGCCGCACCATCCCAATCCTTGGTGTAGGTGCGCGCCATGCCGCGGTTGATATAGGCAGTGGCTTCTTTCGGATTCAGATCGATGGCCTTGCCGTAATCGACGATAGCACCGGCGTTGTCGCCCTTCAGCGCCTTGATCCCTCCGCGTATGAGAAAGCAGGAGGCATTCTCGGGAGAGAGCAGCGAAGCTTTTTCCACATCCTTCTCCGCACCGTCGACGTCGCCACTTGAAAGGCGCACCTTCGCGCGGACCAGATAAGTTGCCGGGTTCTCCGGATCGAGTTCGAGGGCGCGAGCGTAATCTTTTTCCGAGCCCGGGATGTCGCCGCTGTCGGCTTTGGCGTTGGCGCGGGCCGTCAGGGCGGCAAGGGCTACCGTCAGGCTCCATGGAGAATCGATTGCTTTGGTGAAATCTTCTATCGCCTCCGAAGTCTCGCCCTTCGCCATTTTGACAAAGCCGCGGTTGAGAAAAGCGATCGTGTAGCCCGGGGCCAATTCGGCTGCTTTGTCGAAATCCGCCTCAGCACCTTTGAGATCGCCCTTGTTGAACTTCACGGTGCCGCGATTGTTCAGCGTGCGCGCGCTGTCCGGTTGCATTTCGAGGGATTGGTCAAAAGTCGCGATGGCGGCTTCCTGATCGCCTGCGGCGGCCTGCGCCATACCGAGGACATTCAGCAAATCCGCATCACCGGGCGCGAGCTTGACCGCTTGCCGGATGTCTTCCAGTGCGCCCGTCCCGTCACCCTTCGCCATCCGCAGATGTCCGCGACAGAAGAACGCAGAAGTGTTGTTCGGATTGATCTCTAAGGCCCGCTCGAACGACTTCATGGCAGGGTCGAACTCACCGTCCTTCCACGTGACGTATGTGCGGTCGTAGATCAGTTGCGTGTCCAACTTATGCCTGACAAGGATGATCGCTCCCTCGGCGGCGCCCCGGATGCTCCAAAGTTCGGAATCTTCCGGCGCCAATCTCGTGGCCTCCGCGAAATCGAGTTCTCCGGCGCGGTAGTCGCCAAGCACAAGGCGAGTCGCACCGCGCAAAGCGAAAATGTTGCCATTATCGGGCGCGAGCTGGCAGGCCTTGTCGAAATCGGCCAGTGCGGCTTTGACTGACGACACATCGCCTTTTTTGAGATAGGCGGCACCTCGGCCGACGTAGAGCGCCGCATCGTCCGGGGAAATTTCCAGCGCCTCGTTGTATTTACGGATCGCAGCATCAAGGTCGCCCTTCGTCTGACGAGCACTGGTTTCCTGTAAAAACTGGATCGGTTGGAACGGATCGACCGTCATCGCCAGGCTGAGACGGTCGAGACTTTTTCCAAAATCGTCGGCAAAAGTTTGGATGGCTGCGTCGTCGACAATCGCTTTCGCCCGCTCGTCTTGCGGGCGGAGCGTCTCCTTAGTGAAAGAGCCGCGGACGGCCACGGGCAGAAACAAGGCGGCGGGAAGGACAAAAACAAAGCGGGCTTTCATCGGCGGCAACATACCCGAAAACTTCATGAAGACGAACGGACTTTCCGGAGCTGAGCATATCTGGAGGCCGAAGCAGTCCATGGAACAAACTAGTCACCGGAGTGTTCCAAACCCGAAGAATCTCGCGCCTCCGGTCGCCGCCGCTAAAGTGCACAAAATGCAGGATCGCAACATCGTCATCACCGGCATCTCGCGCGGGTGCGGACGGGCACTCGCCGAATACTACCTCGATAAAGGACACCGCGTAGCCGGTTGCGCGCGGACGCAGGAGATCGTCGGCGAGTTGCGCGCCGAGCACGGCCCATTGCATCATTTTTCGGTTGTCGACGTGGCTGATGACGAGGCTGTGCGTGTCTGGGCATGCGATGTGCTGGCCCATTTCGGCGCGCCGGATTTGCTCATCAACAATGCCGGCGTCATCGCCGCAAACGCGCCACTTTGGGAAATCCCGGTGCACGAATTCGACGCGGTGGTCGACATCAACATCAAAGGCATCGCGCATGTGCTGCGCCATTTTCTTCCGTCGATGATTCATCGCGGAAAGGGTGTTGTGGTCAATGTCAGCTCCGGGTGGGGACGCTCGACATCTCCCGAAGTATCGGCCTACTGCGCGAGCAAATGGGCCGTCGAGGGAATGACGCAGGCCCTCGCGCAGGAACTTCCCGCAGGCCTGAGTGCCACTGCTCTCAACCCCGGCATCATCAATACCGACATGCTGCAACGCTGTTTCGGGGTGGCGGCGGCGCAATATCCCGGCGCGGACGAATGGGCACGGTCAGCCGGCCCGTATTTGTTGAAGCTCGGAACCGGAGAAAACGGAATGGCGCTGACCGTTCCGGGGATTCCCACAGACTAACCACAGGCCAGCCGCGAGCGCAGTCCGCCGTGGCGCGAGCGCGTGTCGTTCTGCCGCACGGCCGTGCCGAGCGCTTTGCGCTGTCCGGCGACGACGACGAGTTGCTTGCCGCGCGTCACGCCCGTATAAAGAAGGTTGCGCTGCAACAGCAGGAAATGCTGCATGGCCAGAGGCAGCACGACCGCGGGGAACTCGGATCCCTGGCTTTTGTGGATGCTGATGGCGTAGGCGGGTTCGATTTCGTCGAGTTCGCCGAAATCGTAGGCGACGCGCCGTCCATCGGTTTCGACCGTCAACTCGCGTGCGTCGTGGTCGATCGACGCGATGCGTCCGATATCGCCGTTGAAAACTTCCTTGTCGTAGTTGTTGCGGGTCTGGAGGACCTTGTCGCCGACACGGAACTTCGTGCCGAACCGTTCCACCTCGGCGCGGTCGGGGCGCGGCGGGTTCAGGGCGGCTTGCAGGGCGATGTTCAATTGGCGGATGCCGAGACTGCCCCGGTGCATGGGCGCGAGAACCTGGATATCGCGGACCGGATCGAGGCGCAGTCGTTTGGGGATTTCCTCGCGCACGAGACGCAGGACAAGATCGGAAATCTCCTCGGGTTCCTCGCGGTGGAGGAACGCGAAGTCGGATCCTTTGGCACTCTCCGCGGCGGGAACACGTCCGTGGCGGATGTCATGCGCGGCACGCACGATCTCGCTGGCCTCGGCCTGCCGGAAGATTTCGGTCAGTCGCACAGAGGCAACCGCTTCGGTGGCGAGCAGGTCGGCCAGCACGGAACCGGGCCCGACGCTGGGCAACTGGTCGGGATCGCCGACCAAGACGAGCGACGCGCCCGCGGGCAGCGCACGACAGAGCGACGCCATGAGCGGCACGTCGACCATGGAAAACTCGTCGACGACAAGCAGATCGGTTTCGAGCGGACAGCCGGTGCCGCGTTTGAAACCTCCCGAAGGCAGGTATTCGAGCAAGCGATGTATGGTCACGGCGGGTTGGCCTGTCGATTCGCCCATGCGCTTGGCCGCGCGGCCGGTTGGCGCGCAAAGTTGGAAACGGACTTTTTTCGCGGCGAGAATTTTCAGGAGGCTGTCGAGCAATGTGGTTTTCCCCACACCGGGGCCGCCGGTCACCACAACAAGACGCGAGGCAAGCACGCGGCGCAGCGCATCCTGCTGGCTTGGGGAGAGGACTTTTTTCGTGTGCTCTTGAACCCATGCGAGGGCTTTGTCGAAATCCAGCGCGGGATAGGACGGAGGTTGCACGGAAAGGCGGAGAATCGTGTCGGCGATGACTTTCTCCGCGGCGCGCAACGCGGGAAGGAAGACCGAGGTTTCGCCCGCGATATCCTCGGCGACCAGTTGCCCGTCGGCCACTTCGCGCTCGAGAGCGCCGCGGACCACATCTTCATCGACGCCGAGAAGCTTGGCGGTTTCCTCGAGCAGGACGGCACGCGGCAATGCGGTGTGACCCTCGCCGGTCGCCTCGGAAAGGATATGCTGCAGTCCGCCACGCGCGCGCAGAATGGAATCGTGCTCGAATCCGAGTTTGTCGCCCACGGCGTCGGCCGACTTGAAGCCGATCCCCGGGATATCGCGGGCCAGAAGGTAGGGATTCGCACGGATGCGCGCGATGGCATCTTCGCCGTAGAGTTTGTACACCCGCAGGGCGCGGCTGGTGCTGATGCCATGGCTGTGCAGGAAGACCATGATGTCGCGCACGACGCGCTGCTCGGCCCACGCGGCTTTGATCTGCTGTCGGCGTCCGGTGCCGATGCCTTCCACTTCCTGCAAACGCGCCGAGGCGTTTTCGATGATGTCGAAAACTTTTTCCCCGAACTTCACGACGAGTTTTTTCGCGTAGACAGGTCCGATGCCCTTGATCAATCCGCTGCCGAGATATTTCTCGATCCCCTCGAGCGAGGTGGGCGCCTGGCAGCGGATCGCGGTCGCGCGCAATTGCATGCCGTGGTCGCGGTTGCGTTCCCAGCGGCCCTCCGCGGTGATCCATTCCCCCGGGCTGACCGCCGCGACCGTCCCGACCACCGGGATGAGATCACGCCGCCCCTTCACCTTGACTTTGAGCACGCTGAATCCGGTGTCCTCGCTGCGGAAAGTAATGCGCTCGACCAGACCGGAAAGTCCGTCCGCCGGGGCTTCGTGTCGCGCGTCCATGAGCGTGATAATGGCACAAACCGCCGGATGCTGCAGCGGCTTGCTTGCGCGGCATCTTTGGCGCATTATATTGTTTCGATGTTCAGGCTGACGCGCCAAGAACGCAGGCTCGTTGCTTTCATCCTCGCGGCTTTCCTCGCCGGGCTTGGTCTCAAGCACTGGCGCGAAGCGCGGGCGACCGGAAGCGCGACGGCGTCGGTGCGGGCCGAATAGATCATCCGATGCAAAAAGCCCCTTTCCACGAAACCCTCGAACAGGTCCTGCAGCGCGATCCGCGCTACAGCCGCGAGGCCTATTCTTTTTTGCGCGAGGCTCTTGAGTTCACGCAGAAACGACGGCGCAAATCCCGCGCGGCCGCCTCGACGCATGTCTCGGCCAACGAACTTCTCGAGGGTTTCCGCGAATATTCCCTCCAACAATTCGGCCCGATGGGACTGACCGTGCTCGAATACTGGGGCATAAGATCGACCGGCGACGTCGGCCGCATGGTTTTCAATCTGATCGAAGCGGGCATCTTCGGCCGGGCCGAGGACGACCGGATCGAGGATTTCGAAAACGGATTCAGCTTCGAAGAGGCCTTCGTGGCACCGTTCCGGCCCGCGCATAAAACCGGCGCGGCGCGCGCGCGACGCACACGCGGCAAACTTGCCGGGAAGGCCGACTGATCCGCGCGGCCCACCCGCGCCCCGCATCATGTCCAACCTCGTGCCCTCCCCCGATCCGGCCAACGCGCTGGCGCGCGGGCAGACCCGTGTCCGCGTGCTCCCCAACGGTTTCACTGTTTTGGTCGAACCCGACCACTCGGCCCCGGTGACGAGCGTGCAGGTATGGGTCGGCACGGGGAGCATCCATGAAGGGTCTTGGCTCGGTGCCGGGCTCTCGCATCTGCTCGAGCACATGATCTTCAAGGGCACGCCGCAACGCGGGCCGAACGAAATCGCGCGCGCTGTGCAGGAGGCGGGCGGTTACGTGAACGCCTACACCTCGTTCGACCGCACAGTCTATTGGATCGACGTGCCTTCCGACGGCACAGGCACCGCGATCGAACTGCTGGCAGACGCGACGCTGAACTCCACGCTGCCATCCGCGGAATTTGCAAAGGAGCAGGAGGTCATCCGGCGCGAATTCGCCATGGGGTTCGACGACCCGAACCGCATGAGCACGGAGTTGATGCTCTCCACGGCGTTCAGCCAGAGCCCCTACCGCCATCCGATCATCGGGCACCTCGACATTTTCAACCGGCTGACCCGGGAGGAGCTGGAGGCCTATTACCGCGGACGCTACGTGCCGGACAACATGTTCCTCGTCGTGGTCGGCGATGTGGAGGCGGGGGAAATTTTCACCGCGGCCGAAAAATGGTTCGGCGCCGGGGAACGCCGCGCGCGCGAACCTCTCTTCATCCCGCGCGAACCCGCGCAGCTCGGAAGACGCGATGCGCACGAAGAGTTCGAGACCGAACTTTCGCGTTGCTCGCTCGTCTGGCACATCCCTCCCCTGACCCATCCCGACACCGCGGCGCTGGACGTTCTCGCCACGGTCTTGGGCGGCGGACGCAGCACGCCGCTGCACCTCGAATTGCGCGAGAAAAAGAACCTCGTCCATCACATCTCATCGTATTCCTACATGGCTGGGGAGATGGGTTTGTTCGGCATCGATTTTCTGTGCGAACCCGAGAAACGAGGCGAGGCGGAGAAGGCGGTGCTGGAAATCACCGCGAAATACCGCGCCACGCCCCCGGCAGATTCGGAGGTGGCAAAGGCCCGCAAGAGCATCCTGTCCGACCAGTTGCACAATTTGTCCACAGCCCGCGGACGCGCCTCGGATATTGGAGGCAGCTGGTTGCTCGCGCGCAATCCCGACCTCGGATCGGAATATCTCGCCCAAGTCTCGCGCGTCACGCCCGACGATCTGTGCCGTGTGGCCGCAAAGTATCTCACCATCCCGGGAATGACGGTCACTTCGCTCAATCCGAAAGGATCGCTTACCACCGCGACCGACCGCGGAGCGGCGCGCGGCGCGCGGCGCATCGAGAAATTCGAATTGCCCAACGGTCTGCGTGTCTTGGTGTGCGAAGACCACAAGCTGCCCCTGGTCGAAACCGTGGCGGTTTTCCGCGGTGGATTGCTGGCCGAGACGCAGGAGACCAACGGCATCACTTCGCTCGCCGCTCGCACTTTGGTCAAAGGGACCGCGACGCGATCGGCGGAAGATATCAACGAGCAGATCGAGGCGGTGGGCGGGCAGATCCGCGCCGACTCGGGAAACAACAGCTTCAGCGTTTCCGTGGAAACGATGAGCGCGGATCTGCAACTCGGGCTCGAACTACTGGCCGATGTGCTCCTCAACGCGACCTTTCCCGACGACGAGATAGAACGGGAAAAAGAAGACCAGATCGCGTCTATCAAGTCGGAGGACGAGCAGATCACCACGATCGCGCGCCATGCCATGCGCCGCGCCATCTTCGGCGGCCATCCTTACGGCCTGCGTTCGAACGGCACCGGGGAATCGGTGGAGTCGCTGACGCGCGAACAATTGCTCGCCTTCAAAAACAGCTGCGTCACGGCCAAGAACGGCGTGCTCGCCGTTTTCGGTGCCGTCAACGCGGGCGAGGTGCGCCGCCTCGCCGGGGAACTCTTCGCCGCGATGCAACCGGGCGAACTCCTCATGACCGATCCCCCGGTGGCATCTCCCCTCGCCGCGCCACTCGAGATCGTCGTGCACGAAAACAAGCAGCAGGCCGTCCTCATGGCGGGGTTCCGCGGCGCGGACGCACTGAACCCCGACCGCACGGCGCTCGAGTTGATCGATACGGCGAGCAGCGACATGGCCTCGCGTTTTTTCCACCGGATCCGCGAGGAACTCGGTCTGGCTTATTTCGTCGGCGCCGCGCAAATGATGGGTTTCGCGCCGGGCATTTTCACTTTCTACCTCGGCACCGATCCGGCCAAAGTCGATCTCGTGCGGAAAAATTTCGACGAAGAGATCACGGCGCTCGCGACAGGTGGATTGACCGAAGCCGAACTGGCCCGCGCCAAGAAGAAACTCGTCGGCGGCGAGGCCATCCGGAACCAGTCACTCGAGGCCTTCGCCCATGTGGTTGCGGTGGACGAGCTTTACGGTTTGGGATACGACCACTACGGGCAGCGCGCAGCGGAGATCAACGCGGTCACCCTCGAAGAAGTGCGCGACGTGGCCCGGAAATATTTCCGCGATCCGCACCGAGCCACCGTGCTGGTCACGCCGGACAATTTGTAGCGGCCCTCTGCGAAAGCCGGACGCTTTCTTTTTCGGGAACCAACGGTCACAGGCCGTCGCTACAATTTGCAATTAAAGGCGAGCGCGGTTAAAAATTCTTTATGGCTGAAGTGCAAAATTCCCAACAATCCGGCGAGATGAGCCGTAGGTTCATCGAGTTCGTCCTCATGCAAGCGCAGCAGATCGCCCTCATGCTCGGGCAGATTCCTGGACCGGACGGCAAACCGATGGAACCCAACCTGCCCGTGGCCCGCATCTTCATCGACCAGTTGGAAATGATCCGCGAAAAAACGCGGGGGAACCTGAGCAACGAGGAAGCCGACATCCTGAGCAAGGTGCTGGCCGATCTCCAGCTGGCCTTTGTCGAGGCCGGTCAGGGCTCCCCGGCCCAAGCCGCCCCGGCGGCGTCCGAACCTGAGCTTGCCCCCCAGGCCCCGGTGGCGGAAACCGCGCCGGAGGACGACGACAGCAAGAAGAAGTTCACCAAAAGCTATGGTTGATCGGATGGCGACCGCCACGCACAATCCCTTCCGATGGAAATTTCCGAATCCTCTTCCAACGGCATAGCCGTCTTGAAATTGTCGGGCCGTCTCGACGGCCTCGCCGCGCCGGAGCTGGAGAAGAAGCTGGCCGAATCGCTCGCCGGTGGCAAAGAACGCTTGGTCTTCGATTGCTCCGATGTGGAATACGCGAGCAGCGCGGGACTCCGCGTCTTCTTGCTCGCCGCCAAGGAACTCAAGACGCGCGGCGGGCGCTGTGGATTCGCCGCACTCACCCCGCCTCTGCGCGAAGTTTTTTCCGTCTCCGGTTTTCTAGAAGTTCTCGAAGTGCACGACACCGTGGCGCAAGCGACGGCGTGAACCGATGAAGCTAAAAGCAGAGTTGAGAGTTGACCGATGAGGGTTGAGAGATGGAGCAACAAAGTGATGCCCGGCAGCCGAGCCCCGATCCTTGGGGCGATCGAGCTGTTATGAACAATCTTTTGAGTTTCACACCCTCATCCCTCAACCATAGGCCCTCAACTTCTTTTTAATGATGAAGCCGTTCACCTTCACCGAGGAACTGGTCCTGCTAGCGTTGGACGACCGGACAGGCGCCCCCCTTCCGCTTCCCGTCACCGCACTGGCCTACGGATTGGCCGGCGCCGTGCTGGCGGATTTGGCCGTGGCCGGAAAGATCGATACCGATGATAAAAAACTCGTCGTGCTCGACGCGACGCCGACGGGCGACCCTCTGCTTGATCCGTGGCTCGCGCTGATCGCGGCAGAGAAGACCACCCACTCCGTGGCGCATTGGCTTTCTGTGCTGGCCGACCGCCAGAAAGAAATCGAACAGCCCGCGCTCGACCGGCTTCTTTCCCGCGGCATCCTCAAGCGCGAGGACAAAAAAATTCTCTGGGTGATCGGACTGCGGCGTTACCCCACGATCGACGGGCACGAACGCACCGAGGTGCGCACCCGGCTCGGACAACTCATCCTCGGCGACGACATACCCGATCCGCGCGATGCCATCCTGATCAGCCTGCTCAGGGGTTGCCGCCTGACCGACCAAATTTTCGAAGGGCCGGAATTCGCCGCTCGGGACCAGCGGCTCGCCACGTTGGCCAAGATGGACCTCGTAGGCCGCGAAGTCGCCGCGGCGACTACCGACGCCATCATCGCGCTATCCACCGCGATGAATTCATCCGTCCCCCACATGTAGGCACGCGCCCGCGGCGCGAAATTCCTACGGCTTGCCGGTCACCACGCGATAGAAACGCCGCGACAGGCTGGTGGGATCGCTGACCGTCTTGGTCGTGCCGTCACCGGTCAAAGGTTGACCCGTGTTTTCCCATGCACCGGAGGAAAGATCATCGCGCAC
>JBEDBL010000070.1:0-12466 GCA_041177245.1 Verrucomicrobiota bacterium
ATACTCCAGGCTTCAGGCTCCCTGCCGCCGGCGACGTTTGCGGGCTTTCTAAATCAGTCGCAGATTTCCAAAGCTTATGCTGTGGCGGATGTGCTCGTCCTGCCAAGCGAAGCTTGGGAGACGTGGGGCTTGGTGGTCAACGAAGCAACCGCTGCCGGCGTGCCGACAGTGATCAGCGATCGCTGCGGTTGCTCGGAAGATTTTCTGGCGAAGAATGCTTACACGCGGACTTATCCGATGGGCGACGTCGGGGCAATGGTGCTGGCGATCGAAAAAGTGTTGGAACTCGATGTTCAGCCAGGTGAAGTGACAAAACAGGCCGACTCATTCTCGCCCCAAATCACCTCAGAAACTGTGGCGCGACTCGTACGAGGCGATCGAATGCCATTTGCGGCCCGCAGGTTCCCCGCCTAAAGTATTCCGCCATCTCATGCAACTGATCACCGTCGAAAAAGGAACCGCCCGGAAAGCTTTCTATTCCGCGGGATTGGGAATTGCGGTGCTTGCTTATTTGACGTCGGCCCAACCCGATCCCGCGCTCTTAATTGCTTCGCTCACTCTTTCTCTTGTTGGTCTTTTCCCGTTCTACCTTTGGGCAACCGGCGCGAGTTATGGCTTGCCCATCTGGCCGGCATTCGCCGGCTACACTTCAGTGATTTCGTCGATGCCGGTTCTGCAGAACGCCCGCACGCTGGAGCCTTACTCCAGCGATGCGATTCTCTCGGGTATGGCTGTCACGGGTGGCTTCCTGATTTTGGGAACCATCACTTGGGCGACAATGACCGCTCGGCAACCCAAGCCCCCCCGCGCAGTGCTCATGCTGGAAAGCGGTTCAGCCGTAAAATCGCTGTTTTGGTGTCTTGCCGCAGGTCTGGCTTTCCAAGCCAACTCCGCACTCGATTTGGTCACGCTCCCAGGAAACAGCATGCAGGTCATGCGAGGCATTTGCAGCGGCTTATCCTATCTGGGAATTTTCTCACTGGCATTCTTCGCCGGCCAAAAACTACTGAAACCGGGCCAACTATTGCTCTACATCGCCATGATGTCGGGGTTGATCCTGGCCTCGATCACAAGCCTGATGCTCTCGGGTGCGGTGCCGGTCGTGGCGTTGGCCATGGTCGGGTTGGTTCTGGGATCAAAAAAGGTGCCTTGGCTCGCCCTGGTTGTCATCTTTCCTTTGGTCACGCTTCTGCACGCGGGCAAGTATCAAATGCGTGAGATTTACTACACGAACGACGGGGAGCGAAAAGACCGGGGTGGCGTCGAGAGTCTGCCTTCTTTTTACTCGGAATGGCTTTCCTTCGGCATGCAAGAGATCGGCGGTATGGCCGGCATTGTCGATCTCGGCCCGAAGGCGGATTCCTCCAAATCCTCCATCTTCGAGCGAGCGGGCAACCTGCACATGCTGCTGCTCGTCATGGACAAAACTCCGGATCAGGTTCCTTTCCTGAATGGTCTCACTTACGAGCCTATTCCGATGCTGCTCATCCCCCGTTTTCTCGCGCCGAACAAAGGTATCAGCCACGCCGGTAATCTGATGCTGTCGGTCAACTACGGGTTGGTCGACGAAGATAGTTCGCGCAACGTGTCGATCGGCTGGAGTCTTCCGGCCGAAGCCTACGCCAATTTCGGCTACTTGGGCGTGTTTGTCTTGAGCATCCTACTTGGAGTTCTCTACGCCGAGGTGACGCGTTTGAGTTCCGGCGTTCCCATCACATCTTTCCGGTTCATCGGGGGACTGGTTGTTCTGGCCGGAATCACCAACGAAAACTCTCTCGGTGTTTTCATCACGATGCAGTTTCAAGGCGTGGTGGGAGTGGCGCTGGCGTCTTTTGTCCTCATGCGCCGTCAGCCCAACCCATTTGCGATTCATACTGAAGATGGTCAACAGGAAGTCGCATGGGGAAAACGCCGGATGCCAGATAGCGCGCACACCGTTTCGGGACCGAGCACAAGGGCGCCTTGGATGCCGCCACAGATGCGCCGGCGCGTTGCCGCCGAGCGCGAGCAGGTGGCGGCCGCCAAGTTGGCCGAGGAGGCGGACAGTGGGACTGCGAAAGCGTCGCGCCCCCGTCAGGTGGCGGTGCCCATACAGCCTTATTATTACCGTTCGAGGAAGGCGTGACGGCGCGCAGCGTCGGCGTGGTGAGTGCGAATGGCTTAGCCACGGATTGACGGGGATAGATACGGATTGGTTTTTGTGCGCACACGCACAAAAACATCTTACCGAGTAGGGCTGCGGAAAGTATGCAGCCTTGGCTGACTACTGCCAAATCTTTCAATTCATTGAAAGTTCTCCATCACGAACGCAAGCGACTTGAGGGGCACTTCAGCATCGAGCGGTTGTTTGCCTCAATCCGACGGCGCATGCCTGCGGACTGCAAGGTGACAACGAGCAATGCTCCGGAGCCGAGCAGGGGCGTTGTCCCGCGAATCCGCAACGTGTGGCATGCGTCGCGGCAGCAGGCGGACGTGCACCACATTGTGGGTGACTCGCACTATCTCGCTTTCGGCCTGCCTCCCGCCAAGACCGTGCTGACGATCCACGACTGTGCGGCCCTCAATCGCCTGAAAGGACCTAGCCGTGCGCTGCTGAAATATTTCTGGTTTAGCGGTCCGATGAAACGTGCCGCGGCAGTCACGGCAATTTCGCAGACTTCCAAAGACGAGTTGCGGCGATGGGTAGGCCGGTTGGCGGATAAGGTAACGGTGGTGCCGGATTGTGTGTTCGATGATTTCGAATATGCGCCAAAACGTTTCGATGAAAGGCGGCCTGTCGTGCTGCAAATCGGCACAAAGGCCAACAAGAACTTCGAGCGCGTAGCCGAGGCGGTGGCCGCTACCGGTTGCCAACTTCAGGTGATCGGAGATTTGGACTCCGAGCAAAGGTCGCTGTGCGGGCGCTTGGGTGTTCCCTATTGCGCTTTGGGCGTGGTGAGCGACGAACAACTGGTCCAGGCTTTTCGTCGCTGCGATATGGTTGTGTTTGCCTCGCTCTACGAGGGCTTCGGGCTACCGATCTTGGAGGGGCAGGCCACAGGACGGCCGGTCATCACATCCAAACTCAGTTCTCTGCCGGAGGCGGCGGGCGAAGGCGCGCTGTTGGTGGATCCGTATTCTGTGGAAGACATTCGGTCGGCAATTTTGCGGTTAATCAAGGATCCGGACTTGCGGAGGTCGCTGGTCGAAAAGGGGCTGATAAACGTGAAAAAGTTCCGGCCTGAGGCGATTGCCGCGCGCTATGCCGACATTTACCGCGAAATTGCCGCGATCGCTTGATCTTCAGTAATGGATAGTGGATTGTTGACTATTCGCAAGCTCACCTCACGCGCTTAACTCCTCAACCAGCGAGCTTTTTAAAGAGCAGAACAAATACCATGTGCGGAATCGCAGGCTGGTTCGGGCAGTCCGGGAAATGGGATGCGGAAGTCCTGCGTGGTGGTTTGTCGGGCCGCGGTCCCGACGGTTCTGGGATATGGCGCGATGACAAGGCGACGCTTGTACACACACGTCTGGCCGTTATCGGCTTGGGGGAGCACGGTGCCCAACCGATGGCGAGGGACGAGGAGGCGGTGCTCGTCTTCAATGGCGAGATCTACAACTACCGCGAGTTCTTACAGCCTGATGCAGAAAGCGACACCGCAGTCTTGCTCGAATTGCTTGCTCGGGAAGGCGCGGGGTGCTTGCCGAAGCTGGCGGGGATGTTTGCCTTCGCATTTTACCGTCCGGCGACGGGCGAAGCCTTGCTGGCCCGCGACGCCTTCGGGATCAAACCGCTCTATTACCGTATCGATAAGGGCGATCTTGCTTTCGCTTCGGAGTCGAAACTCTTGAGACAAGAGGGGGACAGTGCGGACGCAGCCGCCTTGCGCGATTTTTTCCTCTGGGGATCGGTGCCGGAGCCGGCAACGGTCACGACGAAAATCCGGCAGGTTCCCGCCGGACATTGCCTGCACTGGAAAAACGGCCGCGCGGAAATCGTGGCGTGGCACAAACCCAACCTCAAAGCGAACCGGCGTATGAAGCGGGACGAAGCCGTGCGGCGGGCGCGGGCTGCTCTCGAGGAGAGTATGCTGCGGCATTTGGTGAGCGATGTTCCCGTCGGTATCTTTCTCAGCGGTGGCATCGACTCGACAGCGTTGCTCGCCCTGGCAAGACAGCAGCTGGGACGCCAAGCGGAACTGCTGACGTTCTCCATCGGATTCGAGGATCCGCAGTTCGACGAATCATCCATTGCGCGCCGGACGGCAGAGCATTTTGGAACCACGCACGCCGAGTGGCGCATGAAATCGGAGGAGGGTGGTGCCGAAATACGGAGCTATCTGGCGGCGGTAGACCAACCCACCATCGACGGCTTCAATACTTGGTGCGTGTCGAAATTGGCAAAGCGTGAGGGGATCAAAGTCGTTCTCTCGGGGCTGGGCGGTGACGAGTGGTTTGCCGGTTACGGGAGCTTCACGCGGATGAAGCAGGTCAAGATGTTGCACCGCGCGTTGCCGCGAGTATTACGCAAACTTGTCGCTGCTTGGTGCGATGGCGCATCGACCGGATCTCCGCGCCGGAGACTGGGCGTATTTTTGCGTGGCGGTGGAAGCTGGTTGGAGGCTTTCCACGCCATGAGGGGAATTTTCACTCCCGATGAGGCGGCGGAGTTGGCCGCCGCTTTCACGGGAGCACGGCCGCCATCTGCGGATTGGGCAACCGGTCCGCTGCCGGAAAGCGCCGCCGAGGTCGCGGGGTGGTTGGAGATCACGCGCTACATGCGCAACCAACTGCTTCGCGACAGCGATTTGTTTTCCATGGCTCAGGGGATCGAGTTGCGGGTTCCGTTTGTCGATGTACGTCTGGCCGACGCGCTGCTCGAGCTTCCGCCGGAATACCGGCTGGAGAAGGGAAAGAAGTTGCTGACCGACGCCGTTCCGGAGATTCCCGAATGGATACGTGATCGTCCGAAGCAGGGGTTTGTCTTTCCCTTCGCCCAGTGGATGCAGACCGCTATGGGCGACTTGCTGCAGGAAGCGCAGCGGACTTCTCCGGTCGGACTTTCCACGTGGTATCGCACATGGGCCGTCGTGGCTGGAGCGAGGTCGGTTGCTCCTTAGCGGCTTGGTGTTTTGGTCTCTGTTTTCGCTCCGTCCTCCCATTGAAAATTCTCCATGTGGTTGCGTCATTGCAGCCGGCTTCGGGCGGCCCTGCAGTATCGGTCTCGAGGCTTGCCACCGAGCAAGCCAGGCTCGGTCATGATGTGGCCATTGCGGCCTTTGACGAACGTCATCTGGGAACCGCATTGCCGACTCTCGGAGTCAGGCGCGTTCTCATTCCCTCGAATTTCTTGTCGGCGGGTGGACGTGGATGGTCTCCGGGGCTCCGCCGAACGGTAATGGCGGAAGCGAGAGATGCTGACATCGTGCACAACCATGGTTTGTGGATGTGGCCAAACGCGTATGCAAGTGAGGCGGCGACGGCGGCAGGCAAGCCGCTGGTGATCTCGCCGCGGGGAATGCTGGAGCCCTGGTCACTCAATCGCAGCAAGCTCCGGAAAGCGGTGGCGTGGCTGCTTTTCGAGAAAAGAAATCTGCGGTCGGCGGCAATGTTTCATGCCACGGCAGAAAGTGAAGCGGAGAGCATCAGAGATGCGGTCAGGAGACTAAGAGAAGAAAAGACTAAAAGACAAAAGTGCGAAGGTGAGAAAATGGGAGGGTGGCAAGAGGAAGTGCCGATTGTGGTTGCTCCGAATGGGGTGGATTTGCCGGATTTGGCGCGCAGACCGGGTAGGGAAGTGCTCGAGGATAGGTTTCCAGAGCTGAAGGATCGGCGGTGGGTTGTGTTTATGTCGCGGTTGCATCCGAAGAAGGGGATAGACGTCCTTCTGCGTGCGTGGAAGCAGCAGAAGGATGTGGCGAGAACCGAGGCTTTGCGAGATTGCCCCAAGGCAACCGAGTGGCGAGTGACCGGAACGCAAACGTCAGAGTGCGGACCTCAGAGAGAAGGCGCACAGTCTCTTAGTCCTATCCTCGTCATTGCCGGGCCTGATCTGATTGGCTACGGCAGTGACGTCGAGCGGATGGTGCGAGAGTTGGGGGAGCAGGGCTCTGTGGTGATTACCGGGGAGTTATTGGGGGAACGTAAAGATTGCCTGTTGGCCAATGCCGAGGTGTTTGTGTTGCCAAGTTATTCGGAGAATTTCGGTATCGCACTCGCGGAGGCCATGGCTTGGGGTCGTCCAGTTATAGCTTCGACCGGAACCCCGTGGAGGGAGGTTGCCGAGGTTGGCGCCGGCTGGTGGGTCAAGCCGGAGGTGCACGAATTGACGCTGGCTCTGAAAGAAGCGCTTGGTAAAGACCAAGAGCAGCTTGCTTTGATGGGGGCCTGCGGTCGCCGACTGGTGGCAGCAAACTATTCTTGGAAGCGCTCCGCCGAAAAGCTTGTCGCTGCTTACGCCGAGTTCGTGAGACCCTGACCGTTAAAATTTGCGGACAACACGATGCATATCGTTATAGCTACGGGGCCGATCCACGCGTTCCCACCGCCCGGTGCCGCCGGCGTGCAGAAAGTGTTCCTGACGCTTGCCCGCGAGTTCGTGAGGAGAGGGCACCGTGTGACAGTGTTTGCGCGCGAGTGGCCCGGGCAGGCCCGCGAGGAAGATTTCGAAGGGATCCGCGTCGTGCGAAGAGACGGCTACAGCCAAGGAACCAACATCTGGTTGGATCTGGCTAAAGATCTCGCGTACGCGGTGAGAGTCGGAGCTAATGTCCCTGTTGGCGACATTTTGATCACAAACGATTTCTGGCTTCCCGCGCTGCTCAGGCGGCGCGGCAAGCAAGGCGGGAAGCTTGTCGTTGCCGCGCACAGATTTCCCAAGCGCCAATACAGGCTGTATCGGCATGCGGATGCGTTCATTGCTGTTTCCAAATCAGTGGCATCCGCCATACGCAATCAACAGCCTTGCCTGGCTTCGAAAGTCTTCACCATCAACAACCCATTGGACACCTCGATGCTTGCCGTCCGGAAGCGCGCGGGCTGCGGTGCCGAGGTGGTGATCGGTTCCCTCGGGCGGATTCACCCGGAGAAGGGTGTTCATCTTTTGCTAGAGGCTTTCAGAGAGCTTGTGCGGGGCGGATCGGCGGCGCGACTGAAGATTGCCGGACCCTGGGAAAAAGCCGCGGGAGGCGGAGGAGAGGAGTATTGGCGAAGGATCAACCGGATGGCGGAGGGCCTTCCTGTCGAGATTTTAGGACCTCTCCGTAATGACCAGATCGCGGAATTCTACGAGAGCCTCGACATATACTGTCTTCCCTCATTGGCCGATCTCGGCGAAGCAATGCCTTTGGCGCCGCTCGAAGCCATGGCTTGTGGCGTCGTCCCCGTGGTATCCGACATTGCAGCTTTCATGGAATACATCGAGGACGGCGCCAATGGCTTAGTCTTCAACCACCGGGCCCCGGATGCCCCATTGCAGCTTGCCCAGACTCTGGAAAGGTTGGTCAAGGATCCGGAAGCCCGCTCGATTATGGCAACCCGGGCGCGGAGCAAAGCGGAAAACTTTGCACCGCACGCCATAGCCGATCAATATCTCGCGGTCTTTACAGACCTGCTCGACGGAAAACACCTGGGCAAAACGGTTTCCCGATGAATATCGACGCGAATCGAAAGAGCACAAAATACGGTCCGCTCGAACTCCTTGGTCGAGTTCTCTGGGCCTGTTGCACCCCGCTGTTCCGCTGGAGCCCACGGCTGTGCTGGGGATGGCGGACATTCTTGCTGCGTCTTTTCGGAGCCAAAATCGGAGCGCAGGTTCACATCCATCCCTCGGCCCGGATTTTTATCCCTTGGAATCTGGAGATCGGCGACTGGTCGGCTGTGGGCTTTGAGGCTCTTCTCTATAATCTCGGACCGCTGAAGGTCGGGGAGAGGGTGACGATCTCGCAGCGCGCACATGTATGCGGTGGCACCCATAAATTCCGCGAACCATCGATGCCGCTTGTGCGGGCAACAATCGAGATCGGCGACGAAGCGTGGGTCTGCGCAGACGCATTTGTCGGGCCGGGGGTCAATGTCGGCGCGAGGGCGGTGGTGGGAGCCCGAGCCGTGGCGATGCGCAATGTCCGCGAGGGAAAAATCGTCACAGGGAACCCGGCGAGGGAAGTCGGCGACCGGTAAAGAGTTGCGGCTTAGCCGACCAAAAACTGCTTAGAAGTGTTTTCTGTTCTAATTCTCACCAAAAACGAGGAAGCCAATATCGGGCCTTGTCTTGATTCCGTGGCGTGGTGCGATGATGTGGTCGTGCTGGATTCCCAGAGCGCGGATCGCACCCGCGAGATTGCCGCAGCGCGCGGCGCGCGAATCTTCGAGCGGAAGTTCGACGATTTCGGGGCACAGCGCAACTATGCGCTTGATCATGTCGATTTTCGCCATCCGTGGGTTTTTCATCTCGATGCTGACGAACGCTTCAACGACGCGTTGCGTCGGGAGTGCGATGAAGTGATCGCTAAGGACACGCACAGCGCCTACTTCGTGGCCAATCGGATTATTTTTCTCGGCCGCTGGATCAGGCACAGTTCGCAGTTTCCCTACCATCAGGTCCGGTTGGTGAAACGCGGCGAGGCGAGGTTTGCCAAGGCCGGACACGGCCAAAGGGAGGACAGTCCCCGCCGCGGGGCTGGATACCTCCAAACTCCCTATGACCATTTGAACTTCAGCAAGGGGATTGCCGACTGGGTGGATCGCCACAACCGCTATTCGAGCGAAGAGGCCGCTGAAGGAGAGCAACTCCGCGAGGGGAGGATTTCACTCGGTGAGGTTATGTCGTCCGATCCGTTAGCCAGAAAGCGGACCTTGAAGCGGCTGCACGCGAAGTTGCCTGCCCGGTGGTTTTTCAAGTTTTTCTACCTTTATTGTTTCAAAGGGGGATTTTTGGACGGCTATCCCGGATTCGTCTACTGCACGTTGAATGGCTTCTATGACTTTCTAATCGCGGTTAAGATCAAGGAGAAGACCGTCGGGAAGCAGGACAACAATTAACACGGATCGGTGCGTGCGGTTGCGCGGACTCAGACAACCCTCCTCGTAAAAACGAATTAGGTGCCTGCAGTTCTATGAAAACCTACGTTTTCACCAATAGAGTTTATCCACCGGTGGCCGGAGCGACTGGGGAACTTCTCAAGGAATTGGCCGAGGGACTGGCCGCCGCTGGCGCGCGCGTTTTGGTTGTCACGAGCCGCGAAAGCAAAAATGAGACGGCAGGGCGGGAGACAATCAACGGCGTTGAAGTTATTCGTGTGGGGACTGTCCGATTCACACGCGCTTCGCACTGGCTAAGGGCCTTGAGCTATGCCGGTCTGTACCCGCAGTTTGCCTGGCAGGTCTGGAAGCAGGGTGCGGTCGACGCGGTGGTGTCGATGACGGACCCGCCGTTGCAACTTGCGTTTGTGACGCTCGCCTCTTTTCGTGCCAAAAAGAAAATCCACTGGGCACAGGATCTTTATCCGGAATTGGCTGAGGAGTTACGCGTCATCCCCCGAAACAGCCTCGTGGCGCGCATCTTGCGCGCTGTTTCCATGTGGGCTCTGGCCAAGCAGAACAAAATCGTGGTCCTCGGTCGCTGCATGCGCGAGCGGTTGGTCGGCCGTGGCATCGACGAGCAAAAAATCGAGGTCATTCCCAACTGGACCTCCGTATCGGAGGCCTCCGAGACGGAATCGGCGTCTGTGCGTGAGCGGTTGGGGTGGAGCGGGAAGTTTATCGCGCTTTACTCCGGCAACTTGGGATTGGCTCATGATTTCGAGACTTTGGTGGGTGCGGCAAGACGACTGGACTCGGGCGACATTGAGTTGGTCTTTGCAGGAGAAGGTCCGCGACTCGACGAGGTGCGCCGACTGACAGCAGGACTGCCCTGTGTGAGTTTTCTTCCAGCGCAGCCCAAGCAAACTCTTTCGGCCTTTCTTGCCGCAGCCGACGTCCATTTGGTGACCATGCGCGCGGAGTTGGAGGGGCTTGTTGTGCCAAGCAAGGCCTACGGAGTCATTGCCTCGCGCAAGCCTCTCATTTATGTCGGACCGGCCGGCTCCGAGATTGCGAGGGCAATTGATGAAACCGGCGCTGGAACGGCCGTGCGAAACGGCGATGCAGAGGCTCTGGTGTCCGCCCTGCGCAAAGAATTCGCGAACAAAAGCGACTCTCAGGCCTCTGGTGGTGGAGGAAAGTTGTCATTAGCGATACCGCTTTCACGGTGGTGTGATATTTTGAAATAACGATCCACATGAGAATATTCATCAGCGGCGTGTGCGGATTCGTCGGCTCGGAGCTGGCGGTCGGGTTGCGGCAGGCGGGACATGAGGTTTGCGGATGCGACAGCTTTATCCGCCCGGGCAGCCGGTTGAATCAAGCGAGACTCGAGAAACTCGGGGTCGACTTTTGGAAGGGCGACGTGCGGTTCGAGCAGGACCTCGAGCGGGTCAAGGGAATCGATTGGGTGATCGATGCAGCGGCCAATCCGAGCGTTCTGGCTGGAATCGACGGCAAGACGAGCAGCCGGGAACTGCTCGAGCACAATCTCTGGGGAACGGTGAACTTGCTCGAGGTTTGCAAGCGGGAGGAGGCGGGCCTTGTTTTGCTGAGCACCAGCCGCGTTTATTCTATCGAGGCTTTGTGCGGCTTGCCGGTCAAAGAAAAGGATGGCGCTTTTATCCTTGAGGATTCAGGGACGGACTACAGTCGCGCGGGAATCACGGAAAACTTTTCCACCTCAGCGCCAATTTCTCTCTATGGCGCGAGCAAACTGGCTAGCGAGCAGATTGCCTTGGAATACGGATCCACTTTTAGCTTTCCGGTGTGGGTCAATCGCTGTGGCGTGATGGCCGGTGCGGGGCAGTTCGGCAAAGCGGATCAGGGAATTTTCAGCTTTTGGATTCACTCGTGGGCGCGCGAGGCGCAGCTGAAATACATCGGCTTTGGCGGCACTGGACATCAAGTGCGGGACTGCTTGCATCCGCAGGATTTGCTCGAACTCGTTCTCAAGCAGATGAGGGGAGACAAGACTGAAACAGTAGGAAGTCGAGCGACTGAGGTAGATCGAAGATTAAAGATCGGAGATTTCAAAGGCGCAGAGGCTCGAAGGATTTTCAACGTGAGCGGAGGAATCGCTTCGGCGATATCGCTGAAACAGCTGTCGGTTTGGTGCGCGAAGGAATTTGGCCCGCGTGACGTTGCGGCAGACCTGACCCCGCGTCCGTTCGATCTTCCTTGGGTTGTACTCGATTCTTCGGACACCGAGGAGGCGTGGGATTGGAAGCCGCGCAAGTCCGTCCAAACGATTTGCTCCGAGATCGCGCAGCATGCGCGGGAGAATCCGGAGTGGCTCGCAGTCAGCATGGGCTGACCGCAGTGACGAGTAACGGGTTGCAGTTGACGGTGAAAAAAATGAGTTTGCAGAACGGATGGCAGGCGTGCGGACTGCCGGCAGAGTGAGGAGGCGGTCGAGATGAGCGCTAAGAGCACACAGCCGTTATGGATCTTGGTGGCCGGGTATTGGCTCTGGATGATCTGGGCATGCGCGGGAGAATGGTCGCACAACCAAGACTACAACTACGGTTGGTTCGTGCCGCCGCTCGCTTTGTATTTCCTGCTGAAGAGGGGTGAAGGCGCTAAAGTTGGCAGTAGCCAGGCGGCAGTTGGCAATTGGCAGGACCGGTTGGCATGGGCGGTCGTGTTGGTCTCTCTGTTGCTGATTTTTCCGATCGAGCTTGTGCGGCAGACGCCGATTCACTGGCGTCCGGTGCTGTGGATTATCGGACAGGTCGCTTTCGCCAACACGTTGGCTGTTGCGTGGCTCTCCGGCGGTCGCGCCGCTTTGCGCACCGTGATGTTTCCCGCCGCTTTCATGCTCCTTGGGATTCCTTGGCCCACTTTTGCCGAGGGCGCCATTTCCTTCCCCTTGATGCAATCGGTGACGCAGTGGTCGGTCGGGATCATGCATCTCTTTGGATATCCAGCCACCGCGGCCGGCACCACGATCAGCCTTTCGAATTGCACGGTCGGCGTGGAGGAAGCCTGCAGCGGCTTGCGCTCGCTGCAGACCGCGCTGATGGTCGGTGCAGCAGCCGGCGAATTGGTCCGATTGAGGACGGTCGCGCGGATCGCGCTGCTTGCCGTCGGGTTTGCCATGGCGCTGGCCGGAAACCAAGTGCGGGTCCTCATGCTGGTGATGGCCGGGGTAAGCGGTGGCAATGCGGCGGTGTCGCACATGCATGACACGGCGGGATACGTAGTGCTGGCCATTTTGCTAGGAGGCGTCGGGGGCGTCGCATGGGTGCTGGGAAAAATTGGAGGTGGTGAGAATGAAGATCGGGGACTGGAGATTGGAGATTTGAGAGACCAAGGGCGGAGACGTAGCAGTTGGCAGGTCGCCGGCGGCAACGAGGGAGGTGAAAGCGGCGCGGAAGGAAGATTTGAAAGTGGAGAGTTGAGA
>JBEDBL010000071.1:0-12378 GCA_041177245.1 Verrucomicrobiota bacterium
AACGAGTCACGTCAAAAGCTGACGCAGGTGCGTCCGTCTACCCTCGGACAAGCCTCGCGCATCAGCGGCGTGACCCCGGCCGACGTCGCGCTGCTTTCCGTGTGGATCCGCAAACAACGGGCGGGGGAGAAACAACTCGCGGGCACATGAGGATGAATTCCACTATATTTGCCCACCCATGAAAACTCGCACCCTCGGTAAAAACGGATTCATCGTCGGCGAAATCGGTCTGGGTTGCTGGCAGTTCGGCGGAGACTGGGGAGAGATTGAGGAGGACGCAGCAGACAACATCATGTCCGCCTCGCTGGAAAGAGGTGTTGATTTCTTCGACACTGCGAATGTCTACGGTGGCGGGCGAAGCGAAGAATGGATCGGCCGTTTTTTATCCGCTCACCCGGAGCGTGTGGTCGTAGCGACAAAATACGGACGAGGTCCTGGGGCCTATCCGGACCACTACACGGAAGAAGGACTGCGCCACGCCATCGATGAATCACGCCGACGCATGCGTGTCGAAGCTATCGACCTGTTGCAATTGCATTGCATTCCAATCGGGATCTTGCGCGATGGCCGGGTGTTCGAATGGTTGCGGCGCGCACAGGGCGACGGACTGATTCGTCATTTCGGCGCGAGCGTTGAGACGGTGGAGGAGGGGATGCTCTGCCTTAAAAATGAAGGGATACTTTCCCTGCAAATCATCTTCAATATCTTCAGGCAAAAACCCGCGGAAGAATTGCTGCCGCGCGCGCGCGAGTGCGGGGTGGGGATCATCGTTCGCTTGCCTCTGGCCAGCGGATTGCTTTCGGGAAGGTTTACAGCCGACACAAAGTTTTCCGCAACAGACCACCGTCATTACAACCGCGATGGAGACGCTTTCAATATCGGCGAAACTTTTGCGGGACTGCCCTTGGCCAAAGGCGCGGAACTTGCCGACCACATCAAGCCGCTGGTTCCTTCCGGGATGACCATGGCGCAGATGGCCATACGTTGGATTCTCGATCACGATGCGGTGTCGGTCATCATCCCCGGCGCCAGCTCGGTCGCGCAGGCCAAGGAGAACGCGGCGGTGTCCTCGCTTCCGCCTCTTTCGCCGGAACTCCAAGCGGAATTGTCCGCCTTTTACCGCGACGAAGTGAGGGAGCACATCCGCGGACCGTATTGAGCGGTAGCTATCGCGTGCTATGCTTGCGGCGTGAGCATACAACGCATCATCTACTTGGTGGCCGGCACGCTCGTTCTGGCCGGCTTGGCCCTTGGTTACTTCGTCAATCCCGCGTGGTTCCTGTTGACCGCATTTGTCGGGGTGAACCTGTTCCAGACGGCTTTCACCGGATTTTGTCCCTTGGAAAAAATTCTGCTCAGGGCCGGCCTCGGCAAGGGAACCGCCTGCGGCGTCTGAATCCGCGCCGCGGTCAGGCCGCGTCGTGCATCATGGCCATCATCTTCGCCTCGACGTCCTTGGCCACTGCCGCGAGGGCGGGGGAGTCGGAGAGGGCCGAAAGCAATTTGGTCGGCAGTGCGGTGGCGATCTTCGTTTTGCCGTTTTCCTCGTAGACCGAAATGCGGCAGGGCAGGGCGATGTTCATGCCCATATCCTCGGACAGGACCTTCGAAGCCTGTTGCGGGTTGCAGACTTCGAGGATGTGGCAGGCATGGGGCAGAGGGAATCCCTTCGCAGTGAGAGTTTCCTTGAGGTCGTAGGCGTGGAGCACGCCGAAGCCGTGCTTGGTAACCGCCGCCCGCAGATCCTCCACCGCGGCGGCGGGTGTGTTCGGTGTTTCGACGATGTAGCGCATCGTGTTTCCGTTGTTTTTCATGATCGTGGTCGCTTTCCGTTTTGTTTGCTTTCGCCGCAGGCCAAGTCGCACAAGCCGAAGATGAGCGGTTCGCTGATAGCATAGCGCACCGTTGTGCCCTCGCGCTGGGGTTTAACCAGACCTGCTTCGCGCAGGACGCGGAGGTGCTTGGAGGTGTTGGCCTGCTTGAGGCGGCAGGTTTTGTGGATGTCGCCCACGCTGCGGGGGCCGCCGCCCAAGCTGTGCAGGATTCGCAGGCGGGCGGGATCGGACAAAGTGGCGAAAAGCCCGGCCATGCGGTTCATCCGGCGCTGGTTGATTCGGAACATGGGTTGTTTTACGGCTTTAATTTATTACCAAATGGTAATATATCAAGCAGCAATGATGAGAGTTAACCTCGCATGGATCGGGCTGGCCGCTTTTCTCGCGCTGACGGGCTGCGGTCGGCACGAATCCGGGGAGGACCAACCCGAGACGTCCGGTCCGCCCGCGGCTGTCGTCATCGCGCAGGTGGAAAAACAGCCTTTGTGGGACGAGGAGGAGGTGGTCGGCAACGTGGAGGCGGCCCAACGTTCCGTCCTTTCGGCCAAGGTCACGGGCGTGATCGACGCGGTCAATGTCGCTCCCGGCGCCAAAGTCGCGCGGGGCCAGGTGCTGGCCACCATCGACGCGCGGGAGATCAAAGCGCGCCTCGATTCGGCCGCGGCCGCGCAGGACCAGGCGCGCAAGGATTTTGCCCGCATCGAGAAGCTGCTGCAGAGCGGATCGTCGACCCGGCAAGAATTCGAGGGTGCGACCACCCGGTTGCGCACGGCCGATGCGGCGCTCGTCGAAGCCAAGACCATGCTGCAATACACCGAGATCACCGCGCCGTTCGACGGCGTGCTCACGCGCAAACTCGTCGAAGTCGGCGATCTGGCCACCCCGGGCAAACCGTTGCTTGAGTTGGAGAACTCCTCGTTGCTGCGTTTCGAATGCGAAATCCCCGAGGCCCTGGTCGACAAGGTGCAGATGGGCGGCGAGTTGGCGGTGATGGTCGATGCCGCCGGCGCGGAACTATCCGGTCGGGTTTCCGAGATAGCACCGTCGGCCTCGGCCGGCAGCCGAACGTTTCTGGTCAAACTCGATCTTCCCGCCGCGGAAAAACTCCGTGCTGGGCAGTTCGGACGCGTCCGTGTGCCCGTGCGTGAACGTCCGGCCGTGCTGGTGGCCGAAGGAGCCGTGGTGCGCCGCGGGCAGATCGAAAGCGTCTTCGTTGTCGAGGAGGGCAAGGCTCGCCTGCGCCTGATCAAGTCCGGGCGGAAGATGGACGGCAAGGTCGAGGTCTTGAGCGGTTTGTCCGGCGGTGAAGCCGTGGTCGTGCGCGATGCCCATCTGCTGCAGGACGGCGCCGCGGTGGGAGCAACCCCGTGAGCGATATCGGTCCGGGTAAAATCGAAGCCATCTCCGACGGAGTGGCCGGGCGGATCGCGCGTATGTTCGTCGACAGCAAGTTGACGCCGCTGCTCATCGTAGCTTCGGTCCTGCTCGGATTGGCGGCCGTGGTTCTGCTCCCGCGCGAGGAGGAGCCTCAGATCAAAGTGCCGATGATCGACGTGATGGTGTCGATGCCCGGAGCCAGCGCACGCGAGGTGGCCGAGCGGGTGACGCGTCCGATGGAGCACCTGCTTTGGGAAATTCCCGGCGTCGAATACGTCTATTCAACTTCGCGTCCGGGCGAGAGTCTGGTCATTGTCCGCTTCAAGGTCGGGTCCAATCTTGAAGATAGCATCGTCAAGCTGAACCAAAAGCTGCAGACGAATTTCGACCGCATTCCGCACGGGGTGTCGGTTCCGTTGATCAAGCCGCGGACAATCGATGATGTGCCCGTTCTCGCGCTCACTTTGCACAGCGCAGTCCAGGGTCCGATGGAACTGCGCCGGCTCGCGGCGGAATTGCAGGATGCGGTGAAGCAGATTCCGCTCGTTGCCGAAACGCAGATCATCGGCGGACTCAAGCGCCAGATCCGCGTCCTTCTTGATCCGGTGCGGCTCGCCTCGCGCGGCATCACGCCGGCCGGCATTGTCCCCATGCTGCAGCAGAGCAACCGGCAGGCGCGTTCCGGGGCCATCACCGCGGAAAACCGCACGGTGCTTGTCGAATCCGGAGGCTTCATCGAAGACGCGGCCGAGGCCGGGCAGGTCGTGGTAGGCGTCTACGAGGGGCGCCCGGTTTACCTGCGCGACGTGGCAGAGATCGTCGATGGATCGGAGGAACCGAGGGCCTACGTTTACCAGCTCCAGCGGGGGCAGGGCATGGAGCCCGCGGTGACTTTGAGCATCGCCAAGCAACCCGGCGCCAATGCGGTCGATGTGGTTAACGCGGTGATGCGCAAGTTCGGGGAAGTCCGCGGCCGCTTGCTGCCGGCCGACGTTGAAGTGACCGTGACCCGCGACTACGGCGCGACCGCCTCGGAAAAATCCAACGAGCTGCTGTTCCACATGGCCATCGCGGTGGTCAGCGTATCGCTGCTCGTCATGTTCGTCCTCGGCTGGCGCGAGTCCGTTGTCGTGGCCATTGCCATCCCGACCACGCTGGCCCTGACCCTGCTCGTTTTTTACCTCTACGGATACACGCTCAACCGCATCACGTTGTTCGCGCTGATTTTTTCCATCGGCATCCTCGTTGATGACGCCATCGTGGTGGTCGAGAACGTCGTGCGGCACTACCGCATGCCGCTAAACCGCCGGCGCAATTTGAGCGAGGTGGCTGTCGAAGCTGTGGCCGAGGTGGGAAATCCGACCATTCTCGCCACGCTGGCGGTTATCGCGGCGATTCTTCCCATGGCTTTCGTCAGCGGTTTGATGGGGCCCTATATGCGCCCGATCCCCGTCGGTTCGAGTGCGGCCATGTTCTGGTCGCTGCTCATCGCGTTTGTTGTCACTCCGTGGGCCGCGCGCCGCATGCTGGCCCGCGAGGTCGAAGCTCACCACGGGGAAGGGGAGAAGGAAGGCAAATTCACCCTGCTTTACCGCCAGTGGATGGGTCATCTCATCCACGATTCGAAATGGCGATGGACTTTCCTTGCCGCGATCGTGGCCATGCTGCTCGGTTCCTTCGCGCTTGTGCCGCTCGGTTTTGTGAAGGTGAAAATGCTGCCCTTCGACAACAAGAGCGAGTTTCAGGTGATCCTCAACATGCCGGAGGACAGTTCGCTCGAACAAACAGCCGCCGTGGCGCGCGAGATGGCCGACGCACTGTTGCCGGAGAAGGAAGTGCGCGACGTGCAGATTTACGCCGGCACGGCTTCGCCTTTCAATTTCAACGGACTCGTCCGCCACTACTTCATCCGATCCGGTCCGGCGGCGGCCGATTTGCAGGTCAACCTGCTTCCGCGCCATGACCGCAAAGAGCAGAGCCACGACATCGCCAAGCGGGTGCGCCCGCGACTGGCCGAGATTGCCGAGCGACACCACGCGCGCCTTGCCGTGGCCGAAGTCCCGCCGGGTCCTCCTGTCCTGCAAACGATTGTCGCGGAGATTTACGGTCCGGACGATGCCTCGCGGCTCAAGCTCGCCGCGGAAGTAAAAAAGATTTTCAAGGAGGCGACGGGCGTGGTCGATGTCGATTGGTATGTTGAGTCCGACCAATCGAAGGCCCGCTTCGTCGTCGACAAGGAAAAGGCCGCGCTCAACGGGATCAGCGCCGACACCATTTCGCGCACGCTGGCCATCGCAACGCGCGGGCAGTCGGTTGATCTCATCCACCAACCGCGGGAGAAGGAAGACGTGAACATCGTTCTCGAACTGCCCAACCGCGACAAAGCCTCGCCCGAGCAGCTCCTTTCTTTGCGCGTGCGATCGGGTGATGCCAACGCGTTGCCCGAGCCCGGGTCGGTCGGAGGTGTGCCTCTCGTGCCTCTGCGCGAGTTGGTGCGTGTCGACACGACGACCGAAGACAAAAGTCTCTACCACAAGAATCTCATGCCGGTGGTCTACGTCATGGCCGATGTTGCGGGGGACGTGGAAAGCCCTGTTTACGCCATTCTCGAAATGAACAACCGACTGGCCGCGCTCAACGCCAAAGAATTCGGCGGCGCCGACGGTGCGGTGGAAATCTACAACGCGTCATTACCTTTTACCGACTTCCAACCCGCGATCAAATGGGACGGTGAATGGCACATCACGATCGAGGTGTTTCGCGATCTCGGATTGGCCTTCGCCGCCGTGCTTGTCCTCATCTATTTGCTCATGGTCGGATGGTTCGGCTCCTTCATCACTCCGCTGGTTGTCATGGCGGCCATCCCGTTTTCGCTCGTCGGCATCCTGCCCGCGCACGGCCTGATGGGTGCATTTTTCAGCGCGCCCTCGATGATCGGGTTCATGGCTGGAGCGGGCATTGTTGTGCGCAACTCGATTATTCTCGTCGATTTCATCCAACTGCGCCGCGCGCAGGGCATGCCGCTTGACCAAGCGGTGATCGACGCGGGCGCGGTGCGGTTCCGGCCGATGCTGCTTACCGCCATGGCAGTGGTCGTCGGTGCGGGCGTTATTCTGTTCGATCCGATTTTCCAGGGGTTGGCCATTTCGCTCATGGCCGGCGAGATAGCCTCCCTGCTGCTTAGTCGCATGGCCGTGCCGGTGCTCTTCTATCTGACCAACTGCAGCAAATCGGAAAAACCTGCCGCAACGTGAAGATTTTTCTCTACAGCGCGGCTTTGTTGCTGCTCTGGCTCCAGCCCTACGTCGGCTTTGATTCCATATTTCGCTTAATAAACCGCCCGGAACTGCGTTGACCCTGTGTGAGGTTATGTCCCCCGAACGAATCATCAATGAAGCCCTGAGCCGCTACGAACGGATTCTCGTGAGCTACGCCAAGGAAATCACCGGCGATCTCGAGTCGGCCCGCGATACTGTGCAGGAGACATTTTTGCGTTTGAGCCAGCAGGATGTGGTTGCGTTGGAACCGCGGTTGCGCCCTTGGCTTTTTCTGGTCTGTCGCAACTGCGCTCTCGATCACCGGCGCAAGGTAGTCCGTTTCAGCACGGAACCTTTGGAGGACAACGATTGGGTGAGCGATGAGCCTTCCGCGCCGGCGAGGGCGATGGCAGCGGAGGATGCGGGCCGGCTGCGCGAACTGGTCTCGGGTCTGCCGCGTCAGCAGCGTGAGTTGATCAAACTGAAATTTGAAGCGGGCCTCAGCTACAAGGAAATGGCCGAAGCGCTGAAAACAAGCGTATCCACCGTCGGAGTGCAGCTGCACGACGCGATCAAAACTCTCCGCCGGCAATGGCTCGACGAAAATCCGGAAATGCTCACGACATGAACGACCCAAGAATAACCGCCTACTCGCTGAACGAACTGCACGGTGCCGATCGCGAGAAATTCGAAGCCGACATGGCGACGGATCCTCTCCTTCAACGCGATTTGCTGGCGGCTTGCGAAATCACCGACGCACTGGGCGAAGTTAGCGGGGAGCCCGTCGAAGGACTCGAGCCGCAGGCGCGGGCGCGCTTACTGCGCGAAATTGTCGCCAATCAGGAAACTTTCCGAGCGCGCCGCAAGATCATCCGTCTTGCCGTGCCTGCATCTTTGGCCGCCGCCGCTTCGATCGCGGTGCTCTTGTGGGTTACCGGGGGGGAGACCACACAGGAGCCCGCGATGGCGGCGGCCGCCGCGGTTGAGAGAGTTTTTGTCCGCGCAGAATCCAGCGCCATCGCTTCCGGCGCAGCAACCAGGGGGGAGCAAAATACCAACACAATGGTCCCACAAAAGCGGGTCATGCCTTGGGATGCGAAAGTGTTGGGAGCCGATGCTGATCCCGTGCGGTAGATAAGCGAAAATTCTCTGCAGGGTAGGAAGCGGACGCCCGGATTCTGCAAAAAGCCTTTGCATTTCCGTCATTCCGGCAGGAGGTTCATTCAGGCCAACCCGACCCGCCGCGATGCGTTACCCATTCGCTATTCTTCTTATCACCGCTATTTCAGCATGGGCCGACGGGCGGCCACTGACTTGGGAGCCGGCACACATTGTCCGGGTCGAGGAAGCAGTTTCGTCAGGAGTCCTTGCCCCGACCGATCCGCATCCCTCTTTCTTTGATTTCTTCAGCGACGCCATCTTGGAAAGCGACGGATCGGTGGTCTTTGTTGCCAATCGCGCGAATGAAGGCGTGTCCATGCTCGGACGCGAGGGCGTTTACGGCATCGACCGCGATGGCCGTCCATCGGCCTTTGTGCAAAAGGGCGACACTTTGGGCGAAGGTCAAAGCAGGGTGACCGCCATCAAGGCGCTCGAGATGCGCGACGGTGTGCCGGTTGCGCAGTGCCTGCTCGAAGACGGCAGCGAGGAAGCGATTGTCTTGGGGAACGTCGTAGCCAACCGGGAGAGCTTGGCAGAGTCCGCGCAAAGCCGCGCCGGAGATGTGTCCAATGACGGCCTCTCGATTAACCGGGTTGGTAGCGGCGGAACAGAACAACTCGTGGCAGATCTCTCTACGCGCATCCCCGAACTTTTCGAAGGCACGTTCACCGGCTTCGGTTCTCGCACCGTCGGCTTCGGGCCTTGGGTCATCTTCAGCGGATCGGCCAAAACCTACGAAGGTTTGTTCGCCATGAACACGGAAACCGACAAGCTTTACCTTCTACTCGACAATCTCGCCGTGCTGGGAAACAGGCGCGTCGAGAATTTCCAGATCGGAGAATTTCCGCGGTCCGGCGCGGATCTGGCTGCAACCGTGACCTTCACCGATGGCGGATCCGGCATCTATATTTTCCGCTTCAGTGACGAAGAGGGAAATCTGCTCTTCGGTGGCCAGAACTGATAAACTCCGGGGCTTTCGCCGCGGGGAGAGCAAAGATATACTTTACCGATGGCTTCGATTGATTTGAAAACCGCGGTGCCCGGGCCGCGCAGTCGGGAGGTGTTTGCCGAACGCGCCAAACATGTGGCGCCTGGGCCGTTCCACACCACGCCGATTGTGGCGGATCGGGCGGAGGGGGCGACGATCACCGATGTGGACGGAAATACTTTCCTCGATTTCGCTTGCGGGATCGGAGTGACCAATTTGGGGCATGCTGAGCCCTCGGTGGTTGCAGCGGCCAAGGCACAGGCGGACAAATTTTTCCACACGAGCATCAATGTCGTGGCTTACGAGGGATATGTTGATGTGGCCAAGCGTCTCAACGAGCGAGCGCCGGGGAATTTCCCGAAGAAATCATTTCTCGCCAACTCGGGAGCCGAGGCGGTGGAAAACGCGATCAAGTTTGCGCGCGCCTACACCAAACGTCAGGCAGTGATCTGCTTTGAGCATGCGTTTCACGGCCGCACTTACATGGCCATGGCGCTCACGGGAAAAGCGAATCCCTACAAGAGCGGATTTGGTCCGTTTCCCTCGGAAATCTACCGCGCACCGTTTCCGGATTTTTACCGCTGGCCGGGTGTTGACGGCGAAGAACCGGTGTGTCCGGGGAAATTGCCGTGCGCTTTGCCGCGGTGTTTGTGCCGTGAGGCGTTCGAACGATTCGAGGAAATCGCCCATGCCGACATCGGCGAGACGAACGTTGCCGCGGTGATCATCGAACCGGTGACGGGCGAGGGCGGATTCATTCCCGTGCCCGCGCCCTTTTTGCGCATGCTGCGCGAGTGGTGCGACAAACATGGTGCGGTCCTCATCTTCGACGAGATCCAAACCGGATTCGGTCGGACCGGAACGCTCTTCGCTTGCGAACAATCCGGTGTCGCGCCCGATCTTCTCGTTCTGGCCAAGGGTTTGGCCAACGGACTCCCTCTTTCCGCCGTGGTCGGAAAAGCGGAAGTGATCGATGCCGTCGGCGTGGGCGGCGTGGGTGGAACGTATTGCGGGAATCCCGTGGCCTGCGCTGCGGCACTGGCCGTCCTCGATAAATTCGACGATCCAGAGACTCTCGAACACGCGTGCAAGCTCGGGAGAATTTTGGAAGAACGCCTGACGTCCTGGTATAAAAAGTTCCCGCGCATCGGTCAGGTCCGGGGTCTTGGTCCCATGCGGGCGATGGAGTTGGTCAAAGACCGGAAAAACAAAGAACCCGACAAGCCGGCCGCCGCCGCGTTGGTGAAACACAACTACGAAAACGGTTTGATCACACTGGCCTGCGGCACGCACGGCAATGTGTTGCGGTTCTTGATCCCGCTCATTGCCACCGAGGCGCAACTCAATGAAGGCCTCGATGTGATCGAGGCGGGGTTGGCCAAGTTGAGTTGATAACCGCAGAGAACGCGGAGAACACAGATTGTGAATCAGCGGAACGGATCGATAACCCTGACGCCACCGTAGTCTTGGCCATCGGATAAATCTTCGGACAATAGTTCGCTGCATCCGGCCGCGCGGGCTGCCTCAATGATGGCGGAATCCCAATAGGAAATACCCCAACGCTCTTTCGCGGCGAAGGCGGCGTCCATGAGATAGACCGTCATTTCCTGCACGGGGAAGCGTTTCCACGAAGTGATGAAAGCCACGGCTTCGCGATGGGTAAGAGCACCAGGTTTTCCGACACGCGTTGCCTGAACGTAAAATTCCTGGAGGACTTGCACCGAGAGCGCTAGGTCGCGCGATTGCAGCAGTTCTTCCGCGATGGAAGCTTTGCGTTCTTCGGATGGATCCGTGCTGATGCTGTAGAGCAGGATGTTGGTATCAACGAAGCGCATGGCGGGCATGTGTTTCGGCGCGCGCCAGCCGGTCGCTGGCGCGGAAAGTCTCGGGGCGAGATTTGAGGCGCTGTCGCAGCGAGGCCTCTTGGCGGGCAAGTCTGTCGAAGGGAGAATCTTCCAGCACCACTTCGCGAAGAAACTTTTTCACCAGTGCGGAGACGGATGTCTTCTGTTCAGCTGCCCTTACGCGAGCACTGTGGTATGTAAAATCATCCACAGAAACTGTGATATTCTTCATAATTCACAGTTTTGTTCTGACTGGTGGATGTGTCCAAACAAATATCGGGGTCAGTCTACGCCAAAATACTGAACATTTGAACAGTATACGTATTTCGTGCTAAATCCGCGGGGTGAAGCGGATGGGACAGCGGGCGGCGGTGCATTTGGATGCGGATGCGTTCTTTGTCGGATGCGAAGTGGCATCCGAACCGCGTTTGCGTGGCAAGGCGGTGGCGGTCGGGGGAATGAAGCGCGGGATCATCGCGTCGGCCAGCTACGAGGCGCGGCGGCTCGGGATTTACACGCCGATGCCGACGGCGCGGGCACTCAAGATTTGTCCGCACCTCATCGTGCTGCCGGGCGACTACGAGAAATACGAACACTTTTCGCGGATGATGTTTTCGTTGGTGCACGATTACACGCCGCACGTGGAGGTCGGGTCGATCGATGAGGGCTACGGGGATTTGTCGGGAGTGACGAGGTGGAGTCCGCGTGCCGCGGCCGAGCGGTTGCGGCAAAATATACGGGATCATTTGCGCATTTCCGTCTCACAGGGACTCGGCACGAACAAACTCGTGGCCTCTGTGGCGTCGAAGTTGCGCAAACCGGATAATTTTATCGAAGTGCCATCGGGGACAGAACGGGAATTTCTCGCGCCGCTGGAGGTGAAATGGTTGCCGGGAGTGGGAGCGAAAATGGAACGAGTGTTCCTGGCGGCGGGGCTGCACCGCATTGCGCAGGTGGCGGAGTCTTCGTCGCGAAGCCTGGAATTGATCGCGGGATCGTCGGCGGGACAACTTCACGAATTTTCGCTTGGGATCGACAATCGGCCGATCGTCACCGAAAAGGCGGACGCGCAGTCCTACGGCAAGCAGGAGACGTTCGACGAAGACACGACAGATGAAGATTTTGTCCGCCGCATTCTACGCGGGATGGCCGATCATCTCATGGCGAAAGTGCGGGCCGAAGGCAAAACGATCCGCTGTATCGAGGTGCGGTTGCGCTACAACGACATGGAGCAAAGCCGGCGCAGCGAGAGCCTCGATGAACCGACCGATCTCGAGACGGATGTTTACAGTCTGATCGACCGGTTGGCGAAACGCGCGTGGGACCGGCGGGTCAGTCTGCGTTTGGTTGGATTGAAATTCTCCCGCGTGTATCCCGCCTTGGTCCGACAGATTGCCCTCGATCTCCCTGGCACGGGTTACGACCGCGAAACGCGCCGCGAGCTGGCGCGGGTCATGGATGAAGCGAAGGAGCGCTATGGAAGCGGAAGTGTTATCCGCGCGCATCAGCTTCCGGTGAGACCGAGCGGTCAGTCGTCAGTTGGCAGTAGTCGGCCAAAACCCGTCTCAAGACGGCAGCCTCTCACTCACATTCGAGTTTCAGCCGTTCTTAATGTGAAGAGCCACTTCAGCTTCATGGATTCGTTGCTGCGGACGGAGGAAATCGTGCGGTTGGCGGTAGAGAGGGAAGCGAAAGCGGTGGCCGTGACCGATCCGAATTTGCACGGGGCGGTGGAGTTTTGCGCGGCGGCCAAGGAAGCGGGGATCAAGCCGGTCGTGGCCGCCGAGGCGAAAGTGCGCGGTATCCCTTATCTCGCCTACGTGGAGAACGCAGCCGGGTATCGGAATTTGTGCGGGCTGCTCAGCGGGACGAACAAGGACGAATTGGACGGATTGATCCTGCGTCCGGTCACCGCC
>JBEDBL010000072.1:0-12235 GCA_041177245.1 Verrucomicrobiota bacterium
CGTAAGGTCCTCACCGCGGCAACGTTCACGCGCGACAAGACCGAATACCATTTCTTCGACGAATGGCGCCGCGAGTTGCAGGAAAAGCTGGAGAAAAAATTTCCCGGCGACGAGGTGGCTCTCGTTTCGTTGAACCGCGCCGAGGACAAATTCATCGTCCGCACAAGCAGCGACCGTTCGCGCGGCGCATTCTGGTTCTACGACGACAATAGCGGTGACATACGCAAACTGGCCGACGTGACGCCGTGGCTGGCAGAAAAGGATCTCGCGCCGATGAAACCCGTGCGCATCGCCGCGCGCGACGGCCTCGGGTTGCCCGCCTATCTCACCCTGCCGCCGGGCAAAGATCCGAAGAATCTACCGGCCGTGCTCGTTGTCCATGGCGGCCCGTGGGCGCGTGACGCGTGGGGCTTCGATGCCGAGGCGCAGTTCCTCGCCAACCGCGGCTACGCCGTGTTGCAGGTGAATTTCCGCGGATCGACCGGCTACGGCCGTGCGTTCTGGGAGAAAAGCTTCAAGCAATGGGGCAAGTCCATGCAGGACGACCTCACCGATTCGGCGAAGTGGCTGGTCGACCAAGGCATCGCGGATCCGAAACGCATCGCCATCTACGGCGGAAGCTACGGCGGATATGCCGCGCTAGCCGGAATGTCACTCACACCCGACGTCTACGCGGCGGGCATCAGCTATGTCGGGCCTTCCAATCTCTTCACCCTGCTCGCCACCGTGCCGCCCTATTGGGAACCCATGCGGAAGATGAACTACGAAATGATCGGCGATCCCGAGAAAGAGAAGGATTTGCTCACCGCCGCGTCGCCGCTTTTCTCCGCGGACAAAATCAAATCCCCGCTTCTCATCGCGCAAGGGGCCAATGATCCGCGCGTGAAAAAAGCGGAGAGCGACCAGATCGTCGAGGCTTTGAAGAAACGCGGCGTCGATGTGCCGTATGTCGTCAAAGACAACGAGGGGCACGGTTTCCACAACGAGGAGAACCGCCTCTACTTCTTTCGTGCCATCGAGCGCTTTCTCGCCAAGCATCTCGGCGGTCGCGTCGAGGACAGCGACGAGAAGATTCCGGAACTCGACGGGGCTAAGAGCTGAGTTTGTAGCGGCGGTCAGCGCCTCTACATCATCAGGGCTCTTGCCAAACCCGCCGCCGCGGCGACTCCCACCACCGAGGGAATCGACCATCCGCGCCCTGCAAGCAACCAAAGCGCGGCGCCAGTCACCGCGGCCGACAAAATTCGGTCATGCCCCGGCGCGAAAACCCCCATCGCATACCATGTGCCGAGATTGGCGATGACGCCGACCACCGCCGCACCCATGGTTGAGAGTGCGGCGGACGCACGCGTATTCTGCGCCAGCCGGTCCACGCGCGCCGCGCCGACCAGAATAAAAAGCAGGCTGGGCAGGAACGTGACCCATGTGGTCATCGCCGCCCCAAGCGTGGCCATTGCCAATGGCGGCAACGGCGCCGGATGGTTCCACCCCGCGAAAAACCCCGCGAACTGCAGCACGATGACGAGCGGTCCCGGTGTCGTCTCGGCCAAAGCGAGTCCGTCCTGCATGGCCTGCGCGGAAAGCCATCCTGACCCAGTCGCGTGCTGCGCCACATAGGGCAGCACGGCATAGGCCCCACCAAAAGTCACCAGCGCGGCCTTGCTGAAAAACCAGCCGAGCGCGGCAAGGATGCTGTCAGGCCCGAAAATGAGTGCAGCGAGCAAAATCGGGGCGATCCAGAGAGTTGCGAGCACCGCGACGGTGCGCCACGAAGTTGGCGCGGCGTCCGGCATCGCCTGGATGTGCGTTTGGCTTTTTCCCGCTCTCGCGAACCACCCCCATGCGAGCGCGATGGCGACGATCCACGGGAAAGGCACCGAGAAAAAAAACATGGCGACGAACGTCGCGCCGGCCGCGAACCATGCGCGTCCTCCCGCCAGATGATGCCGCGCCATGCGCACCAGCGCGGCGATGATGATGGCCAGCACGGCCGGGCGAACCATGGCGAACACGGTTTGCACGGCATCGATCTGCCCGTAAAAAGCGTAGAGCATGGACAAAATCCAGAGCAGCAGCGCGGCGGGCAGGACAAAAAGAACCGCTGCTGCAATCGCGCCACGCAGGCCCTGCATTTTCCATCCGGAGTAAATGGCCAGTTGGTGCGCCTCGGGTCCGGGCAGGAGAAGGCAGAAGTTCAAACCGCGGGAAAATTCGTCCGCGTTCAGCCAACGCCGCCGCTCGACCAGTTCCTCGCGCAGCATGGCGATCTGTCCGGCCGGACCGCCGAAACTGACCAGCCCCAGCCGGGCAAAAAAGAGAAACACCTCTTTCAGGCCGGCTTTTTCTTGGCAGGGCTCGTGCATCTTTTTATTCTGTCGGGTCGAATCTGACTAAAACCATGGCCGAACTCGAAAACAAATATTCTGAAAACGTCCCGGGCAAATTCTTCGTGGACGATCAGTGCATCGACTGCGACCTCTGCCGCGAAACGGCGCCCGCCAATTTCACCCGCAGCGACGATGGAGGTTACTCCTACGTCTACAAGCAGCCCGATAATCCGGAGGAGGAAGCCAAGTGCGTCGAGGCCATGGAAGGCTGCCCGGTCGAGGCCATCGGCAACAACGGGTAGGGGCCGTCGGCGGGGATTCTCTCGTCCCTCAACCCACAACTGAAATGAGCCGCTTGGCTGATACCGTCATGGCCGAGTGGCGGCGCTACCGCGAACCGCGCGATGCCGGCGCCCGCACCACGGGAATCACCGATGCCTTGCGCGGCCTCCTGCCCAAGCTTGGCATGGGGAACGCGATCGACGAGCAGGCGGTTCGGCGTTCTTGGACGAGCATCGTCGGCGACTTCATCGCGTCGCAATCCGAGCCGGACAAAATCCGCGGTGGCATCCTTCATGTGCGCGTGCACCAGTCGAGCGTGCGGTTCGAGTTGGAACGCACCTGGAAAGCCGAGATCGCCCGCAAGCTGGCCGCGGAATTCGGGGCGGACAAAATCCGCGGCGTGAAATTTTTCTCCTGAGATGCTGCGCAACCTGCTCCTCGATTGGTCGGGCACGCTGGTCGACGACCTGCCGCCCGTCATCGGCGCGACCAATTTCGTCCTTGAGAAACACGGACGTCCGCCGCTCAGTCGCGACGAATTCCGGCGGCAATTCCGCCTGCCTTTCACCGAGTTTTACGAGGAACACTTGCCGGATATCCCGCTGCACGAACTGGACGCCGCGTTCCACGGGCGCTTCGTCGAGATTCAGGACGATGTTGCTCCTCTGCCCGGACTGTACGAGTTCCTCGATTTTTGCCGGGAGAGCGGAAGACGTCTCTTCTTGCTCAGTTCGATGAAGCGCGAGCATTACGAGGTGCAGTCGGCAAAACTCGGGCTCGCGCACTACTTCGAGCATCCCTACGTGGGCATCTTGGACAAGCGCGCCAAGATCGGCGAGATTCTCGAAAAGCACGGGCTAAACCGTGATGAGACGGCCTTTGTCGGCGACATGATCCACGATGTGGAAACGGCGCGGCACGGCGGAGTGATGAGCATCGCTGTGCTCACCGGATACGATTCAATCGAGAAACTGACCCCGGCAAAGCCCGATGTCGTCGTGGCCTCGCTTCACGAACTTCGGCGTCTTCTCCAATATCCGGGAGACACTTCGGCGGCCGATTGCATCCGCATCAACGGACTCGAGGTTCAGGCGCGCATCGGGGTTCCCGACGAGGAACGCGCCCGGCCGCAGAAACTGGTGATCGATGCCGTGCTTGAAAGCGATTTCCGCGGGATCGGCGACGACATCGCGCGCACGACCGACTACGCGTCGGTCGCCGCGTGGTTCAAAGAGGAATGTGCCCGCGGCGAAGTGCGTTTACTCGAGACTCTGGCCGAAAGTCTGGCCGAGGGGCTGCTCGGGCGATTTCTCCTCGTCTCCGCCGCCACCATCGAGATCCGCAAATTCATCCTGCCCGCGACGCGCGATGTGTCTATCCGCATCCGCAGGCAACGCGGCTGATCAACCCGCGCGCATGCAGCCATCGATCCGGCTCAGGCCGCTTGGTGTACGGCGGGCACGGATACCCCGGAAATCCATTCGCTGATTTCATCCAGCGTTTTGCGTCCGCAGTTACGCGCGTGGCCGAGACGTTCGATCACGTTGGCCGTGGCTGCTTCCTGCCGGCTGTGCACTCCGAGCCGTTGCAGCGCGGCGCAGGCGCGGGCCGAAAGATCGGCCAGTTCGGGATCGCCGCCAATCGCTTTCATCTGCTTGCGGCTGCGCGCGAGCAGAAGCGAGATGGCCTGCGGCGTCACACCATAGTGCGATGCGATTTCGCGGTAGGAAAATCCGAGCCCGCGTAGCGCCGCGATGTCGCGCACACGACCCGCAGAAAACTGCAGCGCTTGGGCCGGCGTGGGTTGGTGTCGGCGCCTGCCTCCGGTTTCGGGATGTTCTAGGGTGTCGGTGTTTTGGATGACCATGGCTGACATTGCGTCCCATTAAGATGAACCGCGCCGCGGGGCCCGCGCAAAAGCGGATGATGCGCACACGTGTGCAAGGACGTCGGGCGCATCGATGGAATGCACAAGCTTGCACTTCGGGGCGTTCAAAAGGCGCGCACGGCGGGCCATAGCTCTTGCCCATGACAAAACGCCAGTCCCCGCCCGCTGCATCTGCTTTCACCTTGGTTGAACTGTTGGTTGTCATCGCCATCATCGCGATTTTGGCCGCCATCGCCGTGCCCGCCTTCTCCTCGGCGCAATTTTCCGCCAGTCGTGCGAAGTCCGCCGGCAATCTCAAGAATTTCGGCGCAGCCATGTACAGCTTCGTTGCTGACAACAACGGCATGATGCCAGGCCCGGCCAATGGCAACACGCTCAGCCGTATTTCGCCGCACGCGAGCAGTGGTTCGGCAAACGGGCTTGAGGTGCAGCTCATGACCTATCTCGAAAAGGAAAGGCCCTCGGGCAACAGTTGGGGCACTTTTTTCATGAAGTCTCTGGCATATCCCGCATGGCAGTCGTTGAACAAGGGAACCGGCGACAACGGCATACCGTGCTATCTTGCCTGCCAAGCTTACCCGATGCCCGACGGCACCGTTTTCTCGCCCTTCGGGGCGCAAGGCGGCGTCAAACCCATGAGCGCGGTGGCTTTGCAGTCCAAACTGTCCCAGTTCACCGCCGATCAGACCAAGCCCTATGCCTTGATCGAACTGGACCAATCGCTTTTCAATACCGCGGTCACCTGGGTTTCGCCGGGTTGGAAAAGCAGGCTCTCGACCAACGCCTTGCATGGGAAGGCGCGCAACGTGCTTTATTTCGACGGCAGCGTTGCCGCGGTGTCTGTTGATCGAAAGCCGTTACCTTGGTGATCCCTTTTGTGTCGCGCGCTTTCCTGTGCGACAAAACCGCGCACACGTGTGCGCCCGTTGTATAGACGGCGGTTCCTCCGCCCTGCTAGTCTCTCGTGTTCATGTCCGCACCCGCGAAAGACCGTCTGCCCCTTTCGACAAAGGTCGGTTTCGGACTCGGCAATATCGCCGTGATGGTGGGCAAACAGGCGCCCAAGCAACTCTCCGGCCCCATCTACAACTTGGAGCTGGGCGTGAGCCCCGCGTCGGTCAGCACCATCCTCGCACTCGGGCGCGTGTGGGACGCGTTCGCCGATCCGTTCATCGGGCAATGGTCGGACCGGTTCAAATCGAAGTTCGGACGCCGCAAGCCCTTCATTTTCGTGGGCGCGATTCTCACCGGCCTTTTCTTCGCGTTGACCTGGTGGTTTCCGCGCGGGCTTTCCGTGACCGAATACACTGTCTATTTCGCGGCCGTTTCGTTTCTTTTCTATCTCGCTTTGGCGGTGTTCACCGTCCCTTGGTACGCGATGGGGTACGAGTTGTCGCCCGACTACGACGAACGCACGCGCCTGCAGGGTTTCGCCAGCATGATCGGGCCCGCCGGGCAGATTCTCGCCGCCTGGCTCTATCCTCTAACGCAGCAGCGCTATCTCTTTGCCGACACGATCGACGGAGTCCGTGTGGTCGGGATCATCGCCGGCGTGGTCCTTGTCGTTTTCGGACTGCTCCCCGTGCTCATGGTGCGTGAGCGCGAATTGGTGGAAATCGCACCCAAAGAAAAAAAGAAACGGCCTTCCCTCTGGCAGGGCATGAAAGCGGCGTGGGGCAACCGCGCCTTCATGCAGCTGACTATCGCCTTCACGCTCGTGACCATCGGCACCAATCTGGTCAATGGCCTCGGCAACTACGTCAACATCTTCTATCTCTACGGCGGCGACAAGAAACTCGGTGCGGAGTTGACCGCGGAGAATTGGACCATCTGCCTCATCGTCGCGGTGCTTTTCACCCCTGTGGTGGTGAAGCTTTCCACGCGGTTCGGCAAAAAGGAAATTTTCGCGGCCGCGCTTGCTTGGGGCCTCGCGCGTTCCATTATGCTCTGGTGGTTGCTCGATCCTGCTCGCCCGCAACTCGCGCTGGTCAACGGTTTCCTCTGGGGTTTCGACAATGCCGCCGTCTTCATGCTCTGCCACGCCATGATTGCCGACGTCTGCGATGTCGACGAACTCGAGTCGGGCGAACGCCGCGAGGGACTCTTCGGCGCGCTTTACGCCTGGGTCTTCAAGACCGGGCTCGCGCTGGCTTTTGCCTTGTCGGGATACATTCTCGTCTGGGTCGGCTTCAATCAAGCTCTCGGCGGCGCGCAACCCCCGCAAACATTGTTCCTGATGAAGCTCTGCTACTGCGGCATCCCGCTGCTCTTCTTCCTTTTTGCGCTGATTATCTTCCTGCGTTATCCGATCACGCGGGAGGTTGCGGACGATGTCCGTCGTAAACTCGAAGCGCGCAACGCGGCGGCCTGAACGGATTCGTCGGCGAGGACGCCGACGCCACAGCAGATGTAGCGGCGCCGTCCCCGGCGCCGAAACACGAAGCAGCATGGGTGCAAGATGTCTTCATCCGCGCCTATCCGCGTTTATTTGCCTGCGGACTTTGTCCCCGGCTGTCTCGTAGACTCGGTTGTGGCCTTTCTTTTAGATCGCCATGGCGGCGAATCCGCCGTCGACCACCATCTCGGTGCCGGTAACGAAGCTGCCGGCATCGGAGGCAAGAAGCAGTGTGGCACCGACCAATTCGCGCGCCTCGCCGAAGCGTTTCATCGGCGTGCGGTTCATGATAGAGGCGATACGCTCGGGGGTAAGCACTTTGCGGTTTTGTTCGGCGGGGAAAAATCCGGGGATGAGCGTGTTGACGCGGACGCCTTGTGCCGCCCATTCGCGCGCGAGATTTTTCGATAGGTTGTGCACCGCGGCCTTGGTCGCCGAGTAGGTGAACACGCGGGAGAGGGGGACGATACCCGAGATCGAACCGAGGTTGATGATGCTGCCGCCGCCGGACGCGAGCATGCGAGCGCCGAATACCTGGCAGGCGACAATCACGGCCTTGAGATTGATCGAAATGATGCGGTCCATTTCCTCCTCGGAAATCTCGAGAAATGGCGTCGGGCTGTTCACGCCCGCGCCATTGACGAGAACATCGACGCGGCCGCCGTTGGAACAGACGCGATCGGCCAGCGTTGCGAGTTCTTCGCGCGATGTAACCTCGCATTTTGCAAACGACGCGCTGCCTCCCGCTGCGCGGATGGCGGCAAGACGCTTTTCCGCTTTGGATTCATCGCGTCCAACCAGCACGACGTTCGCCCCCGCGGCGGCCATGCCCTCGGCCATCGCGCCGCAGAGTTCTCCCGTTCCGCCGATGACTACGGCCGTTTTGCCGGCCAGGCTGAAAAGTTCCGCGGGTTTCATCGTTTAACGCACGACGCGCGCGCTCCCGCCCTTCATCAGTTTTTCCACTTCCTTGCGCGTGACCATGGAAGTGTCGCCCGGTGTGGTCGAAGCGAGTGCTCCGTGCGCCGCGCCGTAATCGACCGCGAGTTGCGGGTCGTTCTGCTCGAGGAACCCGAAGGACAACCCGCTGGCGAAGCTGTCGCCGCCGCCCACGCGGTCGAGGATGTCGAGGCCGGGATACTTGCGGCTTTCGTAGAATTTGCCGTCATGCCAGCAGATCGCGCTCCAGTCGTTCTTGCTCGCGGTGATCACTCCGCGCAGCGTCGTCGCGGCAACCTTGAAGTTTTTGTATTCCTTCACCGCGGTTTCGATCATGCGCTTGAAGGCGTCCGTCTCGATATTGCTCAAATTGTGGTCCACACCCTCGACCTCGAATCCGAGTGAAGCAGTGAAGTCCTCCTCGTTGCCGATCATCACATCGACATATTTGGCGATCTCGCGGTTCACTTCGCGCGCTTTGGCTTGTCCGCCGATCGATTTCCAAAGCGATGGGCGGTAGTTGAGGTCGTAGCTGACGATGGTGCCGTGCTTCTTCGCGGCCTGGACCGCCTCGATGGTCAGGTCGGCGGCGGATTCGGACAACGCGGCGAAAATGCCGCCGGTGTGGAACCAGCGCGCGCCGAGTTTTCCGAAAATGTGATCCCAGTCGAAATCACCGCGTTTGAGTTGCGAGGCCGCGGTGTGTCCGCGGTCGGGCACGCCCACCGCGCCGCGCACGCCATAGCCGCGCTCTGTGAAGTTGAGACCGTTGCGCACGGAGCGCCCGATGCCGTCATCCTCGCGCCATTTGATGAAATCCGTGTCCACCCCGCCCTGCATGATGAAATCCTCGACGAGGTGGCCGACCTCATTGTCGACGAACGCGGTGCAGACCGCGGTTTTCAGCCCGAAGCATTTGCGCAGTCCTCGCGAGGTGTTGTATTCGCCGCCGCCTTCCCACGCGGTGAACTGGCGCGCGGTGCGCACGCGGCCCTCGCCGGGATCAAGGCGCAGCATGACCTCGCCGAGCGAGATCTGGTCGTAGTGGCAGGATGATTTGTCGCGGAGTGGGAGTGACATAAACGTGTTGGTTCAGATGTTGGTGGTTTTGAAATCTTCCGGTTTCCAGGCCGCTTCGCCAAGCGCATCGGTGATGTGGGCGAAGCTTTCGATCTCGGCTTTGTTGAAGAGCAGGCCGCCATGCTCGTCGGTGCGGCGCGCCGCCTCGGCTTCCAGTTGTCCCGGCAGGATGCAATTTGCATTTCCGGGTCCGAGGATGTCGGCGAGGCAGGCTTTCACGTTTTGCGCCTGCGTGCGTCCGCAGGCGTAATCGTGCCCGCGCAGCGCCTCCGGATGGATGCACTGGAAAAAGAAGGCCGAGCCGCGTTTTTCCTTCGCGTCGCCGCGGTCGGTGCCGCGGACCGCGGGCAACCCGCCGCCGATGTAGGCGGCATAAAGTTCGTCGATCAGGCCGAGTCCATAGCCTTTGTGCGCGCCGAAGGGCAGCAGCGCGACAGCCTTGTTCGGGTCGGTTGTCGGTTTGCCTTCCGCATCGACCGCCCAACCGGGTCCGAGTTCTTTGCCCTCGCGTGCGAATTGCTGCACGCGTCCCATGGCCACGGTCGAGGTCGCCCAATCGATGACGATGGGAAACCCGACCGCATCCTGCGTGGGAAATCCCCACGAGTGGGGGTTTGTTCCCATGGTCGGTGTCTTGCCGCCGAAGGGCACGACTTCCGAGGTCGCGGAGGTGCAATTGGTGTAGGCGATGTAGCCCTTGAGCGAGGCGTCGATCACGTAGCCGCCGCCCCAGAGGTAATGCGTCGCATTGTCCACGCTGACCATGCCGATGCCGTATTGGTCGGCCAGTTCCATGCAGCGCTCCATCGCGCGGTAGGCCACGGCTTGTCCGAGTTTGTTGTGTCCGTCCCACGCCTCGGACGCGGCGAAACGCGACGGCAACTTTTCAATCTGCGCGCCGGGCGACCAGCGCCCGACTTTGCTCCCGAAAAGATCGTCGAGGTGAAGCGCCTTGAGCGCGTTGTGCGTGCGGATGCCGTGACGCGCCGCGCTGTGGCAGAAACGGGCGGCATCGCGCGCCTCGTCCTCGGAATATCCGCGAGCACGGTAGGCGCGGGTGACGAGGTCGTCGTGCTTGTCGGCCGGAACAATGAACCAGGTTTCGGACATGGCTGGTCAGAGTTTGTTGGCCTGGGCCACGGCGGGTTTGCCTTCGAGGACATTGATCATGTTCTGCGCTGCCATGGTGGCCTGACGGACGACGCTTTCGTAGGTGCGCGAACCGATGTGCGGCGTGATCAGCGAACCGCGACACTTGAGCAGGGGGTGGTCCGGCTTGGGCGGTTCCTCGTCCAGCACGTCCGCGCCGTAGCCGGCAATCTGCCCGGCATCGAGGGCTGCGGCTAGGGCGACGCCTTCGACCAGTTCCCCGCGAGCGCAGTTGAGCAGCACGGCGTTCTTTTTGAAAAGTTTGAGACGCTCCGCGTTGATGAAGTGCTTCGTCTCGGGCGTCAGATTCATGTGCAGCGAAACGATGTCCGAGCGGCGGATGAGGTCGTCCACATCGGCGACGCGGGTGATGCCGTGCTTCTTGGCGAACTCCTCGTCCCAATAAAGATCGAAGCCGAGCACCTCCATGCCGAAGGCCTTGGCGCGGATGGCGACTTCCTTGCCGATGCGGCCGAGGCCCGCGATGCCTATCGTTTTGCCCATCAGCTCGTGTCCGGTGAGGCGTTTCCATTTGCCTTCCCGCACCGCGTTGCCCTGCTCGACGATGTCGCGGTAAATGGCGAGGAGCAGACCGAAGGTGTGCTCGGCCACGGTCGTGTGGTTCACGCCGGGGCAGAAGGTGACGGGAAGTTTCAGGTCCGTTGCCGCCGCGACATCCACTTTGTCCAGACCGATGCCGTATTTGGCCACGACCTTGAGGCGCGGCAGCGATTTCTCGAGCACGGCGCGCGTGATGGCGTCGTCGCCGCAGAGGAATGCGTCGAAATCGCCGGCCAACTCGAGCATGCGCGACTCGGTGAGCGGCCCGCGCTCGCGGACGATCTCGTAATTCTTCGCGGCCAGCATCTCGTGATGCGGTCCGGGTGTGTCTTGGAACGACGTGGTGGTAAGCAGGATTTTCATGGTTTGGAAAATACGCGCCGGGAAACCGGCGGCGGGTGGACCCGAACGGAGAGTCTATGCCGACTGGTCCGGCAAACCGAGATTCATTCGGAGCCGACCGGCGGATTTTTTTAGTTGATCGAAAATGACCCCGGCGACGGCGCGGGTGCAGGCGGCCGAAGAGATGCCGAAATTGACGATGACCGTGGGGGCCCATGGTGGCGCGCCGAAGGTGGCGAAAGGATTGTTGGTCACCGTGATGACAGGTTTTCCGGATTCGTGGAGGGACTTGAGCAATGCCTCGCCCGGCGCCTGACCGCGGTAGTTGTAATAGTTCGTCGCCACGACGAGATCCGCCTCGGCGAGGCGTTTCTGCACGGCGTTGCGGTCCTCTTCGGTCGGCGACTCACGCACGAGGACCACGCCGACATTGTCCGAATGGCGGCACATTTCTTTCCAAAGCACGCCCGGATGGCATTGCACGCTGTTCTGGAAAAGGTGGAGGGCGTGGGCCTGCTCGACGAGCAGCACCTTGGCCGAAGGATCGACGGGGAGCAGGGACTTTTCATCGCGCAGCACGGTGACGCTTTGCTCCGCAGCTTTGGTTTCCACTTTGACGATTTCCGGATCGCGCGAGACGGCGGCGGCTTCCTCCACCGAGACGCGCCCGTAGTCGCGGTCGAGCCCCATGTCGTGGCGCATGCGCAGGATGCGGCGCACGGAGGCGTCGAGATCGGCGAGTGGATATTCCCCGCTTTCCACCGCGCCGAGCACCGCCTCGATCACGCGGTTGCGCGCCGGCGTGTAGGCACGGAACAAAATGAGATCGCATCCCGCCTGCAGCGAGCGCACCGCCGCTTCGCCGATCTCATGGATCTCGAGCAGGCCACCCATCTGGCAGTTGTCCGTGGTGATCACGCCGTCGAAACCCATCTCCTCGCGCAGCAGGCCGGTGATGATTTGCTTCGATGTGGCGGCGGGCCGGCGAGCGTTGCCGTCCTTTTCCAGCGAGGGGTAGGCGGAAAACGCGGCCATGATGGCGGGCAACCCCGCTTCGATCAGTTCGCGGTAGGGGCGCAGGTGCTCGCGGCGCATTTCCTCCGCGCCCGCCGTGACCACCGGGAGTTTGTAATGCGCGTCACTTACCGAGTCGCCGCGTCCGGGAAAATGTTTTGCCGCGGTGATGATCCCGGCCGAGGTCGGAACGCGCGCCTTCGGTCCGTCGGCGGACGATGTCTGCCGCTATGCGATGCAAAGTTTCCTCGGTCTGAC
>JBEDBL010000073.1:0-12037 GCA_041177245.1 Verrucomicrobiota bacterium
CGGCGAAGAAAATGGTCGAAGGCTCCGGAACCCCCGCAGGGCCCGGGGTCAGCGTGTACGTCTGCAAGTTGTATTGGCCGAGCACGCCGGGCGCTGAGGCATAACCCAGACCGACATCGCCGGCTTGGCGTCCGAAGAGAGGCACATCGCCCGCGGTAAGCTGGCTGATGGACCAATCGGTCGGCGTGACCGGAGGACCGGGAGCGAAGCTAGCCGGGAAAATCCAACTCGGCGCGCGGAACCAGACCCACTCCAGAGTCTGCGTGTAGCTCTTCGTGTTGTAGCCCCAGATGTAGGCATCGAGGCCGCGGAAATCGTATCCGGCAGGATCTGCCGCCAAGCTCGAGCTGGTGCCGTCGTCGAGCATGTAAGCCGAAGAGCGGAACAAATCGAACGTGGTGTTGATCGCCGTTGAGTCGAAGACCTTCCAGTTGGCCGCCCAGGAGGTGACGTTGCCGGCTGTCGGGGTGAAGGAAGGATCAAAGGCGCCGAGTTCGAAAGTATAAGAACCGTCGAGGCGTGTGCCGTAGCTGTCGAACAACTCGCTGTAAACTTCCGACCCCCAATCGAAGAGGACTTCGGCGCGCAGCGGCGCAGCGGTCATTACTACCGCAGCCACTGCGGCGACAAAACGGCGGAATCCGGTCGAATACGCGTGGTGTTTCATGGCGTTCAGGGGTTCCACGGGAGCGGAGTGGTGTAGTTGGTGATGGCCGACTGCACACGGATGAGGGTGCTGTAGTCGGGCACGAAGAGGTTGTTGCTGCTCTGGTTGACCAGGGTATTGTCGCCGTTGCGGGTCCATTGCAGCAGCGTGGGTTGGTTGGTCCGGGTCGGCACCGCGTAGAGCAAGTAATACGGAACGTAGCTGTTGAAGGAAGGTTCAGTGTCCCCGCGCCAGAGCATGAACTGGTCGGCCGTGACGAAGTTGTTCGTGGCGAAGAATCCGGTGGTGCGGTTCATCACGCGGGCCGATGGTGATTGCGCGAGCGGATAGCCGCCGCCGAAGAGATTGAGGCCGGTAGCCAGCGGGCTGACGAAGTTATTGGCGCGCACTTTGCCGAAGAGCATGAAGCTGCCGTTGGTGCGGGCTTGGAGGAAGCTCCCCTGCCCCGGAGGCATGACCTTGGCCATCTGGCTGGTCAGATTGACATCGCCGACCAGCGCCCATTGGTTGGTGATCGTCGCGGTATTGCAGAAGAAGTAGGAAATCCAGCCCGCGCCGTTCGTGTTGTTGACCGTGTTGGTCGTTCCCGCGGTGAGTTGGAGCAGCGTGGCGGTGGTCGGGTCACCGGAGGCAACCAGCAAGTTGGTCGGGAAGAGCGAGAGCAGCGTGCGGTGCTTGCGGACCACAAAGGTGGAATTGGTCAACGCGGCGGACGGCGCACCGACCGATGTATTGTAAGGCGAGTCGACGGAATTGAGGCTGCTGTCCGGCGAAATGGTGATGATGTTCGTAGCGCCTCCGGCGATGTCGAAGCGCTGGCCTTGGAGCGCACCGGACGTGATCTCGACGTAATACTCATCCGAGCCCGTGCCGAGGAACGAGAGGTCCGAGTTGCCGGACTGCACCGGAACAGGAACGCCGATGTTGTTGCCGCTCACGCTGCCGACCGTGCCGGACCATGCCGGGCAGGAGAGGAACGGATCATTGAACGTGCGGTTGTTGGTGGTGAGAGGCGTCTTGATCCAACCGCCGACTTCACCGGTCGCGGTGGCGTTGTTCTCCGACGGATTTGTCGAGGTGAGCGTGACCTTCATGCGGATGAAACCGCTATTGGTCAGGCCGGTGACCGCACCGAGGTTCGGGATGCGGACAGACTCGTCGCCGCCCGCGTAGTTGGTCGTGACAATGACATTGGTCGGGAGCGGCAACGTGGACCACGAGGTATTGGTGGACAGGTTGGTGGCTTTCTGGAGTTCGTAGGTGATGTCGGTTGCGCCTCCGAGCGTGCGCGAGAAGACGAGGTCCACTTGCGTCGCGGTGTTCGAGAGCGAGGCGACGAGGCAATAAGGCGAACCTTGGCCGTTCTCCGGATCCATGCAGAAGGCGTATTCGAAGAGATTGCCCTGCATGTCGCCGTCATCGTTGCCGGTCACATTGGTGTTCGGGAGATTGGTGTGGACCGATTGCCAGTTCGGCCAGGTGTTCGGGCACTCGAGCAACTGGACAACAAAGTCGTTGCCGGAGCTTTCCGTGTCGTCGGTGACGACGACGGTCGTGATGTAATCCGGATTGCCGCCGTCCTTGTCGGAGAGCGCGCGATAATTCACCGGATTGGTCTTCTTTACCCCGTAGGTGCCGGCGGGCACATTGCTGAAGGTGTAGTCGCCGTTGGAGTCGGTCGTCGTGGTGATCGGGTTTCCGCCGCCGTCGAGCACGGGATTGCCGCTCGCATCGACCAAGGACAAGATCACGCCCGGTGCCGGTTGGTCGCCGACCCCGTCGCCATCGGTGTCGATGAGGACCGTGCCGGTGATCGAACCGGGTCCGGTGTATTCGAAGTCCTGAGCGGTAAGATTTTCGCCGCGGTTTAGCGTGCTGGTGATGTTGTTCGGATTGCCACCATTGGCATCGGCGAGCGGTGTGTAATTGGCCGGCGGCGTGGTAACGATTTCGAACGGTCCGGGCAGCAGGTTGCTGAAGAGGTAGTCGCCGTTGACGTCGGTTGTGGTGGTGGAGACGACATCATCCGCCGTGCCGAGGATGCCGTCGGGTCCGGCTTGGGTGAGCGTCACGGTGACACCCGCCACCGGCGTTTCGCCCGGCTCGGCCGTGCCATTGCCGTTGCTGTTGGCAACGACGGTGCCGGCGATGCTGCCCAAATCTTCCTCGTATCCGAAATTGAGGCCGGTCGAGTCAGCCTGCAGGTCGTTGATGACATAGGTCTTGGTGGGCGAACCGCCACCGGTCGGATCACCGGTAATGGCGTAGGCCTCGTTGGGCAACGTCGACTCATCAACAGTGATGCGAACCCTTGAACCCTTCTTGATACCCTCGACCACGTAGTTGCCGCTGCTGTCGGTGGTAACGGTGTAGGTCTTGTCGTAAGTTCCGTCGCCGTCTTCATCAACCTCGACAGTGACTTTCACGCCGGGAATCGCCGGATCGGCCGGTTGGTAGGTCGGGCCGGGTCCGTTGTAAATCTTGCCGCCGATCTTGTAGTAATCACCAGGGACGAGCGGGTAACCCCAATTCACGTTGGTGATGCTCTGTCCGTTGGTGAGGGCCGTGCTCCAGCTGCTGGTGTTGGTGTTGGCGCCCGCGGGATAGCCGGTCGGGACCGTTTTGTAAGTGTTCGTATCGATGCCGGAGGTTTCGACCTGCACGAAGTAGTTGGTGCCATTGGTCGCGGCGGCGAGGCCGGTGAACTCGTAGAACCCGACGGCGTCGGTGACATCGGTGGCAAGCAGGTTGGTGCTGCCGCCCGCCACGCGGTAGTTGCCCACGGTGATGCCGGAGAGACCCGGTTCGCCGGAACCTTGCGTGCCATCGGAATTCACATCGCCGTAGACCGTGCCGGAGATGAGACCGTTGTCGGCCACGCCAAAGTCGTAGCCGCTGGAAGAAGCACCCGCGATAGCGGTGACAAGAATTTCCGTCGGCGTCGTGTTCTTGGTGTAAGCAGGCGGGATATCTCCCGAGTTGTAGCTGATGGTGTAGCTGCCCGGGTCGAGGAGGAAGGTGTATCCGCCGGAGCTGTCGGTCGTGGCGGTGGAAATGATGTTGCCGTTCAGATCCTTGGCGTAAACGGTGACCCCGGAGAGCGGAACATCGCCCGTGTCATAAACACCGTTCAAATTCGGATCGTAAAAGACGCGGCCGGAGAGCTGGGCTTTCTGGGCCAGACCGAAGTTGGCGTTCGTCGCCGTCATGGAACCAGCGGTGAGCGTGGAGGCGATGGCCTCATCCGTGGTGAGCACCATGGTGCCGATGTTGTAATCCGGCACAGGACTGGGCACCTCTTGTTCGGAGATGGATGCCACGTATTTGCCGGGCGGCAGCCCGGTGAAGAGGTAGTAGCCGTTCCCCTGCCCGTCCGGATTCGGATAATCGACCGAACCGTTGCCGGTGGTCATCACCGCGATGACGTAATCCTCGCCGGCATCAATGTTGCCGTTGCCGTTGATATCGACGTAGAGCGCAACCGTGCCGTTCGGGGCGGGTTTGGTGGGATCGGGCACGCCGGTTTGCGCCGCGTCATACCAAACAAGCTGGCCGATCTCGCCGTTCCAGACGTAACCGAAGTTCTGCTGGGTGAGCACCGAAGTGCTGGTCGGCAGAGTAACGTCGGCGTAGTTCGGCGTGACTTGCCCGTCCGGATCATAGGTCGGATCGGTCACGTCACCGAGTTGTCCGCTGTAAGACGCGGAATAAGGACTGTAAACTGTGGCGGTGCTGTCGACCCTGACGCGGTAAGTGCCCGCAGGCAATCCGGTGAAGGAATAGGCACCGGTCGAATCGGTCGTGGTGCTGGAGATGGTCGTCCAGACACCGCCGACGTTTTTCTGCAAGGCGACGGGAATATTCGGAATGTTGGTTTCGCCGGAATCGACAACTCCGTCGGAGTTCGTGTCGATCCAGAGTTGGCCGGAGATACTGCCGGTGGCGGGCGGTTGGTAACCGAAGTCGGCGTCGTTGTATTGCTGGCCGGCGGCAAGGACGACGTTGTGCGGGACGGCGGTGGTGGCAATGTATCCGGCCGGAACCGTGGAAGGATCGGGCCGCACAACGTAGGTCGCCGGCGGGAGACTGTTGACGCGGTAGGCACCGGTTCCCGAAGTCACTGCGGAACCGATCAGCGTCACGCCGTTGGACGCGTAAACATTGATCGTGACACCGGCGAGACCAGTCTCATTGGTTCCCTGCACGCCATTGCCATCGCTGTCCACCCAGACGAGATCACCGATCGAGCCACTCGTTGCGGTGAAGGTGTCGTTGCTTGGGACGGAGCCGATGACGCTGCCATCGTCGCCGAGAATGGCATTGTTGGTGATGACGGCGTTGGTGTTGGTGATCGTGGCCTGGAAGGTGAGCGTCGGCGCGAGAAGAATGCTGTTCGCCGTGGCGGTCGGGAACGTCACGCTGTTGGTGGCTGTGCCTCCACCGGAGAAGGTGATGCTGCCGGGTTGGGAGCCGGGTCCCACACGGTAGGTGTTGGTGGCCGTGGCGCCGTTGTTGGTGGCCACGATGAGAGTGGTCGGGGGCGTCACGTTGGTGGCCAGTTCGGTGGACTGCAACGTGAGGGTCACGGTCGCCGTGGTGTTCGTCCCGCCCAAAGCCGGGCTGGCGGACAGCGTGGAGTATCGTCCAGAGACGGTGCCAAGTTGCGGCGCGTAAGTGAGCGTCGATCCGGCCGCCGTGTTGGTCGGGAAGTTGGGGAGCGTGCTCCAGTTGCTCGAGGCGACGTTGTAGCGCCAGAAAGTATTGGTGGTGCCCCTGAACACGAAAAGGTTGGTGCCATCAGTGGTCATCTTGCCGCCGGTGGTGACCGTGCCGGGTGCATTGGAGAGCGTCGTCCAGTTGCTGCCGGTAATGCTGTAGCTGTAGAGGTTCGCCGTGGAGTTTCCGCGCAAGACGTAAATATTGGCCCCGACTCGCGCGGCACCGCCACCGGCACCTACTGCCCCGGGCACAGCCGTCAGGGCAGTCCAGTTGCCGGCGCCGGCATTGTATCGCTGGAAATCCGTCTTCCCGCCGCCGCCAGCCGCGAAAATATTCGTGCCATCGGTAACGAGTTGCGATCCCGCCTTCATGTTCTTCGAGGCGGCGGTGAGAGCCGCCCAAGAGTTCGCGCCGATGTTGTAGCGGCGGAAGTTCTTGCCGTTGCCCACGGAGGCGTAGACGAAGTTGGTGCCACCGGTGTTGAGATAGACGATGGACGAACCTGCCGCGAGGTTGGCTCCCACGTTGGCAAGGTTGGTCCAACTATTGTTGGTGATATTGTAAGCGTAGAAATTTTGGAATCCGGTGCCGCGCGTGGCGTAGATGAGGTTGTTGTTCGTGGCGAAAGTCGTGCCGGCACTGTCGACTGTGTTGGTCGGTAGATTACTGAGCGAGGACCAGTTGGACGAACTCAGGCCGTAGGTGCGGAAGATATTCGTGCCGCCGCCGAAGGCATAGATTCCTGCCGGGTTGCCGGTCAGGTTTGTCTCCCCGCCGACCGGAGCGGTGTTGTTGCCGATGTTCCAACTGACCACATTGGGGCCGCCGCCCTCGACGGCAAGAACGCTGGGCGAAGCGCCGGCGGGGAAGCTGTTGGTCGCGCTGTCCGTGGCGTCCGCGGTGAAGATGTATTCACCGAGAACATCCGGACGCACCGTCCAGGTGAAATTCACGCCGTTGGTGTTGGTAGTGACATTGGTGCTGGCGGGCGTGGGACCCGAGACGACGGTGAAACTCGGCGCGGAAGCGACGAAGGTGCCGACTCCTCCGGTGGTCAAATCCCCCGGCGTAACCGCGGTGAGATTGGTGCTGGCGCGGACGTTCATGGTCACAGTGAGCGTGTTGCTGACCCGGAGGAAGTTCGTGCTGACCGTGAGAGTATTGGTGATGCCCGGGATGGGATCCAACGGATCGGTGTTGTCCGCCGCCTGCGCGCCGGGGACGCCAGCCACGCTGGAGTAAGGACCGAACGTTCCGCCCGTGTTGGTAGCGCTGTTCGTCACGTAAGACGTGCCTGCTGGCAAGGGATCGATGACGCGCACGCTGGAGAGCAATTCGCTGGAGGGGTAGCGCGGAAAGATGCTGAAGGTGATGGTCTGACCATTGGTGGCGTAGGCCACGCTGACTGTCTTGTTGAGGTAGTTGGCGAATCCGAAATCGGCGGTGAGGTCGGTTTGTCCCGCGGTCAGCGTGACGATGTATTGCGTTGTATAAGCAACGTAGCCATCGGGGATGGAGGAACTGCCGGTATCGACCACGACGGTGTAAGTGCCGGCCGGCAGATCGCTGAACATGTAGGTGCCATCGGCGGAACTGCTCACCGTCGTGGCGATCAGGGTGTTGCTCAGGTCATACAGCGAGACGGTGACGCCGCCCAAGGGCGTGTCGCCCGCGTCGAAGGTGCCGTTGAGGTTGTTGTCGAGGAAAACCTGGTCGCCGACTGCGGCACCACCGGCGAAGAAACCGAAGTTCTGGTTGGCAACCGCACCGCTCAGGTTCAGCACCGATCGCGCCGTTACCGTGGTGGCGTGCGGCGTGTAGGGACTGAAATAAGTGGTGATAGCCGAGGATGAGGCGTCGACGATGACGAGATAATTCAGCCCCGTGGCCAAGGTGGTGAAGCTGTAGTTGCCGCTGCCGTTGCTGTTCTGTGTCGAGACAAGCGCATCCGTGCCCGCATCGTAAACCCCGTTGCCATTGCTGTCGTAGTAGAGCGAGACGGGCACGCTGGGTATACCGGTATCGCCCGCGTCGTAAACACCGTTGTTGTTGTCGTCGTCGAAGGTGATGCCACTGATCGAGCCTGTGCCGCCGGGACGGTAGCCGAAATTGACCGTGAGAAGCGTTTGGTTCCCGGCAAGCGTGGCGGTGTATTGATTGGAGAGAGGGACGGCCGGCGATCCGGTGAGCGTGTAGCCCGCAGGAACACCCGACATGACCTTGACCACATAGGTTCCCGCAGCAAGGCCGGTGAAGAGATATTTTCCGTTGGAGTCGGTCACTTTACTGCCGAGGAGGGTGGTGCCGTCGGCAGCGTAAAGATTGACCGTGACGCCGGACAGGCCCCCGTCCGTCGCGTCCTGCACGCCGTTGCCGTTCCAATCGCGATAAACCGTGTTGCCGATCTGCGCGCCGCCGATGGTGACCGGCGCCTCGAAACGCGGCGGGATGTCCTTGCCCTCGAACTGCAGCAGCGCCTGGTTGTAGTAAGTGCCGGGGGTGACGCCGGCGCCGATGGTAGCCGTGAATTTGGCGACGAATGTTTTACCCGGTTGAATGGCCTGCGAAACGGTGAAGACCGGTTGAGCGGTATTGCTGGAGTTGACCGTAACCACGCCCGACGCGGTCGTGCCGCCGTTCAGCGTCGTGCTGACCAGGCTCGCGTAGGTGAAGCCCGCGGGCAGTGTGTCGGTGATGACAAGCGGAACACCGTTGGCACCGGTGCCCTCGTTGTAGACCGTGAGGGTATAAGTGACCGTTCCGCCGGGAGTCGAATTGGAGGGCGTGACCGTCTTTTCCTCGCGGAGCAGCGCACGCGAGGAGACTTCGACGGTGTCGTCGGCCACAGCGATGGGCGTGCCGTTGCTCGTCGCGGTGACGCGGTTGAGGAGTGTCCCCACCCCCGTTGCCTTCACATACATGCGGAAGGTGCGGATGGTGTTCGGCAACATGCCGCCGAGGTTCCAGGTGATGGTCTGACCGGAGAGGGAAGTCGGAGCGGGCGAGCAACTCAGATAAACGAGGCCGGTGGGAAGGACGTCGGTGAGAACGACATTGTTGAGAGCGGCCGCGCCGGTGTTGGCGAAGGTGATGTCGAAATAGGTCGTGCCGCCGGGGGCAACCAGAGGATCCGCCACGACTTTCTGGAGAAGAACGGACGGCGTGAGAATAGCAACCGTCGGGTCGAAGTAGCGCCAGAGGTGATCTTTGCCGGTGCTGGAACCGCCCGCGTCACCGCCGAAGGCGTCGGCGTAGATCGAGTTGGAGGCGGAGAAGCCCGCGCCGACCTTGAGTTTGACCGCAGCGTATTCGGGACGGCCGAGTTCGAGCTGGCCGATGGCGAAACGCACCGCATTGACATTGGTCGGCAGCACGCCGGAAGAAGAGAAATCGTAACCGATCGAGCTGCCATCGATGCCCGCGTTGCCCAAGGTCGTGCTGGCCGAACCGGCGGTGTCGCTGGCCACCTGCGAGCCGGGGTATTTGATGCGATTCCAAGGACCAACCTCGACACCGGCCTGCACCTTCATGTTGACATTGCCCGGTTTGTTGGAATAGGCCACGAAATCGAATGCCCAAGCGTAGCCGCTCTGCGGCCCGGCCACCGCGCTGGCCATACCCCACGGCGCATTGCCGCGTCCGTCGGCGGTGTCGATGATCGGGGCGATGTCCTTGCGGCCGAAGGCGCGCAATTGATACGAATCCCAAAGCGTCATCACGCCGAGCTTGTTGGTCAGACCGACCGCATACCATTCTCCCACCGTGTCACCCGAGTTGTTGATCATCGGGGCCGTGCCACCCGTCGGGGCAGCACCGTAGCTGTTGAAAACCGTGCGCGCATCCGTGGAATAGAAGATGCCCGTGTCAGCATAGACGCCGGCGATGGTGCCGCGGGAGATTCCCGCCGAGGTGGTCGGGGCCTCATTGACGCCGAGGATGTTGTTCGAAGGATAAGCGTACCCCGTCAGACCGGTGGCGACTTTGGCCCCGATGGGTCCGGCGCCAAGCGCGATGGGAGATTGACCGTCGATCGGCGCATCGATGAAACCGCGCGGATCGGAGGAAGAAGGAGTGACATAGGCCGCATCGGCCACTTGGAAGCCACCGGGAACGTAAAACGTCATGTAGCCACCAACGCCGGTTACGGTGCCGGGTCCGGGCGTGGTTTTCATCGACACCCAGAATTCGTCTCCGGGTTGGATGAGCGACTGGCCGTTCGTCGCGCGCACCTTCATCGTCTCGATGAAGTCAGGAGAGTATTGCAGCGCGGTGGAAGTGGTATCGAGATTGTGTCCGAAAAGATTCGACGCAAACGCCGTGAAAACCAGTGCGGCAACAGTGCGAAATCTGCATAGCGATGGGGCAATCATGCTGTCGGGCAACTTCTTGTTTTTTTGGCAGCCAACTCCCCGGTGCCGCAAACGCGGGCGTAATGGGGTTGTCGACTACGAACAAGGAAGCAGAAGTTTACGGTTTTGCAATACCCTGTGGAGGGTAGCCGCACAAATGAGCTTGGCTTCTCCTTTTTGCCCCAGCCACAACATACAGTATTGTTGGCCACTTGATCCACACATGTGGCTTCGCCCGGCCGGACGCGCAGATGAAAGGGCGAACCGAGCCTGATTTACGGCATCAGCTCCACGCCGAAGCGCTTGGCTACCAACGCCGTGAGGACAAAACAGACAAAGGTCAAAAGTGCGCTCCAGAGCAGCGACCACCAAAAACCCACACCCTTGTGCAGCAACCGGGGCATGAGCAGGAACATCGGCATAGTGGGAATGACATACCAGAAGGTGTAGAAAGCGTGGTTGGCCAGCTTCGCCGTGCCCTGCTTCTCGAAGTGCAGCCACACCATCACCATGATGGTGACGAAGGGCAGCGAGGAAACGAGCGCGCCGAGTTTGTCGCTGCGCTTGGCCAGTTCGGACACGAGCACGATGACAAACGCGGTCACCGCGTATTTGGTGATGAGCAAAATCATGCGCGCATCATGCGCAACCGCGGCGCCATGGCAATGATGACATCGCCCCGCCCGGCCGCAAGGTAGGGAAATATCTATTTGGCGTGCGCGTTCCAGAGGCGAGAATGGGGTGATGTCAGAGGCCTCGCATGTTAGCAAGGTCGCCTTCTTGGGCGACTACCCGCCGAGGCAATGCGGCATAGCCACCTTCACGCGCGACCTGCGCGATGCGGTGCTCGAGACCAACCCCGGATGGAACTGCCCGGTCATCGCGGTCTCCGACCGTCCCGACGAATACCACTACCCGGACGATGTCCGCTTCGAGATCCCCCAGCCCGACATGGCGTCCTACGTGCGCGCGGCGAACTTTCTCAACCTCGCGCACATCGACGCGCTCTGCGTGCAGCACGAGTTCGGCATCTTCGGCGGCGCGGCCGGCAGCCATCTCCTCGGCCTCCTGCGCCGCGCGCGCATGCCGGTGGTCACCACGCTGCACACCGTGCTGGAAAAACCGGACGCCGACCAGCGGCGCGTCTTCGCCGAACTCATCGACATGTCGACCCGCGTCGTGGTCATGGCCGAGCGCGCGCGGCGCATGCTGCTGGAGATCTACCGTTATCCGGAGGAAAAGATCGCGCTCATCCCGCACGGGATTCCCGACGTCGCGTTCACCGACCCGAGTTTCTACAAGGACCATTTCGACGTGGCCGGCCGTCCGGTCATGCTGACCTTTGGGCTGCTCTCGCCGAACAAGGGCATCGAGTATGTCATCGAGGCGCTGCCGGAGATCGTCAAAGCCCATCCGAATCTCGTTTACATCATCCTCGGCGCGACGCACCCCAACCTCCTGCGCGAAGGCGGCGAGAACTACCGACTGCAACTGGAACGCCTCGCGCGCAGCCTCGGCGTGGAAAAAAACGTGCTCTTCGTCAACCGCTACGTCTCGAACGGCGAACTCTGCGAATACATCGGCGCGGCCGACATCTACATCACGCCCTACCTCAACGAGGCGCAGATCACCTCCGGCACCCTCTCCTACTGCTTCGGCGCGGGGAAAGCGGTGGTCTCCACGCCCTACTGGCACGCGGTCGAATTGCTGGGCGACGGCCGCGGGGTCATCGTTCCCTTCCGCGACGCGGGCGCGGTGTCCCGCGAGGTTTCGGCGCTCCTCTCCGACGAAGCGCGGCTGAATTCCCTGCGCAAACAAGCCTACCTCTCGGGGCGCCACATGGTATGGAGCCATGTCGCGGGCGAATACACCCGCGTCTTCCGCGAGGCGTCCGAGCATTTCGAGGCCAACCGCGGGAAACGTCCGGACAGCACCGCGCATTTCGGCGAACATTCGCACCTTCCGCCGTGGCGTTTCGACCACCTTGTCCGCATGACCGACGGCACCGGCATGCTGCAGCACGCGCGATTCACCGTGCCGTGCTTCGAGCACGGGTATTGCACGGACGACAACGCGCGCGCGCTGCTGCTTTCCGTCCTGCTCGAGGAACTCGACGAGGCGCCGTCCGAGGTGCGCATGCTGCGATCGTCCTACGCGGCGTTTTTGCAGCACGCCTTCGTCGAATCGACCGGACGCTTCCGCAACTTCATGAGTTTCGACCGGCACTGGATGGAAGAGCAGGGCTCGGAGGACAGCCACGGGCGCGCGCTCTGGGCGCTCGGCGCGGTGGTCGGGCGCACGC
>JBEDBL010000074.1:0-11725 GCA_041177245.1 Verrucomicrobiota bacterium
CGCACCGATGTCCTCCGCTGGGTGGCAAACTCCGTTGTCGTTTCTCTCGCTGTCACCGCGATCGGCGTCCTTTTGTCTTCCAGCGCAGGCTACGCGCTTTCGAGGTTCCGGTTTTTCGGGCGCTTGGCCGTGCTCAACGCTCTTCTCATCACCCAGATTTTCCCGGCAACCATGCTGCTCTTGCCGATCTTTCTAATTCTCTTGCAACTCAAGCTGATCAACACGTTCATCGGCCTGGTTCTCATCTACCTGGCCACGGCCCTGCCGTTCTGCATCTGGCAGATGAAAAATTTCTACGATTCGATACCGGAGAGCATCGAGGAGGCGGCGGCGATGGACGGATGCACACCGGGTGAAATTTTCCGCAAGGTGGTCATCCCGGTATCGGCGCCGGGCCTGACCGTGGCCGCACTGTTTTCCTTCGCGGTGTCGTGGAACGAATACGTCGTGGCGGCCATCCTGCTGCAGGATGCAGAGCTTTTCACCCTTCCCCTCGGCCTCCGGCTTCTTCAGGCGGACAGCGCCGCGGGACTTCCCTCGGTATTCGCGGCCGGCGCGCTGCTCGTTGCCGCCCCGATGATCTTACTTTATCTTGCGCTCAGCCGTTTCCTGACAGCCCGCGTGCAGGACATCCGGATCCGCTTCTAGCCGCGGTAACTGCAACACGACGTCGGCGTCTCGCGGACAACAACTTCGCTAAGCCCGGGCAGCGACGGTTTCAATTTTCCCCAGATCCAAACCGAAAGCTGTTCGAACGTCGGGTTTTCCAAACCGGGAATGTCGTTGAGGTAGCGATGGTCGAGTTCCGCGACGAGGGGCTTGACCAGACGGCTGATCTCCGCGTGATCCATGAGCCAACCCGAGGCGGGATCGACCGGGCCGCTGACCGAGATTTCCACCTTGTAGCTGTGGCCGTGCATCCGCGCGCACTGGTGGTCGGCAGGGACATTCGGAAGCGTGTGGGCGGCCTCGAAGCTAAAATCTTTGGTCAGAGTGACATTCATCGGACCTATTCCTAACGCAAGGCCGAGCCGGCGGCAAACGGTCAAACTCCCCTCGCCCGCGGTTCCCAAATGAACTTGTGCATCTGGAGTTGGAAACGTGCGGGCACTTTGTCCTCGAGCATCCAGGCGACAATGTCGGCGGGCGCGACTTTTCCGAACACGGGACTGAACAGGACCGCTTTCACTTTCGCGGCCAGATCGTGCTCGCGCACTTTCTCGCGCGCCCATTCGTAGTCTTCGCGGGACCCGAGGACAAATTTCAATTCGTCGCGCCCGGTCAGGCAGGCGATGTTGGCGTAGAGGTTGCGCCCGCATTCGCCGCTCGAGGGGGTCTTGAGGTCCATGATGCGGTGCACCCGCGGATCGACGGCGGAGATGTCGTGCGCCCCGGATGTTTCGAGCAGCACGGTGAGCCCGGCCTCGCAAAGCAGGGCGAGCAGGGGCACGCAGTTCGGTTGAAGGAGCGGTTCACCGCCGGTCACCTCGACCAGAGGGCAGCCGAAAGCGCGGACTTTTTCCGCGATCTCCCCGAGTTCCATTTTCCGGCCCTCGTAGAAAGCGTATTCCGTGTCGCAGTAAGTGCAGCGCAGGTCGCAAAAAGTCAGCCGCACAAAAACACAGGGCAATCCTGCCCATGTGCTCTCGCCCTGAACCGATTGGTAGATCTCGTTGACCGTGAGTTTTTTCAAGGGACGCCAGACTAACCGATGCCGCGCCGGCCGCAAACCGGACAAATCACTTTTGCCGGAGGCGGAAGGCGATTAAGTTCCGGCAGGCCATGAAACAACCCGACGAGCACTCAGCCGCCTTGCGCGACACGCAGAGCGAAAGCGACCACCGCCGCATCGTCATCGACCAGGTCGGGGTGAAAAACCTCCGCTTCCCCATCCAGGTGGCGGTGGGACCCGGCGGACCTCAAAGCACCATCGCCACGGTCCAGCTGACCGTCGAGCTGCCGCAGGAATTCAAGGGCACGCACATGAGCCGCTTCCTCGAGGTCCTGCAGGAGCACGGGCCGGTCTTGCATCCCGAGGATATCGGACACCTGCTGAAGTCGCTCATCGAGCGCCTCCACAGCAAGCGCTCGCACCTCGAATTCGAATTTCCTTTTTTTCTCGAGAAGAAAGCGCCGGTGACGGGTGCACCGGGCTTGGTCGATTACACCGCGCGGTTCAGTGCCACTTCGGACGGGGAATCGCACGATCTCGTCACCACCGTGGTGGCCAATGTCACGACCTTGTGCCCTTGCTCCAAGGCGATCAGCGAAACGGGAGCGCACAACCAACGCGGCCGAGTCACGCTGCGCCTGCGTTCGGCGAAACCTCTCCCGCTCGTCGAAATGGTTTCGCTGATCGAAAGTTCGGCCAGCAGCGAACTTTACAGCGTGCTCAAACGACCCGATGAAAAAGCGGTGACCGAGCGCGCTTACGCCAACCCGGTTTTTGTCGAAGATCTCGTCCGCAACGTCGCCTCGAAGGTCATCGCCGATCCGCGCATCAAGTGGTGGCAGGTCGAGGCGGAGAATTTCGAGAGCATCCACAACCACAACGCTTATGCGTTGGTAGAAAAGCACGCATGACCCGCACCGCCCTCCTACTTGCCGCCCTTGCCATCGCCGGCTGCGCCTCCGCTCCGCGCGAAATCCGTCGCGCCGAGCCCTCCGCGCCGCCCGTGGCTGTTTCGCATTCGGCGGATCCCATCTGGCCCGCAGGCGCACCCGCGTTGACCGCACAGTCGGCGATTGCCATCGACGCGCACAGCGGGGAAGTCCTCTTCCAGAAAAATGCGGACATGCACCGCCCGGCCGCCAGCACGCAAAAACTGCTGACGGCCCTGATGATCGTCCGCCGCGGGGGCCTCGACCAGAGCACGATGATCATGCCGCAGGACACGCATGTCGAACCGACCAAACTCGGGTTGCGCGCGGGGGAACGCTACACGCGGCGCGCCCTGCTCGAAGCCATCATGGTCAAAAGCTGCAACGACGCATGCACCGCACTGGCCCGCGATCACAGCGGGAGCGACTCGGCGTTCGCCGCCGATATGAACCGGGCGGCTTGGGCCCTCGGCGCGCGCAGTTCGCACTTTGCCAACAGCAACGGGTTGCCCGCTCCGCAATACTCCAGCGCGCGCGATCTCGCCCGCATCGCCTTCCTCGCTTACCGCGAACCGGAACTGCGCCGCATGATGCGCCAGCAGCACGCGGTATTCCGGCACAACAGCGGACGGATCACTGTGCTCAAGGCCACCAACAAACTGCTTTCCCGCTCCCCCGTCTACACCGGAATGAAAACCGGCTACACGGACGCGGCGGGCAGATGCCTCGTCTCGAGCGGCAGGATCAATGGCCGCGAAGTGATCCTTGTCCAACTCGGAAGCAAAACGCGCAATATTTTCGACGATGCGGAGCGCCTGATGGCCTGGTCGTCACGCCCATCATACCAGCAGGCGAGCACATCTTACGGGACGGCTTACCGGACATTCTGAAAACTCAGAGCTTCGAGGCGACGAACTCGGCCGTCTGGCGCGCCGCGGCGGGGTGACTCACGCTGAGCAAATTGTCGCGCCAGCGCTTCCACTCGGAACCCCCGTTTCCAAGCAGGGCGCGCTCCACGGCTTCGATGATTTTTTCCGGCGTCGTGGCCAACGTTCCCGCCCCGAGGTCGGCGAGCAGTTCCACGTTTCCCTCCTCCTGACCCGCCACCACATGGCTGATGATCATCGGACGCGCAATGGCCAGCGTCTCTTGCACGATAGCGCCGCCGGCTTTGCCGATGAAAAGGTGGCTTTCGGCAAGCAACTCAGGCATGCGGTCTGTCCAACCGTGCAAGGCGAACGAACTCATCGGAACGTCGATGCGCTTGAGAAAATCATGGAGGTGACGATGCCGCCCGGTCACCACGGTAAGATGGATTCCATCGAGCGCCGTGAGCCCGCGCACAACTTTCGCCACCGTGCGGCGGCTGGCCGAGGGAAGATAAAGAATTTTCCAAGGCGGCCCCGCGGGCAGAGGGCGCTGCGCCAGTTCCTCGAAGCGCGGACTGACCGGAAACCCGAGCACTTTGATTTTTTCGCGCGGCACACCCGCCTCGGCCATGGCGTCGGCCGTCGGTTCATTGGCCACCAGATCCCAGTCGGCGGGCGCGCGATTCCACACACGGTTGATCACGATCGAGTCGGTCACGACCATGAAGTGCGGGCACGCCGGCGCTTCGCCCGAGTCCATCAGCGCGCGCACCAGATACGAATAGACCGGATAGGTGGTGATGACGGCCGCGGGCTTTTTCTCGTTGAGGAGACTCTTGATGGCCGCCTTCAGTTTTCCCAGCGTGGGCAAGGTCGCTTCGAACACCGGCGTTTTGTCGAAGACATGGAAAAATGCCTTCCATGTGACCGGCACGCGCTGGATGGAAAAATTGTAGGCCACTTGGAGCGCTTTCGCGGCCCCGGGATTCACCTCGACGTAGGTATCGTGCACCTCGGCGTCGAATCCGGGCATGCGGGCGAACGCATCCTGCAGGTTGCGGGCTGCGGAATTGTGACCGTCGCCGAAACCCGTCGTGAAGATGAGGATTTTTCGCGTGCTCATCTCACAACTCGCGCAACGCCGCCTTGGCCCGCTGCTGCGCCTCCCCGTCGTCCTTGGTACGGCGCGGCAGCGAGAGCGACTTCTGCAACGCGCGCCGCGCCTCGTCGTTCTTGCCGAGCGCGAGATAACCGCGGCCGAGCTCGGCCTGGAAGAGCGCGTTGTCGGGTTCTAGTTGCGCCGCTTTGCCGAGGCAGCGCACAGCCTCCTCGTAGGATGCGGACGGCATTTTCCCGTAAATGGCCTCGGCCACCGTCTTGAGCAGCAGGTTGAGAGAGCAGATCTCGTAATTCCACCGCCCCAGCATGTGCCAGCCCAGCGCGTAGCCGGGCTTGAGCCGGATCGCCTCCGAGGCCTCCTGCTTGACGACTTTGGAAAGTTCCAGCTTTGTCTTGGCATCGCTGTAGAAACCGAGGCGGGCCGCGGCGACGGCGACTGTCAGCCGTCCCTCGGCGTTGCCTGGATCCAACTTTTTCGCCTGCAGGGCAGTGTCGTATCCCTGTTGGGCCAGGCGGAGCTTTTCGGTTTTGCCGGGAGCGTCGAGGGCCAGCTCGACATACTGCTTGGCGATTTTGCGCAGGATGACCGGGTCATTAGGTTTCTCGGCGAGCGCCCTCTGGTAGGCGGCCAGCGCCTCGGCGGATTTGAACTCGCGTTCGAGACCTTCGCCCTGCTCGATCCAATCGCCGGCGGCGAAAGCACGGGAAACCGAAAGGCAAAATAGCAGGACGAGGAACCTCATTTTTCGAAAAGATAATGCGAGACGATCCACTCCTCGCCGTAGCGGTATCCCCAAAGTCCCGCGCACGCCATGAAAAAGACGCGCCAGTAAACGCGCCACTTCGTGACGTTCTCCGCCCCGTAAGTCGCGGCGAGGATCGGGGTGATTTTCCGCTCATTCCTGTCCATGTTCACCAGCCACGCCTCCGAGGTGCGCGCGTAGTGCGTGCCGTTGACGCACCAATGGTCGCGCAATTTCAGATCATCCTGGAAATAAACCAGCAAATCGTCGGACGGCATCGTTCCGCCTTCGAAAAAATACCGGGTGATCCAGTCGCTCGGATCCTTGCCCTCGAAATGGTAAGCCAGCGTGCGATGGGTGAAGATATGCACGAAGAGCAGGCCGCCGGGCTTCATCCATGATGCAACTTTGCGCAGCAGGAGTTCGTAGTTCTTCATGTGCTCGAACATCTCGACCGACACCACGCGGTCGAATTCCTCCCGCGGCAGATCCAGTTCCGCGACGTTGGCCGTGTGGATCTCGACATTGCGCAGGCCGCGCCGCGCCGCCTCGCCCATGATGTATTCTTTCTGCGTGCGCGAGTTGGAGACGCCGAGAATCCGCGAGTCCGGGTATCTCTCGGCCATCCAAAGGGTCAGGGAACCCCATCCGCAACCGAGTTCGAGGATACGCTGGCCGTTCGCCAACCGCGCCCGTTCGCAACTCAGGGCGAGCATGGCCTCCTCGGATTCCTCAAACGTGGTATGCCGCGTCGGCCAAAGGCCGCTGCTGTATTTCATGCGCGGCCCCAGCACATACTTGAAAAATTCGGTCGGAACCTCGTAGTGCTGCTCGTTGGCCTCGCGCGTCTTGATCGCTATAGGCATGGATTTCAACTCGCGCACAAAATCCATCAGCGCGCGTTGCTGCGCCTCCACCCCGCCCCGATTTTCCTCCCCCAGCTTTCGCGCGAGCAGATGGTTGATTCCCGCGCGGATGACCGCGTCGGGCAGGAGGTTCTTCTCAAGAAGGCGATCGAGTAAACTCATGACGTCCGCCGGTGAAACCACGGAAAAAAGGCATTCGTGGTTAATTGGTATTGCCGGTAGTCCTCGCCGCGGGACCGGAGGGCGTGCTCTTCCGTCGCTCTGATGCCTGTCACCCTTGTCAGAAAAAAATACATGAGGACGGGAGCATAAACAGCGGCCCACCCTCCGGGCGAGCCCAGCGCGTAAGCAAAGTATCCGAGCCAGACAAGCCATTCGCAGAAGTAATTCGGGTGGCGCGAGTAGCTCCAGAGTCCGGTGCGGCAGGTTTTGCCCTTGTTGGCCGGATCGGTGCGGAAGCGGTTCAGTTGCGCGTCGGCCAGAGCTTCGCCGGCGATTCCGGCAAGCCACAGCAAGAACCCGGCGTATTCAAAAAATCCGAGACCCGGAGCACCGTTGATAAAAACAAGAACGAAAGGAACGCTGAGCAGCGTAATAAGGATCCCCTGCGCCTCGAAAAATCCGAAGCACATGGCCCATGTATGGTTCGGGAATTGCGTGCGCAACGTCGCGTAGCGTCCATCCTCCTCTGGATGGTGCTTGGCCACGCGAATAAGGAGATACGTTCCCAACCGCGCTGCCCAAATCGAGACCATGAGAACGAGCAGAAAACTGCGCACCGCATCACCCGTTCCCAGCGCAGCACAGACAAACGCCACGGGGATGAAACCGTAGGACCAGAAAATATCGACGATACCTGCGTTGTTCAGAATCCGCGCGAGCAGCCAAACCCCGGCCATCATGACCACCGGAATGGCCAGCGCGAAAGCCATCAGACGCCAGAACTCGGTCCACTCCGGCGTCACGAACACCCCCTGTTCAGTCCGGTCACAAGATCAAGCGTCTCGTTGTCCGCCCGCGTGTAAATGGCCTGCACAACGCTGATGTGCCGTGTGGCAAAAGCCGCCTCGCAGTAGGCAAGGTAGTAGTCCCATTTACGGATGAAGGTTTCGTCGAATCCCTGCGCACGCACTTCATCGAGCACGCGGTGGAAGTTCTGCCGCCAGACGTGAAGCGTGCGCGCGTAATACGGACCCATGTCGTCGAGGTCGTGGAGAAACAGATCACCCGCGCGATTAAGCGCGGTGTTGACCCGCCCGATGCTGTTCAGAAGCGAACCGGGAAAGATGTGCCGCTGGATGAAATCCGTCCCACGCCGCAGCACCTCGTATTGCGAGTCCGGACAGGTGATGTATTGCAGTCCAAGCAGACCTTTCCGAGTGAGCAAGCGGCTGCACTGCGCGAAGTAGCCGTCGAGGTATTTGTCCCCCACCGCCTCGAGCATTTCAATCGTCGCGATCTTGTCGAAGCGTCCGGTCAACTTCCGGTAGTCCTCGAGACGAACATCGATTCTGTTGCCCTGCCCGGCCGCGGCAATACGCCGCGAGGCTTCGTCAAACTGCGCCTGGGAAATGGTCACCGTGGTGACACGACATCCAAAATTGCGCGCGGCGTGCATGGAAAATCCACCCCACCCGCTGCCGATCTCAAGCACGTGATCGGAAGACTGCAAACGAAGCTTGCGGCAGAGGACGTCGTATTTGCGGATCTGCGCCTGCTCAAGCGTCATACTCGGCGCGTCCCAGTAGGCCGACGAGTAGGTCATGGTTGGATCGAGCCACAGCGCGAAGAACTCGTTGCTTAGGTCGTAGTGCTCTTTGATGTTGCGCCGGCTGGTCCGGAGGCTGTTCGGACGCAGTTTGTGCGCCACGCGATGCGCGAAGTTCATCAGGCCGATCCGCCGGTCCGTCTTCCCCGAACCCTCCAACACCGTCGACTCGTCCGCGTTGCGGATGAACCACGCGATCACCCCGACCAAATCATCCGTCTCCCAAAGCCAGTCCATGTAAGCTTCGCCGAAACCGACCGGCCCACCGAGCACGCAGGCGCGAAAAAAGGCGGCATGTTTCACCCGGATCTCGGCCCGCGGTTCATCCCCCAGCCCGCCGAAGATTTTTTCCGACCCGTCGGGCAGCACGAGACGCAAACGTCCCCGCTGCATGCCGGTAAGCGCAGAGAGAAGAATCGTGGCGTAGTTCATGATTGCGTCAGGACTTTGATACTCTCGTTCTTGAGCAGCGAGCGCAAGTCAGCGACAAACTAGCCAAGTGGCCTGACCCCTGAAAAAGGACAGTTGAAAAGTGAAGTTCTGCGCCCTTGGAAGGAGCAGAACAAATGAAACGGAGTAGATTCAGCGAAGAGCAAATTATCGGGATCTTGAGAGAGGTCCAAGGTGGAGGAAACACACGTGCCGTGTGCGCGGCCCACAACATCAGCGAAGGCACCTCCTACGCGTGGAAGCGAAAGTATGGAGGGATGGATTTGAGCGAGGCGCGGCGTTTGCGGGCGTTGGAGGATGAACCGAGCGAAGCGAGATCGCCTGCCCTAGGCAGCCCGAACGGCGAGGCGAAGCCGAGGCAAAACGCGCGGCCCAAGCGCATCATTGCCGACCTCAGCGAGCAGAACCACATTCTGAGGCAAGTTAACTCACAAAAATGGTAAGCCCGTTTGCAAAAAGGCGGGCTGCCCAAAGGAGCATGGAAAACGGCGCGGGGAGCAAATCGGCTGCTTGCCGCGCGCTGGGTCTGGCCAGATCCGAGCTGTATCGCCAAGCAAAGGCGAGCGCGGAGAGTCGGCGCATCCGCAAGGAGGTGTTGGAACTCAGCGACAAACATCCTCGCTACGGCTATCGGCGTATCACGGCGCTGTTGCGGCGTGAGAGTTTTGAAGTCAACCCCAAGCGGGTAGCCCGCATCCGGCGTGAGGAAGGCATCAAGGTGAGCAAGAAGCAGCGACGCATGAAGAGGCTAGGAACCTCGACCGCGCAGCGGACCCGGGGCCGAAAGGCCTCGGCAGGTCTGGAGTTGGGACTTTGTCGAAGACCAGACCGAGAACGGCAGCCGGTTCCGGATTTTGACGATCCTCGACGAGTATGCGCGCCAGTGTGCGGCGATGCATGCGGCGTGGTCGATCCGGGCCGTGGATGTCATCACCGACTTGGAAGCGGCTATTGCCAGCTACGGAGCACCAGAGCATCTGCGCAGCGACAACGGGCCGGAGTTCATTTCCTACGCGATCCAAGACTGGCTCGGGAAAGCCTCGATCAAGGCGATCTACATCACACTGGGGAGCCCATGGGAAAACGGCTACATCGAAAGCTTCCATGACAAGCTGCGCGACGAGTGCCTGAACCGGGAACTCTTCGGCAGCCTGCTTGAGGCAAGGGTCATCCTCGAAACTTGGAGGATCGAATACAACGAGTCACGTCCGCATAGCTCCCTGCGCTATTCGACGCCAGCGGAGTTCGTTCGGCGCAGCAACTCTGGACTCCGGTCGCCCTCCGGGCTCCCCGCGTCCAGAGTTGCCATCAACCCCAAAACCAACCACGACCAGCAACCAGCAGAACTTCAGATCTGATCTGTTCCACTTACGGAGTCAGGCCACATCCACTTGTATTTCTCGACCGCTTTGCGCGCAGCCAAAAGGCATCGACCAAGTCCGTCACTCCGCCGATGGCGAAAAGTCGTAATGACTTGTGCATTGAGCCGCACCTCGTAGGTGCGCTCACCCATCGGATCCGCATCGTCGTGTGGCCCCACGTTGACTATGGCGATCATAAAGTTAAGCGCGAAGGTCAGGATTCCCGTCTCGGTGCGGAGCGACGTTGGCGCGACAGCCTTGGTTTTTTGACCTCGTGCAGCACGATGGGCAAGAGCTTTGCGAAGTGCCTGAAGTCTCTGTCCGTTGTGAAAATGACCAGATCGCGCCGGACAGCCACGGCGCAAATTAGAAAGTCGGTGTTTGAGCCCTGGATACCCTTGGATCGGCAGAGGTTGAAAAAATTCGCGGCCGTCACGTAATCCTCCGTCAGAAGCGGAAGATCAGGGAAAGCCGCGAGGTGAGTTTCCAAACGCGCGAACTGCGCCCGATCCCGCACCCCGGAGAGAATTTCCTGCCGGATGGGGCCGATGATCTCGACGACGTGGGCGGACACGAGACGCCGCAATTCCTCCCTCTCCTGAAGCTGCTGCCCGTCGTCTCGCCGCAAAGCCAACGACCAGACGCTCGTATCAACGAGCACCCTCACGTCCGCGCCCGCTGACGCTTGTAGTCGTAGGCCGGATTGAACTCGACCTTCCCGAAAAGGCCCAAGATTCGGTCCTGCCGCAAGTGGCTGATGTAGTCCGTCAAAGCTCGGGTAACTGCCTCTTTCTTGGTGCGGTGTTTTCCAAGGGCTGCAGCCTCTTGGATCAGCCGATCGTCGAGTTGTAGATTTGTCGCCACAGTTCGGATTCACACATAAGATCACACATTCTAGTGTGTAGGTCAAGTTCCTTCAAAGACCCTCTAACTTCCCGGCGAAGCTACTTTTGCAATGACTTGTGCGGACGGAAGACGCCGCGCTGGTCTTCAGCGCGGGCTTCTTTCCAATAAAACGGCACGCGCTTGAGCCAGAGGCGGAAGGCCTGCCAGTGGATGAGCCCGATGACCTTGAGCGTGATGAAGGGAAACTTGGCGGTGAATTTGGCGAGATTGGCGAAAGTCAGTTCGCGCCGCTGGCCGGTCAGCGTGCTGACCAACACCTTGCCCTCCGCGTCGTAATCGTCGATGAAGACGCGCAATTTTTCGTCCGGCAAATGCAGGCGGAAGTGGAACTCGAGATCAACCGGACTGAAGGGTGAAACGTAGTAGTGCTTCGGCACGCGCACCTCGAAATCAGTTTTCCCGCCGGTCTGCTGGACGAGGTAGGGCTTCAGCTCGCGGAAGGTATTACCAACTTCGACCACAGAGGCATGCGGCGAGCCGTCGGGTTTGAAGCAAAAGTAGATGGTGATCGGATTGAAGACGTGGCCGAGGAATCGCGGGAAGCAGAGCATGCGGATCGAGCCGTCTGGAGCGAGCGGACACCCGGAGCGATCAAGAAATTCACGCACATTCTCGCTGATCGGACGGATTTCATCGCCGTATCGGAAGTGATCCTTGTCGCGGAGGCTGTATAGGTTCGGGCGATTGACGCCGAAAATCTTCAGCTTCCTCGCCGCTTCATCCAATTCGCCGAGATCGAGGTAGAAATAGAAAACGCGGTAGAGAAACTCGTGTTGCTTCGGGCGCAGGCGCCGGTGGAAGACATCGCACTCGTAGAAGCACGAGTTCATCTCCACGGATCCTCGCCGCAAACCGCGTGCGCGCACTGCACGGCCGAGGCCAGCGCGTCCTCGTGGAATCCGTAGCGGAAGTAGCTACCGCTGAAAAAGACCCGCTGGTCGCGCGACTCGGCATTGATCGAGGGGAGGTGATGCTGCGCGGCCAGCGCCGCCCGGTCGAAGATCGGGTGCGTGTAATTGGTGCGCCAGAGCACCTTGGCCGG
>JBEDBL010000075.1:0-11659 GCA_041177245.1 Verrucomicrobiota bacterium
GTCCGACGGCAGCGGCACGACATTCGTCTTCACGCAGCATCTCGCCGAGATCAGTCCCGAGTTCGACGACGAGGTCGGCTGTGACAAATCGGTCGTCTTTCCGGTCGGCATCGGCGGCAAAGGCAACGAGGGTGTCACCGCGCTAGTCAAGCAGACGCCGGGAATGATCGGCTATGTCGAGTTCGGCTACGCCCATCAGAACGGCCTCGCCTGCGCTGCGGTGGAAAACAAATCCGGCGAGTTCGTCGCGCCGACACCCGAAAGCGGCGCCGCCGCGCTCGCCTCGGTGGAATTGCCGGAAAACCTCCGCGCGTGGCCGGTCGATCCCGCGGCACCCGGGGCGTATCCGATCACCACCTTCACATGGTTGTTGTTGCCCGAAAAATATGACGACGCCGCGAAACTCAAAGCCCTGAAGGACTTTGTCGCCTACGGTCTCACCGGCGGACAATCCTGCGCGGCCGAACTCGGTTACATCCCGCTGCCCGAGTCGGTGGTCGCCAAGGCCAACGCCGCGCTCGCCACGATCGAGTAAAGTTTCCGCGACATTTCCGACATGTCCGCTCCCTCCACAGCGAAGGATCCTTTGACCGCTCCGTTGCGCACCGGACCGGATTTTTTTCTCTGGTTCTGCGGCACGGCGGCGGTCGGTGTGATTTTCGTCCTCGGTTGGATTTGCTGGGAAATCCTGCACATGGCGCTCCCCGCCATCAAAGAGTTCGGCGCGGGCTTTCTCGCCAACGCGTATTGGCAACCGAACCGCGGCCGTTTCGGAGTGCTGCCTTTCGTTGTTGGAACCGTGGCGACTTCACTCATTGCGCTCCTCATCGCCCTGCCGCCGGGTTTGGCCATCGCCATTTTTCTCAATGAGGATTTTCTCCCGCGCCCCGCGCGCCAGTTGATCCGTTTCGTTGTCGAGTTGCTCGCGGCCATTCCCAGCGTCGTCTACGGGCTCTGGGGTATTTTCGTCGTCATTCCGCTTGTCCAGCGTGCCGGCACCTGGTGCGCCGCCAAATTTCCCGATGTTCCTTTGCTCGCCGGTCCGGCCTACGGCAACTCGCTCCTCACCGCGGGCATCGTTCTCGCCCTTATGATTCTTCCGACCATCACCGCCATCTCGCGCGGTTCGCTTGTCGCCGTGCCGCGCACTCTGCGTGAGGGGGCGTACGCGCTCGGTGCCACGCGCTGGGAAGCCATCTTCGGCGTGATTCTTCCCACCGCCGCGCCGGGCATCGTCGCCGCGATCATTCTCGCGCTCGGTCGCGCCATGGGCGAAACGATGGCCGTGGCCATGCTCATCGGCAACAGCACGCGCATGTCGTGGTCGCTTTTCGCTCCTTCGGGCACGCTGGCCAGCCTACTCGCCAACCAGTTCGGCGAGGCCGAGGGAATGCAGGTGAGCGCACTCATGTATGCCGCATTGGTGCTCGTCGCGCTCACGCTCGCGGTCAATTTCGCCGGCGAGGCCGTCCTTCGTTACACCGAGAAAAAAACCGCCGGCATCCGCTGATATGGACAACCCGCTTTCCCACTCGCGCGATTTCTTCGGGGACGACTCGCCCGAATCGACCAAGATGCTCGGGCGTTCGTTCTTCGACCGAACCCTCACCGCGCTGTGCATCTTGCTGTCGTTCGCCGCGCTCGTCCCGCTCTCCTCGATCCTTTATCTCGTGGTGAAAAACGGACTGCCCTTGCTCGACTGGTCGGTGTTCAAGGAGTTGCCGCCCGCCGCGGGAATGACCGGCGGAGGTTTCGGCAACGCCGTGGTCGGCACGCTGGCCATGGTCGGCCTCGGCTTGGCCATGTCCGCGCCGCCCGCCGTCCTCGCGGCGGTCTACATCTGCGAATACGATGCGAAGGGGAGGTTGTCCGATGCGGTGCGCTTCACCGCAAAATTACTCACCGGCGTGCCGTCGATCATCTGCGGCGTGTTCGCGTTCGCCGCCGTGGTTCTGTTCACGGGAAAATTTTCCGCGTTCGCCGGGGCCGTGGCGCTCGCGGTCCTCATGCTCCCGACAATTCTGCTCACATCCGAGCAGGCGCTTCTCGGTGTGCAAAAAACCTATCGCGAGGCGTCGTACGGACTCGGGGCCACGCGCTTCCAGACTATTCTCCGCGTGGTTCTTCCCGATGCCGCACCCGCCATCATGACCGGCATTATGCTGGCCGTAGCCCGCGCGGCCGGCGAGACCGCGCCACTCGTTTTCACCGCGCTCTTCAGCCAGTTCTGGATGTCCTCCCTCATGGAGCCGACCGCGTCCCTTTCGGTGCTGATCTACAACTTTTCCTCCATGCCTTTCGAACATCAGGTGAAAATGGCTTGGACCGCATCGCTCGTGCTGGTTCTCCTAGTGACCGCAAGCAATGTGACCGCCCAGCTGGTTTTCGGCAGACGGCACGCATGACCGCGACCATCCCCATGACGGAAAAAATGCAGCCTGTTTCCGGGGTCCCCGAGGCCTTGGAAATTCCCGAAGAACCGCCATTGCCGGGACGACCCGACATCATCACGGTGCGTGACTTCAATTTTTTCTACGGGAAAAAACAGGCGCTCAAGGACATCACGCTCGAAATCCCCGAGCGGCAGGTGACCGCCTTCATCGGTCCCTCGGGTTGCGGCAAGACCACGCTGCTGCGCAACTTCAACCGTATGAACGAACTGATCGACGGCGTCAGCCACACCGGCGACATCAAACTCGCCGGCCGCAGCATCTGGGATCCGGCCGTCGAAGTCATCGCCCTGCGCCGGCTCGTCGGCATGGTCTTCCAGAAATCGAATCCCTTCGCCAAGTCCATTTACGAGAACGTCGTCTACAGCCTCCGCATCTCCGGCATGCGTAAGCGGGATGTGCTCGACGAAACCGTCGAACGCAGCCTGCGCGGTGCCGCGCTGTGGGACGAGGTGAAGGACCGTCTTCACGAGAGTGCGCTCGGGCTCTCTGGCGGGCAGATGCAGCGCCTTTGCATCGCGCGCGCCATCGCCAACCGCCCGAAGGTCCTGCTCATGGACGAACCCTGCTCGGCTCTCGATCCCATCGCCACCATGCGCATCGAGGAACTGATCAACGAACTGAAGAAGGATTTCACCATCGTCATCGTCACGCACAACATGCAGCAGGCCACGCGCTGCTCCGACTTCTGCGGTTTTTTCTACCTCGGCAGTCTCGTCGAGTTCGGCGCCACGCGGGAACTTTTCACCAGCCCGCGCGAGAAACGCACCGAGGACTACGTCACCGGCCGTTTCGGCTGAGTTCCGCAGCGACGCCTTCCCGCCGCCGCTTCCGCCGATAATTTCCACGGGGAGGTCAGCGGCTGGAGTCCTCATTTGCAGGGCAGACTTCCTCGCGGATTTACGTCACGAAAACGTGACACGGGTCCGGTGGCGCGGGGGTGGGGGCCTGTGCTAACTCTTTTAGTGGCGGCATGCGCCACGTCGCCGCCAAAAAACTCCCCAGCCATGATCGAGCGCTATTTAGACGAGATCGGACGCGAGCCTCTCCTTGTTGGGGAAGAGGAAAAGTTGCTCGCGCGCCGCGTGCAATGCGGCGACGCCAAAGCGCGCGATCGAATGATCAAAGCCAACCTCCGGCTGGTTGTGAAAATCGCCGCGGATTTTTCTGACCGGGGTGTCCCGCTGGCCGATCTGGTCTCGGAGGGCAATGTCGGGCTCATCAAGGCGGTCGACCGCTACCGTTCGGACAACGGCGCAAAGTTCAGCACCTACGCGTCCTGGTGGATCCGCGAAGCTTTGCAAAAATGCATTTGCGCGCAATCGCGCGCCGTCCGTTTGCCGCCCCAGGTTCTTTCGAAAATCGGCAAACTCCGCCGCGCGTCGGCGGCGCTTTCCATGGACTTGGGGCGCGAACCCGAACCTTCGGAAGTAGCTGACGAACTGGGCTTGTCCGTCGATTCGGTCGTGCGTTGGGAAGCGATCGCACGCACCAGCGCTTCCCTCGACGAGCGGATCGGGGGCGGTGAAGGTTTCTCCCTCGGGGCCACCTTGCGCGATGAAGCGGCTCCGTCGCCCGGGCAGGGCATCTTCGACGCGGAGATATGCGGGCAGATCTCGGAGTTGCTCGATGTTCTCGACGCGCGTGAAAAGCGCATCATCGAGCGACGTTACGGGCTTGGTGCCGCGGAAGCGTGCACTCTTGACGAAGTCAGGACCGAGTTCGGTTGCACCCGCGAGCGCGTGCGGCAGATCCAGGATCGCGCCCTGCGCAAGATGCGCCGCGAGTGGCGCCGACGCGAAGCTTTCTCGCAACTCGACCGTCCCGCGGCATGACCTATCAGCGCTCTTTCCCAGTTCAAGCCACGGGCAGCTCGCCCTGCACGAGTCCGGGTTGGTGCCGCCACATGTTGATTCGCCCGGAGCCGTCCTCGACGAGTGCCGTGCAACTCTCCACCCAATCGCCGCAATTGAAGTAGGAAATGCCGCCGATCTGCCGGATCGCCGGCGTGTGGATGTGGCCGCAAAGCACGGCCTGCGCGCCGTGATCCGCCGCGTAGCGTCCGATGGCTCCTTCGAAATCTCCCACCGAATTCACCGCGTTTTTGACACGCGATTTGACGTAGGCGCTGAGCGACCACGGGGGCAATCCCAGCCTGTGCCGTGTCCAGTGCACCGGGCGGTTCAGCTGCAACAGGATTTGGTAGCCGATGTCTCCCACGTGGGCCAGCCAGCCCATGTTCTGCACCACGGTGTCGAGTTCGTGGCCGTGCATCACGAGGATGCGTCGTCCGTCGGCTGTCGTGTGAAGAGCCTGCGGGACAATTTCCACGTGGCCGAACTCCCCCGGAAACTCCGCCACGAATTCGTCATGATTGCCCGGAATGTAGACAAGCCGGGTGCCTTTGCGCGCCTTGCGCAGGAGCTTCTGGATGACGTCGCTGTGGTCCTGTGGCCAATAGCGCTTGCGACGCAACGACCAGATGTCGATCAGGTCCCCCACGAGATAGAGAGTTTCGAACTCGTGGTCGCGCAGGAACTCGAGCAAGGCGTCCGCGCGGCTGCCCCGCGTTCCAAGGTGCACGTCCGAAATCCATCCCGCCCGATGCGTAGGCATGAAGGCTCTTGTCACGTATCGCGCGCAAGGTGAAGCATCACACTGTGACAATGCTGTCACAAACCCCCGCCGCCCTTGCAGAAGGAGCAGATGGTTTCCGGGTTTGGCGGCGCATACCAAACGCTTCCGGCAAGACACCGGTCAACGTTTGCTTGTGTGACGTTATTTTAACAATGCGCGGGTTGAACCTTGATGCGTTTCGGGCTGAAGTCAGTTTCGTGAAAAGGGTACGATCATTGCTCGGGCGCTTGGTGCGCAAAGTTGCACCCGCGTCGAAGTTGTGCCCGGACGAGGAAAAAAAGCGTGAGCGCGCCGCGAAGCGCAAGTTACGAATGCCGATCATGTATTCGCCGTAACGAAGCCGCCTCGCGGCGAGCAGCACGCGTCATTCTACACCATGAAAATCCACCGGTTCGCCAAGTCCATCGTCTCGCATTTCCGCCGGCGTCTCGAGTGCTCCCGCTTCGCGGTTTTTTTCCGGAGGCTGCGGCGCAGGAAACAGATGGTGCGCATTCCGCTTTACTACTAAGTTAAAAATTTGGGCATGGCGGCTGAATGCGGATGGCGCCAAATCTGTCACAAGCCAAATCTGGCTGCGACCATTTCAGGAGACTACTTCACCCGTTGATTCCATGCCGCGCAACAGGAAAGCCAAGCCGACCAAGAACGTTCTTATCTTCGGGGAAAGCGAGGATTTCACCGCGCCTTTGCTCCGGAAGTTTTCGTCGGCCGGCTACCGGGCCGTTGCCGAGCACGCGCGCAAGGATGCGCTGGCAGTTGCCCGCACGATGCGCCCGGCTGCTTTTGTCGTCGACGGACGCACGGACGTTGCGGTAGCCCGCGAACTTTGCCGCGTGCTCAAATCCCGGATCGGCGTGGCCGCGACAATTCTCGTCAATGTCCGGGACGAACCGGCTGATGAAGACGTCGATGTTTTCGCGCCATCGAGTTGCTCAACGGCGGAAATCGTCGGTTTGACCGGCAACGCGTTGCGGCGAATCGCGTCGGCGGACGCCAAAATCGCAGGTTCACTGCGCCTCGATCGCGGCAACCGCAAAATATTTTTCCACGACGAGCCGATAGAACTCACCGCGACCGAATACGACCTGCTGGCCCTATTGATCGAAAATGCCGGGCACATCATGAGCCGCGGTGTCTTGTTGCGCGATGTCTGGGGATATCCCGAGAACGCCAAGACACGAACGCTGGATATGTTGGTGAGCCGCCTGCGCACCAAGCTCCGTGACGAATCGCTCCGCTTGGAAACCGTCTACCACCAGGGATATCGCCTGCGAACGGATCGGGACCTCTGAGGCGGCGGTAGGTTGCACTTGTAAAAACGCAAACACCTGACCGTCAACGGCTAACAGTGTTACAAAAGAGTAACACTACTGGGATTGATCCTCAGCGGCTGGCGCCTAGATTTTGCGCAACATGACCGGCCGCAAACCCACGTCACGCACCGCTAAGCGTAGTTGTTTTGCCGTTCGCGCTCTCTCGCGCTGCACAAATTCCGCTTCCCCGAAAATCTCGGCACACAACGTGCTGTCTTCGTTCTCAAACCGCCAACTGCAAACTGCCAACCGACTACCTTCCTGACCTCCGACCTCCGTTAACTGACAGCCGAATGAAATGAGACGGACCTTAGTCAACTGATACTGCCAACCGACTCCTGCCAACTTTCTGAATCTCCAAACCCTGCCAACCGCCAACTCCAATAGCCCCATGAAAACAAGAACCCCGCTCTTCCGAATCGACCGATTGCTCATCGCCGCGCTCGCGTTGCTCGCCGCGCCGCAAGTGCAGGCGCAGTTCAATCTAACCAATGCGAGCTACTCGCAGAACTTTAATGCACTGGGAACAAACAACTTTACCAACAACAACCGAAACCTCGGTGTTCTTAGCAATGCCCTGACTGGATGGTATTGGTATGAGACGGGGACGAGTTCCAACGACGTCCTGACTGCTGGTAACGGTAGCTCATCCACTGGTGATGCTTACAACTTTGGCTCAAACGGAGTAACAGATCGCTCGCTCGGCGGTCTACAGAGCGGCAACGTCGTGCCCTCTTGGGGCTTTTGGTTTTCCAACAGCCTTGGAACGACAATCACGAATCTTCAGATCACATATACCGGCGAGACTTGGAGGATTGGCAACACGGGTCGTGCTGATGTCGTCAACTTTTCCTACAGCGGAACGAACACAAACTTGGCGGCCTCAACTTGGACCAACTTTTCCGGCCTCGATTACACCAATACGGCTGCTGGCGCTACCGCGAGCGGTTCCCTGCTGCAATCAGCAAGTATATCCAACAATCTGTCGGTCAGCATTGCCAGTGGTTCGACATTTTTTATCCGGTGGTCCGACTTTAATGCAACGGGCTCCGACGACGGCATGTCGATCGACGACTTCTCTCTAACCGCATTCCTACAAGCAGTCATCGCTGCCCTCAACTGGTCCGGCGGCTCGGGCAACTGGGACACGGGTTTTGGCGCGACGGTGACGAATGGCTCTGCCCTCTCCTTCTCGGGCAGCGGCGGTATCGCAACGAACAACCTTGTTACGCCGCTCATTGCTTCGATGACGTTCAGCAACGGCGCTGGGAGCTACACGAACATCCAAAACGCTTTCACGATTTCCAACGGTATCGTGAACAACTCGGCCAGCCAGCAGGTATTCAGCAACGCTATCACGCTCGGCGCGGCGCAGACCTTCGACTCGGCGGCCGGAGCAATGACCTTTGCGGGCAATGTCGACAACGGCGGTTTTCGTCTCACGGTCGGCGGCGCATCGAATACGGTGGTCTCGGGCGCGGTGAGCGGATCCGGTGGACTGACCAAATCGGGCGCGGGCACGGCGACGCTCTCGGGCGTGAACACCTATTCGGGCGGCACGTTGATTTCCGCCGGCACACTGCGCGGCGACGCGACGAGTTTGCAGGGGCTGATCACCAACAACTCCGTGATCATTTTCGACCAGGCTGCGGATGGTGCTTACACGAATATTTTGAGCGGCTCGGGCACGTTGACCAAAGTTGGCGTGGCCACGCTCACGCTCTCCGGCGCGAACACCTTCACCAATGCGATGACGATCAGCAACGGCGCGGTGCGCTTGGCCAACAACAATGCCTCCGGCAGCACGGCGGGCGGCATCACGGTGGCTAGCGGTGCGGCGTTGGAGTTGTCGAACAACATCGCGGTCGGCACAGAGGCGCTGGCCTTGACCGGAACAGGCATTTCCTCCGGCGGTGCTTTGCGCAGCGTGTCCGGCAGCAACTCGTATGCCGGTGTGATCACGAACACCGGAGCGGTGACCATCGCGGCGGATTCGGGTTCGGCCATGACGCTCTCCGGCGCGATCAACCTTAACTCCGGAACAATGACGGTTGCCGGGGCGGGCAATACCTTGCTTTCCGGTGCGGTGACCAATGGCAGTGTGACCAAATCTGGCAACGGCACAGTGACGTTCAGCAACATGGCGACGTCGTTCGGCACCTTGACTACGGGGACCGGAACAACGGCTTTCGCTACCAATGCGACCATCACGGGTCTCGCCGGCTCGGGCACTGTGAATCTCGCGGGAGGCACTCTCACTCTTACCAACACTTCTGCTCAATCCTTCAGTGGATCGATCACGGGCGCAGGCGGTTTCACCAAGACGGGTGCGGAGACTCTGACGCTCTCGGGAAGTGGCAGTTACAGCGGTCCGACGACAATTGCCATCGGCACGATTCTTGGCGCGGCAAACAACGCTCTCTCCACCAACTCGGCTGTGACGGTCGGTGTCTCTCTGGCTCCCATCGGCACCTCTCGTGGTCAATTGTTGATCGGCGACGGTTTTTCGCAAGCGATCGCCGGCCTCACGCTGTTCGGTGGTGCGACCAACACCAATAGCGGCAGGGTTACTATCGGCACCGGTTCGACACTTACGGTTAATGGCAACATTACGTATGAAAACGCCAACAATGGCAGCTATCCGTCGACCATCAGCGGTGGGACTCTCGATCTCGGAGGTGGCAATCGCACGATTACGGTTTGGACGAATGGAAATGAGACGATCGGTGGCGACCTCGGCATCGACTCGGTCATTGCCAACGGGAGCATCGTCAAAGAGCAGTCTGGCATCTTGCGCCTGAGCGGTGCCAACACCTTCGCCGGGACGTTTAGCAATAACGTGGGTGTTCTTTGGATCAGCAATGCGAATGCTTTGCAGAATGCGACGCTCGACGTCGGCGCAAGTGCTGCGAGCCGCACCGTCAGCTTCATCATCCCGACGGCGACGACCTACAACATCGGCGCGCTTGCCGGTGCCGATGCGCTGGAAATCAGCAATAACACGCTCTCTATCGGCGCGAACAATGCGAATTCCTCGATGACCGGCACGATCACCGGCACGGGTGGCAACATCACCAAGGTGGGCTCCGGCACCCTCACGCTACAAAACACAACAAGCACTTACAGCGGCACGACCCGCGTGAGTGCGGGAACGTTGCGGGTGGAAACCAGTGCGAACTCCCTGGGCACCAGCACCGTGGATATGGCGGGCGGCAACCTCAGTTTGGCGGCCAACACGGGGCAAACTTTCGGACGCAACACGATCGTCTCGAGCAACTCCACAATCACGATCGACCGCACAGCGGCCGGCGCGGACGTGAACCACACGATGGGCACGCTTTCCATCGGTGCCCAAACGCTCAACGTGGCCAAGGGCAGCTCGATCAATGCAGGCAGCACGGGAGGACTGATCTTCGGAGCGGCCACGCTTACGGCCAGCGGAGCCACTTTCAATACGGCCTCGGAAACGGCGCTCACTTTGGCTTCGGTGGGTGGCAGCGGATTCAGTTTCACCGTCGCTGGCTCAGGCAACACGACCGTGAGCGGCGCCATCGCCACCGGAGCGGGTTCCGTGACCAAGACAGGCTCTGGAACGCTGATCCTCTCCGGGGCGAACAGCTACAGCGGTGGAACATTGGTGAGTGCAGGTTCCCTTTCCGGCAGCACGACCTCGCTCCAGGGCGCAATCACCAACAACGGCAACGTCATCATCTCGCAGAGCACGAATGGAACTTATTCCGGAACGATGACGGGCGTCGGCGGCGCTTTGACCAAGAGCGGCACAGGAACGGTGACCATGACGGCCGCCAATACGTTCAGTGGCGCGACGACAGTGGAAGGTGGCCGGTTGCTGGTCAACGGCACCAATGCCAACAGTGCGGTCACGATCAACACTGGCGCGTCCTTGGGCGGCTCCGGTCGGGTGGGGGATCTCACCGTGAGCGGTCTCCTCGCTCCGGGCAACAGCGTGGGATCGCTGAGCGCGGGCAACACGATCTTCAACACCAATGGCTCCTTCGAGTTGGAGATCTTCAACTTCACCGGCTCCGCTGGCACCGGATGGGATTTGCTCACGGTCAACGGCGACCTGACCTTGAGCAATACTGCGCTGAGTCCGTTCACGATCAATCTTGTCTCGATGTCCGCAACCAACACGGCGGGCAGCGCGATCAACTTCAACGCGAACCAGAGCTACACCAACACCTTCCTGACCTACAGCGGCAGCCTGCTTGGCAATGCCTTTGCCACAAATCTCCTCACCCTCAACACGAACAGTTTTGCCAATGCCCTCAACGGTGCGTTCAGCATCGCGAATCTGGGTCAAAGCTTGGCGCTCGTTTACACCACATCCTATGTGCCGCCTTCCAGCTTCACCTGGTCTGCCGGTTCCGGCCTGTGGTCGGACACCAACAACTGGACCGAGGCAAGTGCGCCCACTGCTGGCGCCGGCATTGTTTTCGCCGGTGCGGGTGGTGGCAACAGCTCCAACAATCAGGTCGACTCGGTTAGCGGCCTCAACTTCAGCAACACCGCTGGCAGCTTCACCGTCTCCGGCAACGCCATGACCAATGGTGCGGATGGTGTCGTCAACAACTCCGCGAATGCGCAGATCATCAACAACGATCTCGCGCTCGGCGCGGTGCAAACTTTCAACGCGGCTTCCGGCGACCTGACTTTCGGCGGTGCCATTACCAACAAAGGCAACCTGCTCACCGTTTCCGGTGCGGCGAATACCGCGATCAATGGCATCGTCTCCGGAAATGGCGGCCTGACCAAATCGGGCGCAGGATCGTTGACTCTCGGGGGCGACAACACCTTCACCGGAACGCTCGCGGCCAATGTCGGCACGGTGGTCGTCAATGGCACTCAGGCCACGGCGGCGGTCAATGTCGCGGGTGGCACGCTGCTGCTTGGAAAAAACAATGTGCTCTCGGATAGCACCGCGCTGACTTTCTCAACGGGCACGGTGAACTTTGGTGGGTTTAGCGACACGGTTTCGACCTTCAATCAAAGCGGCGGCGTCTTCACGAATGGCACGCTCACGGCGACAACCTACAGCTTGAGCGGCGGGACGGTCGGTGGCGCGCTCGGTGTCGGCACGGCCAACGTGACTGGCAGTGTCTTGCTCAGCGGCACGATCGACGCCGCCGCCCTCAACGTGAACACCGGTGGCACACTTACGCTTGCGGCCAACGATCGCATCGGCAACAGCAGCGCGGTGACGGTCAATGCTGGCACGCTGGCCATGACGAACTTCAA
>JBEDBL010000076.1:0-11639 GCA_041177245.1 Verrucomicrobiota bacterium
CGGTCGTCGCGATCGCCGCGATCGTCGCGGAAGCGACGGTTGTTATTGTTGTTGCGGCCGCGGCGGAAATTGCGGAAACGCCCGCGGCGTCCTCCATCGCGTTGTTGTCCGTCGCCACCTTCGGGCGCGGGCAAGGCGGGATCGGGACGGTGCTCGGGGAGCGCCGCTTCGCGTTCATGGGCCGGCAGAGCCGGGGTTTCAGGGGATTTGTTTTCTTCCATGGTGTTGTTCGGGAAATCAGTTTTAGCCGGAGATGCGTCCGAGCACTTCGGCAGGGAATTCGAAATTGGAGGAGACGTTGAAGACGTCGCCGTTGTCGCCGCGCTTGATCGCGCGTTTGATGTTGTCGTTAGGCATGTTTTGGGTGCGCGCAATACCGATAACCGACCGAAGCCGCACGTTGGCGTCCGGATCCGGACCACCCAGCTTCGCGGCGACGGCGATCTCTTTCGCGATTTTGGAGAAAAGTTTCCCCCGCTTCGCGTCGATCGCGCCTTTGATGCGCTTGACTTTGGACCACTTGTTGTAACCGGCCATGAGATGCACCCGGATTCATTCCGGGTCCCGGTAATGGAAATGCGTTGATTAGATTGTTCTTGGAGGATTGTGCGCCGGACTCTGGCAACCATCAGCCGGAAACGCCTCGAAGGGGAGCGCGTCGAACGGCGCGGACAATCGGAACAAGGCAATGAGACTACGGGCAGCGCCCGGTGTCAACCTGCTTCCTTAAAAAAGCGGAAACGGTTCCGCCGCCCGTCTATGGACAGGGGTCAGCGGCGGGCGCCGCTTCCACTCTCCAGATCAGGCCATGATGGCCCGGGCAATTTCCTCTTCCTTGGCCTCCCCGAAAAGGCGGTCGAGCAGAGCCAAGCCGAACTCGAGCGCGGTTCCGGCCCCGCGAGAAGTAATGATGAGACCGTCCTCCATGACCCGCTCGCCGGTTTGGGCGGCGGGCAATTCATTGGACACAGAAAAATGGGCGGTGAAGCGCTTGGCTTCGAGAAGTCCAGCATCCGCGAGCACGAGAGGTCCGGCGCAGATTGCCGCCACAGGTTTTCCTTCGGCCACAAAGCGGGAGGCCAGTTCGGCCGGACGTCCATCGGCCCGCAGTTTGGCCACCGCCGCGCCCCCCGGAATGAAGAGCAGATCAAAGCCGGCTGGATCCAAGTCCCCGAGCAATGCGTCGGCATGGAGGGTTATCCCGTTGCGGCCGGTCAGGTGAATCCCCTCACCAATCGCGGCAAGCACCACCTCGGCTCCCGCACGACGCAGGACATCGACCGGCGCGATCAGTTCGAGTTCCTCGACCCCATCCGCCACCAGACAAAGCACCCGTTTGGCCATCGATTACTACCTAACCACCCCGGGCACACCTTCTCCAGAGCTTTCCCCTCGGTAAAAACCCGCATCCATTGCTGTATCGAGAATGTTTTACCGGTTGTCGCGGAAATATTCTTGCAATCATTTCAAACGTTTGTTTCATTTATCGCCATGCACACATTGATTCCCCGCAAACTCATAGCCATCCTCGGTGCGGCTGTCGTCGCCGCGACAGCCTCCGCGCAGACCACGCGCCTGTCCTTCGATTTCGCCGGCACCGATCCCGCGCGCAACTTGCCATGGACGAAAACCTCGGTGCGCGAGTCGGCGCTCACCACCGAGGGTTGGCGTTTTGGTGCGGGCATTGCACTTGTCGCCGCGAGCAACGACCGCCTCGCCTTCTCCGTGACGAGCGACGCGAACCTAAGCACTCTCGTGCAGGCCAAGTCCAACAACGCTTATCTCAACGTCCGTATCGCACCGGCGGCCGGAACGCTCAACATCGCGGGCAACCGCGTCAATTTCAGCATTCGCCGAGAAAGTTGGCATGCACCGCTGCAATACGCGGTTTTTTCAAGCGTCGACAACTATGCGAATCCGCTGTTCACGACACCCTTGCTCGACAACGCCGATGCCGCTACGGACGCATTCACATTTTTGCTGCCGTCGACAGGTTACGGCAGCATCAGCGGTCCGGTCGAATTCCGCATCTATCCTTTCGCTGCACGTTATGCCGGGCACGCGGCCTCGCTGACGGCTTTTTCCATCAGCACGGCTGCACAAACTTACACACTGGCCCTTTCTGCCACGACCGGCGGCACCGTGCAGGCTTCTCCGGCCCGCACCGTGTTCGAGGCCGGCGAATCCGTGCAACTCACCGCGGTTCCGTCGACCGGTTACGCCTTTGCCGGATGGCAAGGCAACGCGACAGGAAAGGCGAATCCGCTCAGCCTCACGGTGAACTCGAATCTTTCCATCACCGCCTCGTTCGCCGTGAAAGCTTTCGTCCCGATGACCATCGGCGGAAACCTCGACTCCATCGTGGACTGGTCGACCGCGTGGGTTTTCAAGGATTGCTTTAAAATGGCGCGCACTTGGATGACGCGCAATGCCGACGGTTCGGGCAACTGGGACACCGGACAACGCGCCAATGTCGACGCCAATGGCTGGCCTCTCACCGTTCCATACACCGCGACCTCCGGCGGCGCGCCGCAGATCCTGCACACGCTGCTCCCTCTCTATGATGCGGGAACCTACACCGTGCGTTTCCAGGGCACCGGCTCGATCGACATCATACCTCCGGGTGGCGCACGGCAGACCATCACCGCAGCCGGCGGCACAACCGCTCACGCCTACAGTTTCAGCCCTTCGTTGGCTAACAACATGCTCTACCTTGAAGTGCGGCAATCCTCTTCGACCGATCCCGTGCGCAACATCCAGATCGTTGCACCCGGTCAGGACACCAATCTCGACGCGCAACCCTTTCATCCGTCTTACCTCGCCTCGCTGGCCCCTTACAGGTGCCTGCGCTTCATGGACTGGCTGCAGACGAACTTCAACCCGTTGACCAGCTGGTCGCAGCGCACGACAAAATTGTCCTTCACGCAAGCGAAACCCGAAGGCGCGGCGCAAGAATATGTCATCGCGCTGGCCAACCTCGCCCGCAAAGACGCATGGATCTGCATCCCGCACGCGGCGGATGACGATTACGTCCGGCAAACCGCGCGGCTTTACCGCGACACGCTCGACCCGGCGCTCAAACTCTACGTCGAGTATTCCAACGAAACTTGGAACAGCGGATTCTCCCAAACCACTTACGTGCAGGACCGCGGACAGGTGCTCGGACTCGATACAGATCGCTGGCAAGCCGGACAAAAATTCACCAGCCGCCGCTCCGGGGAAGTATTCGCCATCTTCGAGCAGGAGTTCGGCGCGGCCAACCGCAGCCGCCTCGTCAATGTGTTGGCCACGCAGGCAGCCGGTGCCACCGGTGTCACCAGCGTCCGCATCGCCGCAATCAACAACCCCGCGATCAACCCCTCCGGAAAACGACCCGATGCCTTGGCCATCGCGCCCTACTTCGGTGTGAACTACGAACCGGGAACAGCCGTTCCGACGGCCGATGCCGTGGTTACAACCATCGCGCAAAGCGCCATCGTCGAAGCCGCCGGATGGGCCCAAGCCCACAAGACCCTAGCCGACCAGCAAGGGTGGAGGCTTGTGTGTTACGAAGGCGGCCAGCATTTCATCGGGATCTGGGGCGCGGAGAACAACGACACGCTCACCGCGACACTGCTTCAAGCCAATCGCGATGCACGCATGGAGACGCGCTACAGCGAATACCTGTCCGCATTGCAGTCTGCCGGAGTCGATTTCTTCGCCAATTTCAGTCACATCGGCGAATGGTCCAAATGGGGGTCGTGGGGCGTTCTCGAATACCAGCAGCAACCAGCGACAAGCGCTCCGAAATGGCGCGCGATCAAGGCTTGGGCCGATGCCACGGTCACTCCGACCCCCACACCAACTCCGACCCCCACTCCCACACCAACGCCAACGCCAGCTCCAACCCCGACTCCGACTCCAACTCCCACCCCGTCCCCAACACCAACGCCAACTCCGACTCCGACGCCCACTCCCACACCGTCCCCGACCCCGGTGTTGGCTCCCGTCGTCACATCTCCGGCCAGCGTGACGATGTATCGATTGAAGTTCGGCTCCTTCACTCTCGCGTTGAAAAACGGGCCGGCCACCTTCAGCGCCACGGGACTGCCATCGGGCGTCACACTCAACACCTCGACGGGTGTCGTCTCCGGCAAACCACGCTATCGCGGAACTTATAAGGCCACCTTCAAAGCCACAAACCCCGGCGGAAGCTCCAGCTCGGTCACGTCTATTTACGTGCGGTAACACGCATCATACCCCTCGGCTCGGACTTGTCAGGCCGCAGGTAAAAGCCGTAAGGAGAGGCGCGTGAGAGCACTCTTCCTTACCGTGTCCCTTCTTCTTGTCACCGGAATCGGCGCTGCGGCCGACGACGAATATCCCGTTGCCGTGAAAAGCCTGCCGGCGGCACTCACGGCCAAGGTGGAAGAGTGTTTCCCCGGATCGGAAATCGTCTCGGCCCTGGTCGACGAGGACGATGACCGGCGTGAATTGAGCCTGCGCGTCGAACATCAGGGCATTTTGCTCCGCATGGCAGTGCGTCCCGACGGACGCATCCGCGAGATCGACTTGGACCGCGGATACCGCGGGCTTGCCGCCTTGCTCGGACGCGAGGCGTCGCTCGAACCCTTCGCGGCCGCGCAACTCCCGGCGTCCGTGACACAAAAGCTCGCTGACTTTTTCCGCGGACCGGAAGTCCGTTCCGCCGCCGAGGGCATCAACGACGAGGAGCGCTTCTACCGCGTGCGCCTCCGGCACTGCGACTTGCCGCTCTGCATCGATATTACGCACAGCGGTCGTATCCTCGACATCGACACGTTGAAATAGGCCCCGGATCGCCTCGGGAGAAATCTTTCCTGAGCCGGCTTGAAGCAGAACGCAGCGAACCACAGACAAAATACACTTCACATGCGCATCAAAAGCACCCTGACCTTGGCCATCGTTATTCTCTGTGCGTGGACGGCCCGCGCGGAAAAGCCGACCATTTATTTCAACGGCGACATTCTCATCATGGAGGGCGACAGCCCTCGCTATGTGGAGGCGGTCGTGGTGAAGGGAGATAAAATCGCTTTTGCCGGCGGTCTCGAGGAGGCGCGGAACGAGGCTGGAGAGGAAGCGGAGATGCATGACTTGCAAGGGCACACTCTCTTGCCCGGATTCATCGACACGTGGGGCCACTTTGCTTTGGTCGCCCAAGACACGCTCGGCGTAAACGTGAGCTACTTCGCGAAGGATCCGCCCAAGACCAAAGCGCAACTCCTCGAAAAACTGCGCAAGGAAGGCAAACCGTTCAACGGCTGGCTGGTCGGCACCGGATATTCCGAGGCGCTGCTCAGCGACGGAGCGCTCACGCTGGCCGATCTGGATAAAGCTTTCCCCGATCAGCCCGTGCTTATCGAAAACATTTCCACGCTGACCGGGATGGCCAATTCCGCCGGACTGAAGAAGCTCGGCATCACCAAAACAACCAAAGCAGTCGGCGGATTCATTCCGGTCGATCCCAAGACCGGCGAACCCACCGGGGAATTGATCGGCGATCCGTATCTGAACGCTGTCACCGAGGCCGTCGGCAAGTATCCGCAAGAAACCGTGTTCGAAACCTACCGCAAGGCGCAGGAGATCTGGTTCTCCAACGGCCTGACCACCGCGCAGAGTTACGAGTCGGACGTCGACGACATCGACAACTTACGCGCGGCGGTCGAACAAGGCGTGCTGTCCCTCGACATCATCGCGCTGCCCACGTTCGACACGGTGGACCAGCTGCTCAAAGCGGATCCCGAGTATAAATTCGGCGTTTATTCGCGCGGCAACGGCGGCTTCAAGGTGGCCGGCATCATGGTGCCGACGGATGGCGCGCCGCAGCTGCGCCTGGCTTACATGACGGAACCCTACGCGGACACCACGGGCTTCGCGAAAGATTGGCGCGGATTCGCCTACAACCCGCAGAGCACGATCGATCACTACGCCAAGCTGGCCTACGAGAAAAACATCCAGTATTTCGGCTACAGCAACGGGGACGCCGGCATCGACATGACGCTTTCCGCGCTGGCCAAGGCGATCAAAGAAACCGGCGTGACCGAGGATCGCCGCCCCGTCATCTCGCACTCGCTCTTCGTGCGCGAGGACCAGCTCGCGCAATACAAGGATATGAAGATCATGGCCATCATGCTCATGAACCATACGTGGCTATATGGCGACGTTTACGAGAAGGTCGTGGGGCCGGAGCGGGCAGCCAACCTGAGCCCTTTGCAATCAGCCGCCGCAAAAGGTGTCCTGACGGCAATTCACAACGACACGCCATCATCCGGACCCAGTGCCATGTTCACCATCTGGAGCGCGGTGAACCGCCAAACCCTGAGCGGCAAAACGCTCGGACCGGATCAACGCGTCGATACCTACTTGGCGCTCCAAGGGTTCACGAGCAACGCCGCCTACCAATACAAAGAGGAGAAGAGCAAAGGGAAGATCGCCGCCGGCATGCTGGCCGACTTGGTCGAACTCGACCGCAATCCCCTCAAGGTGAAGCCGGATGAAATCAAAGACATCCAAGTCCTCCGCACGATCAAGCGGGGCAAAACGGTCTACGCCAAGGCGCCGTAGGAGGCCGTTCCAGGACTTTGGGCTCCGTATTAATTGAGCAGCGCTTTGCTGACGGTTTCTTTTCCGTCCAGATCGAAACTCTTGAAATCGGAGGTGAGGACGCCGGGATTGGCGAAGGAGCGGAGGCTGTAAGTCTTGTTCTTCAAGTCGGCCACCGCGGTCCACTCGGTGTATTCGTAGGAATCCGAACCGCCACCGTATCCGCTGGACGCATTGAGATGGATCGCGCCCATCGGGATGTCGAAGTTGTTCATGATATGCCAAACCCGCTTGTGCTGCTCGTCGGTCGACGCGTTGCCCGGCGTGTTGAGCACGAAGAGCGAGGCGCGGACGAAGCGGTCGGAACTCAACATGCTTCCCGGCAGTCCATGCATGCCGTTGCCGGAGCTGGCGGCAGGAAACTCAACGCCTTTGACTTCCATCGGCGCTTTGTCCGTGCCGCTCAAGTTGACGTAGTTGCCGATGTTGGCGAGATGCCACGCGAACGGTGGATCATTGGTCATCGTGCCGATCACGTTGTCGGTGATGACGAGTTGGCCTTTGAGGTATTCCACCACGATGCTGTTGCCCTGCGCGTCGTGCAAAGTCATGCGGGCTTTGGGAACGCCACCCCATTGTTTCATCGGGGAATTGCTGACCAAAATCTCAGGCAAGCCTTCGCGCGCTTCCTGCACGTTGGCGAAATTGCCGAGCACGTAGTTGAGGAGTTGCTGCGGGGCGATGCTGTTGCCCTCTTGTCCCGACGGCACGTCTTGGTAAACGGCGGTGTTCGGCGCGTTGAGCAGTCCGCCAGCCAGGCCGACCTCGTTCATACCGTCGACGTAGTAGGTCAGCCCGAAAATATTCGCCCCGATGATGGCGTATTTCGACTTCCAGCTTTTGCCTTTGCCCACGGTGCCGTCGGGTCCCACGCCTTCGTTGGCGAAGCCCCGCGGCGTGTGCAGCATCGCCGATTGCAGCGGGATCCCGAACTCCATGGTGCGGCCGTAGATCACGCCGCCGTCATTGCCGTCGAGGACCAGGGAGGTGCAGGCGCGGGCGGGAGTGTTGGCGGCAAGCAGGCTAGTGACGGCGATGAGTGCAGGGAGGATTTTGTTGGGACTCATAATGTGTAGGATTTGATGGAAAACGGTGGACACGCGGCAGGCTATTCCGGAAACATCGGAGTGATGTTGACGCGGAAGCCCCACTGCTGACCGGGCACGGGCGACTGCGCGTAATATTGCAGGGCCAGACCGATCTGCACCGGGATTTTGCCGATCTTGAAAACCTGCGAATAGGTGTTGTTGAACGAAATGGTCCACTCTTCGCTCAACCAGTCATAGGTGGACTCGCTGTCCACCGCGATGGTCGTTGCCGTTTTGAACGTGTGCGAGACGAAGGGCTGAAAATAGCTCGCGTTGTATTCGCCGGGACCGGCCACGCGCCAGTTTTGCGTGACGAGCGAACCGATGGACCATCCGTTACGCTGCCAGAGCGCCACGCCAGAAGGCCCGAGCGTCATGGCATCGCCGCCCAATTTGCGCTGCGTGGCCGTCGGCAGAATCGATGTCGGACCAATGCCCCAGATGATGCCGAAAAGTCCCGGTTTCACCGGCGAAAGGAAGGATTCGATCTCGAGATCCCCCAACCCGCTGACATAGCCCGGCCCGTAGACATTGCTCGTCGAAATGAAGGGCAGGACGGGACGCACGATATAGTTCCACTCGCTCGTCACGTGCAGCGGAATGACCGGCTGGAAGTTCATCAGATAAAGCGTCCCGTTCTTTTCCCCCACCCCGAAGTTGAAGTTGTTCTGGAATTGCACGCTGATGAGGTCCGCCACGGGATTTTGCAACTTTTCGGCGAGCGCAGCAGCAGAGGTTTCCTCTGCGGCGACCACAGGCGTGGCAAACAAACCGCTGACAACAAGGACAGCGGCGAAAACGGCCGAGAGGCGATGAAGGTGAAGATGACGTGTCATGATAGGGGCGCTTGTTCCAGACGCGTCGGGAGTTTGAACTGCCAGATCTGCGAAGCCCAACCCTGAGCGAATGCAAAGCGGCAAGCGTTTCTCAGGATACCTTGATGCCGTAAAACCGTTTCGCGCCTTCGATCAGGATCTGGAATTCCTCATCGTTGGGGGTCTCGGGTGTCGCACCTTCGATAAAGGTGCCACCGACCACACCGATATCGTTCGGGCCGCTTCCTGGCAGCTGTTTGGGGAAGATGTAAAACGAGCGCTTAACCTCCTGACCCGACGCGGTCTTGCCCTTCGGATAGTAGACAAGGACCATCGACTGAAGGTCGGCGGGCACTTGGTCCTTCAACATGATCAGATGACCTTGGACGGGCACCATCTCTTTGTCGTCCTCGAGTGCTCGCGCGCCGAGTCCGGTGCAATTAAAAACCAAAGCTGAGGGCAGATCGGCGAAGTTCGTCAATTTGCGCTGTTCGAAGGTGACCTTGCCCTCGAGATAGGAACGCAGGGACTGCATCATCGAGGTGGGGTCCATGAAGATGCCATCGTCGTATACGACCATGTCGCGCGTGGTCCCGTTCCCGAAGTCTAGGGTGACGTCTTTGGCGGGTTCCATGACCTGTCCCACGTAGGGTTCGAGTCCGGATTCCTCGCGGTTGTTGAAGTAAGCGGGAACGATGGATGCCCCCTTGGCGAAATCCGTGTTCGTGCCCTTGGCCACCGAGGCAAAGAATTTGTAGGCGTCCACACCGACCTTATCGATGATCTTCTGCATTTCCGGGGCGTTGTCCATCGACACCGGAGCCAAGAGGCCACCGGCGTTGTGCGAGGTGAGCCCGTCGAACCTCTCGGCAACCACGGTGACATTGGTGTAGCCGCGTTTGACCAGCTCGTAGGCGGTGAATAGTCCGATCACGCCCGCGCCCACCACCGTGATGGGCGCATCCTTGGCGAGCGCCTGCCCCCGCTCGGAGCGTTGAGCCAGATCGACCACATACGCCGCCGAGCCAGGAGCCAAGGTCCAACCACTGCCCCCATGTCCGTAATTGTGGGCGATGAGTTGCTTGCCCTGGGCTTCCACGCTCAAATTCGGCGAGCCGTGGCGCATCGGCCGGTAGCAATGGATTTTTTTGCCGAGGTATGCGCTATCAAGCTTGGGCGGGATCATCTTGCGCAACGTGCGCGCAACAGACGGGACTGCGGTTGAAGAACTCGTAGCCGACGCGCTCTGCTCGGACGCGCGCGCCAAAGTATCCGAGGCAAGGGCGAAGCCCCCGATGGTCAGTGCCACCTTGGCGACGAACTCGCGGCGGGAGATGTCGTTCGTGGATTGGTTGGTGAGGGGATTCATGCGAGATATTGGAGTAGTGTAGTAGTGGAAAGATTAGAATCTTTCAGTTCAGACGATTTCAGATCGAGCTTTTGCGAGTCAAGTCCGTTTGAATCACCAAATCAGATCGGCTGAAGTTTGCCCGTGTTGATTTGACCGCTGCTTCGATCCGCAGCGCTCGGCAATGGGAGAGCGCTTCTGGTTACCGAACATCAACCGTCCCTCTGACATCCCGCAGCGTATGGACTCCAGCGGGAGGTGTTTAGATCGACTATTGATTTTTCGAGGCACAGGTCTTACGAAAAATTCCCCGCTAATGAAACGAATCCTCCTCCCTGTCGCCATTGTTTTGCTCTGTGCAGGACTGAGCTCCACACTCCATGCCGACTTCAAACCCGAGATCAAATACGCCCAAGTTAACGACGTCAAACTGGCCTACTACACCCGCGGCGAAGGCAAGCCGCTGCTCCTAATCAACGGGTTCATGTCCACCATGAGCATGTGGGATCCCATCATGGTCGAAGAGCTGGCCAAGACCCATCAGCTCATCCTTTTCGACAATCGCGGCGTGGGCATGTCCACCGACACCAAGCAAAACAACACAACCATCCCGCAGATGGCAGATGACGCCGGCGCGTTGATCAAAGCCCTCGGATTCGAGAAGGCCAACGTTCTCAGCTGGTCGATGGGTGCGCGGATCGGCCAGCAACTGCTCATCCGGCATCCCGACGTGGTGGACAAAATGGTCCTCTGCGCGGCAAATCCCGGAGGCAAGTATGAGGATGCGGCGGCGACGGACGTCGAAGGCAAGCTCAACAACCCCGATCTCCCGAACGACGAAAAACTCGCCCTCACCTTCACGGATGACGCAGAGGGCAAGCAGGCGGAGAAAGAAGCCATAGCGCGCCTCAAAGCAGCCGTCGCGGCGGGCACATTTCCCGACGATTTCACAACAGTGAAGGAAACCGTCGAGCGCCAAGACCGCGCGCGCACCACGCTGTGGAAGGCGGACAACAGCAACTTCGAAGACCTCAAGAACGTTAAGGTTCCCGTGCTGGTGGCCGACGGACGCGACGATATCATCGACCCGCCGAAAAATTCCACCATGATCGCGAACCAGATTCCTTTCGCCTGGTTGGCCTTCTTCGAAGGCGGTCACTCCTTCGTCTTCCAGTCGTCCAAACAACTCTCCGCCACGGTCAACGCGTTCCTGCAGTAGAAAAGGCAAGCATCCATCTGCGGAGGCATTATTTTCGGACGAGGTCACTCGTCCGAAAATTAATCCGTGTTTATCCGTGTTAATCGGTGGCCTGTCTTTTTGTCTGAACCAAGTCGGAGCTTCACGCTATAGCTCGATGATGGCGAAGCGCCCTCGCTTGATTGCTGCGATTCTCGTGCTGCTTGGCTGCGCATTATGCCGTGGCGAAGAACCTGAGACGCCGGACACCGTCCTCTCGCGTATTTCCTCTCTTTGCCACAACGCGGCCAAGCCGGTCGGCTTGGAATTCTTCATCGATTACTACGGTGTCTTTCAAGGCAATCCGGTCGGCGGCAATTCGCAGGACTTCGCCTACTCGCAATACCTGCCTTTCGGATTCGAGTGGAAAGAACCGCTCGGCTGGCGCGGCGGCGGAGTGCGCGCCTCCGCGGTGTCCGGCGCGGGACGGGATCTATCGAAAACGATCGGCAACGCATTCGGTGTCTCCCAAGCGTGGACCGACAACACTCTCTTCCTTTATGAGGCCTACGTCTTCCAGAGGGCGTTCG
>JBEDBL010000077.1:0-11596 GCA_041177245.1 Verrucomicrobiota bacterium
CCACATGGTCGACCAGTCGCCGATCGGCAAAACCTCGCGCTCGACACCCGCCACTTACATCAAGGTCTTCGACGAAATCCGCCAGCTTTTCGCCGGACTCCCGGCCTCGCGCATGCGCGGATACACGCCAAGCCGGTTTTCTTTCAACACAGATGGCGGACGCTGCGAAACCTGCCTCGGTCAGGGCGCAATCAAACTCGAGATGAGTTTCCTGCCCTCCAGTTGGCTGCCCTGCAGCGAATGCAACGGCAGCCGCTACAACCGGCAGACGCTGGACATCGCCTACAATGGCAAAACCATCGCCGACGTCATGAAAATGACAGCCGCGGAAGCCTCCGAATTTTTCGACGCGCATCCGAAAATCCGCCATGCGCTGCGCCTCCTCGTCGAGACCGGGCTCGGCTACCTCACGCTCGGGCAACCCAGTCCCACGCTCTCCGGCGGAGAAGCCCAGCGCATCAAACTCGTCACCGAACTGTCCCGCACCGGCGCGACGAAAGGACGCCGCATGCGCGAGGATCGGCGCGGAAATTTCTACCTGCTCGAGGAGCCGACCATCGGACTCCACATGGCCGATGTGGAGCAACTCATCGGCATCCTCCACCGCCTGACGGACGAGGGCCACACCGTCGTGGTCATCGAGCACAATCTCAGTGTCATCGCCGAAGCGGACTACATCCTTGAAATCGGCCCGGAAGCCGGCGCCGAAGGCGGAAGGCTTGTCGCCGCCGGAACACCGGAAGAAGTCGCTCTCGTCAAAGCGAGCCCCACCGCCCCCTTCCTAAAACCGCTCCTCGTACGCGCTTAACTTGCCGGGGTCACGGCAGCCCGATAAACCTGTCGCGTGCTCAATTACATCTGGCTCGGATTGGTTCTCGCCGCCGTTCTGCTCGGCGGGGCCACGGGACAACTCAAGGAGGTCACCGCCGCGGCGTTCGAGGGATGCAAGACGGCGGTGATGACCATAGCCCTGCCGCTGGCCGGCGTCATGGCGCTTTGGCTTGGCGTGATGCGCCTGGCCGAAAAGTCCGGACTCATCCACGCCATCGCCAAAATGCTGCGTCCGATCATGACGCGCATTTTCCCCGATGTTCCCGCAGAGCACCCCGCCATGGGGTCGATGATTATGAACATGGCGGCCAACATGCTCGGCTTGGCCAACGCCGCCACGCCGCTCGGACTGCGGGCCATGCAGGATCTCGAAAAATTGAATCCGCGCCCCGGCACCGCGAGCAACGCGATGTGCACCTTCCTCGCGCTCAACACCAGTTCGGTGCAACTCATCCCGGCAAGCGCGGTGGCCGTCCTCGCCGCCGCCGGATCAGTTCAACCCACCGCCATCATCGGCACCGCTCTCGTTGCGACGACTTGCTCAACAATCGTCGGACTCGTCTCAGTCAAAACTTTGGAAAAGTTGCCGTTTTACAAATTGCCGCCGCTCAGCGCGGCTGATGAAGCAGCCAAGCGGAAGGAAACGGAGGACTTGCCGGAAGTGATCACCGCCCCAGCACCCGAACCGCTCGGATGGCGAGCACGAATGCTACTTGGCATCTTCGGAGTCTTCTTTCTCTATCTCGTCTGGCAGACGGCGAGCACAGGCTATGACGGCAACCGTGGCTGGTTCGCCTCGTACGTCGAAGCACTCTCGCTTCTCGCCATTCCGTTCCTTCTCTCTTTCTTCCCGCTCTATGCCGCACTGCGCCGCGTGCCGGTTTACGAGGAATTCGTCGAAGGGGCCAAGGAAGGATTCCAAGTCTCCCTGCGCATCATTCCCTTCCTCGTCGCCATACTCGCCGCGGTCGGCATGTTCCGCGGCGCCGGCGGCATCGACATGCTCAGCCGCGCGCTCGATCCGCTCTTTTCCCGCATCGGTTTTCCCGCCGAACTCGCACCACTCGTCTTCATGCGTCCGCTAAGCGGCAGCGGAACGATGGGCATATTCACCGAGCTGGTCGGGACACACGGGCCGGACAGCATCCTCGCGCGCATGGCCGGAACGATTATGGGCAGCACGGAAACGACGTTTTACGTCATTGCCGTGTATTTCGGCTCGGTGGCTATCCGCCGCACGCGCCATGCCGTGCCGGCCGGACTGCTCGCCGATGTCGCTGGCGTAATCGCCTCAATCATCGTCTGCCGCCTCGTCTTCGGGTGAGCGGGCCACGCTACCTCTGCCAGCGCTGCGGCAACTGCTGCCGCTGGCCGGGTTTCGTGCGCGTCGATGAAAATGAAATCGCCGCCATCGCGGATCATCTCGGCATGCGCGCGGACGATTTTATCGCGCGTCACACCGAACTCCGCCCCAGCCGCTCGGGGCTCATGCTGAAATCCAACCCCGACGGCTCCTGCATTTTTCTCGAGGGCGTCAACACCTGCACCATTCAGGCGGTCAAACCCCAGCAATGCCGCGACTTTCCAAACAAGTGGCGCTTCGACGGATGGAGAGACAAGTGCGAGGCGCTCGAGATGATGCCTTGACATCATGTTGATCTGATGTTTGATGTCTATCATGAGAACGACCCTTACTCTAGACCCCGACATCGCCCAGCGCCTGCGACAGGAGTTGGCCTCGGGTAAAAAGTCCTTTAAGGAAGTGGTCAACGAACGCCTGCGCCTGGGCTTCGGCTTAAAAAAAGCCAAGCAACGCGAACCCTTCCTCGTCAAAGCGCACTCCTCGGATTACCAACCCGGAATCGACCAGACCAAATTCAACCAACTGGTGGACGAACTTGAGGTTGAGGAATTCATCCGGAAATCCCAATCCCGGTGATTGTTCCAGACATCAATCTCCTGATCTACGCCCACAACAGGAGAGACCCCTACCACAAGACAGCCAAAGCCTGGTGGGAGAACACCCTCAACGGGAATACACCGGTCGGGCTTCCTTGGATCACGTCGTCGGGATTTATCCGCGTCATGACCAACCGGCGCATTTTGACTGATCCGCTTTCACCCGATGATGCCGTTGACCTTGTGCTGACATGGCTGGATCAACCTTGTGTTATTGTTTTGCAACCCGGTCCGAAGTTTGCCGGACTTTTTTTCGGTTATCTCAAAAAACTCGGCACAGCCGGAAACCTTACCACCGATACTCAACTCGCGGCGCTCACGGTGGAAAACCAAGCCGAGTTGCATAGCAACGACACCGACTTCTCCCGCTTCGACGGCCTACGCTGGCGCAATCCGCTCAAGTAAGTTTGGGAGGGCGGACGCGCCCGGCCGCCGCAACTCGCGTTATTTGCTCGCCGCAGCCACTCCGGTTGCTTGCCAGTGCGCGGGCTTTCCAAACAATGCTTCTCCCTCCGCGGTCTCTGCGCACTCTGCGGTTTGCAAATCGCCCGCTACAACAACCGATCACCACCCACGCTGGCCGGCACAAAGGCCTCGAACTTCCCCGCTAATTCATCAAGCTTGGCCAGGTAGTAAGCCGTGTTCTCATCGCGGTTCTGCGGATCCCATTCGGTGACCAGCTTCGCGCTTTCGTAGGCCTTCACCGTCTTTTTTGTCCCCGTGATGTAATAGGACACGCGATCGCCCGCCTGCATTTTGCGTACAGTGCGCAGGGCCAGCTCAAAGGCAGCTGAACGGTTGCGCGAAGACGCGGCGATTTTCTTTTGATACGCCTCTAGGGAATCCTGAAGCGCCTCGGTTTTGGCAAACATCTCCGGCTCCCACATTCTGTCCCTTAGCGCCTTGGCGAACTCCGCGTGCATCGCCAGGATCACCTCCGGCTTCCCCTCGCACAGCGCACGAACCGCCCGCGCGATGAAGACGCGTTGGAATTTTTCCAATCCGCGCGATTTCAAAGCGGCGCCCTTGATCGAAAGTTTTCCGTCCTCCGAGAGCAGGGCGTAGTTCTTCGCTTTGTAGCTGAACATCGCCGCGTAGCGCGCGTCGAACTCCACGTCGATACCTTTAGGCAGGGTCGCGGCAAGTTCTTCATAAAGTCCGGCCCACGTCGCGTCTTTCGGCGGCGTGAAATAGATGCCGTCCGTGTCGATTTCGATGACGCCCGCCCCGCGCTGACGCAACCAATCCACCATCGCGCGGAGAAGTTCGCGACCCTTCGCCGTGACCGCGGCCGCCGCCTCGAAATCGGCGAAGTTGCCTTGGGCAAATCCGAGGTAGCCGTAAAAGCTGTTGATCAGGATTTTGAAAGTCCCCTGCAGCGCATCGAGATGCGCTTTTTGCGCGCCCTCGGCCGAGCGCATGGCCGCCTTGGCTTCGAGCCGGAACTTGCGCAAACGCGCCAGCATGTCGCCAAACACGCCGAGGGTGTCGGACTTCGGAAACAAGCCGAAAGCCAACATGACCGACGGATATAGCGATGCGATATCGCAGTGCCACACGTCCCGCGCGACACCAGCAAAGAAAATGTCCGTGTAGCCACCCTCGAAGCGCTCCACTTCGGTCAGGGCCGGGACAGACTGGCCTTGACGCAGATATTCGCGCAGGAAGAGGCTGTTGATCTTTGTCGCGTTCCCGCGAATGACCACATCCCGATAGTTGTAGGGAAAGATCGTCGTCTGGGTGAACCAGGCCGGACTCAGCGCCGCCGAGAGCGCCCGCGTCTCGCGCACATCCTGCAGGGCGTATTGGACGAAAGTCTTTCGCTTCTTGGCGTGCGCCTCGGTAATTTCCCTCGCTCCGAGTTCCACCCGGTCGTCTTCGGCCACGCCGAAATGCCGAGCGGCGGCTTTGAGCCCGAAGCTCTCCAACTCCCGCGAACCGACATCGTGGAATTGGACGAGGAACAAAGTGTCCACGATATGGCGTCCGTGAATCTCGAACTTCCGGTATTGAATAAGCCGCTCAGCGATCTGCAGTCGCGAGGGGTGCGAACGTAACGCGCTTCCGTCACGCCCAAAGTTGAGCTTCGTCTTCAACTTCCGCGCCCGCGCTTCGAGATACGGCAGATCGAAACGGAAAATGTTGTGTCCTTCGATCACATCCGGGTCGCGTTCGCGAACCAGCGCGACGAACTTTTCCAAGACCGCCTTCTCCTGCGCTTCGTTCTCCGGATCATCGACGACAAAGATCTCCTCCCACCCCGAGTTGTCGCTCAGCGCGATAGCCAAAAGCGGATCTTTACCCGCATCGGACATGGCACCGTCCGCGCCGGTGAAAGTCTCAATATCGACCTGCATCCGCCGGAGATCCTCGAAGGCCATCCCTTTGAACAACGTCCGCCCGCTCTGCAGCAAATACTGGTGGGCCAGATCGCTCAGCGCGAAGAGCTCCCTTTTGTATTGCGCCTTGGCCTTGGAAAATTCCCCCGCGCTGTCGAAGGCCACGGTAAATCGGTAGGCATTACGACCGTCCAACTCCCGTGAATCTCCCGGCATGGGCTCCGTGGCCCAAGCGAAAGGCTTGTGCATCACCTCCTCGGAGATCGTCTTGTTACCTTCCCGCCGGAAAATCTTGATGCGGTCGGGCGCATCAAACTCGACAGCGACAATCCCCTCGGTCGGGTCAGCCCCAAAGAGCACGAGGTCGTTTTCGATAACTGAAAAGGAAGAGTCTTTAGCCACGGATGAAGGAGGATATCAGAGGATGATGTTTGCCGGATGACACCGGCAAACATCACATTCCTAAGGCACTTCGACGAGTCCCGTGTCAGCCGGACTCTTCGGAATCATAGCCGTCTGTCTTCTTCCATCCGTGGCTAATGAAGAACTCCGCCACTCGGTGATCCTCAGATACGGATAGGAATTCGGATATCTGGCCAATCCTGTTTCAACTTCCTGGTATTGCGCGAAACCAGAATGCACCCTTGGGTTCGAGCCGTCGCGTAGATAACCGCATCGGGAATTTTCGAGTCGAGTTCTTTGCGAATCGAAATCGCCTCCTGCGCGATCTCCGCCGACAACTCGAGAACCTCGAATGTGCCCAGAAAACCGCGGATGGCACTCTCCACGGCCGCGTTTTTGGAACCGACCATCACCTCGATGAATGTGATGATGCTGATCTGCCGGACGCGGTATCGCTCCAACTCCTCCTTTGCCGCTCGGACCCCCTTCAGGTAGTCGGCCTCAGGAAGAGGAATCCAAACCACAAAAAGAGAAAACGCGCTTGTACCAGAAAGCGGCCTCTGAAAATAGCCGACGCGTGAACCTGAAAACTCGCGAACTTAGCCCGTCCCGCCGAAAACAAACTCCGCTGCCTGCTGGACGTCCTTGTCCCCGCGGCCAGAGAGATTCACGAGGATGATCTGGTCCTTGGACATTTTCGGAGCGACTTTGATCGCGTGGGCCACGCCGTGGGCGCTTTCCAGCGCGGGAATGATTCCTTCGACTTTCGAAAGTGTCTGGAAGGCTGCGAGCGCTTCGTCGTCGGTGGCGAAATCATATTCGACGCGCCCCGCATCGCGCAGGAAGCTATGCTCGGGCCCGACCGCAGCGTAGTCGAGGCCAGCCGAAACGGAGTGGGTCAATTCGATCTGGCCGTCCTCGTTGGCCAGCAGGAAAGTTTTGCATCCCTGCAGCACGCCGAGCTTGCCGCCTTGGAAGCGCGCGGCATGGCGTCCGGGTTTGATCCCCTCGCCTCCGGCTTCGACGCCGACCATGCGGACGTTTTTATCTTCGAGGAACGGATAAAAGAGTCCGATCGCATTGCTCCCTCCGCCCACGCAGGCGACGAGCAAATCGGGCAGGCGCTCCTCGCGCTCGAGAATCTGGCGGCGCGACTCCTCGCCGATGACGCGGTGGAAGTTGCGCACCATCATGGGATACGGATGCGCACCGTAGGCAGTGCCTAGGATGTAGTGGGTCGAGCGCACATTGGTCACCCAATCGCGCATCGCTTCGTTGACAGCTTCCTTGAGCGTGGCTTGTCCGGCCGTAACCGGCACGACTTTCGCCCCGAGGAATTTCATGCGCGTTACATTGAGCGCCTGGCGCTTCATGTCCACCTCGCCCATGTAGACCACGCAATCCATGCCGAAGCGTGCAGCGGCCGTCGCCGTGGCCACGCCGTGCTGACCGGCGCCGGTCTCGGCAATAACGCGCTTCTTGCCCATGCGCTTGGCGAGGAGGATTTGCCCCATCGCGTTGTTGATCTTGTGCGCGCCAGTGTGGAGCAGGTCTTCACGCTTGAGATAAATTTTTGCGCCACCGAGTTGCGCGGTAAGCCGCTCAGCCAAATAAAGCGGTGTCGGACGTCCCACAAATTCCGCGAGCAGTTGGTTCAGTTCGCGGCGGAACTCGGGATCCTTGCGCGCTGACTCGTAAGCCTGAGTCAACTCCTCGAGCGCGGTCATCAGCGTCTCGGGCACGAACACGCCGCCATAGGGACCGAAGTGGCCCGTGGCATCGGGTTGGGCAGTGATGGCGGCGGACATGATCAGAATTTAACCACAGTGGGCGCAGAGATCACAGAGAAGACAAAGAAAACAGACTCCTCTGCGTCCTTTGTGTCCTCTGCGGTTCATTATTTGTCTTTCGGAATATTAGGTTCCCCCAGCACTTTGGCAATCGCCCGGCGGTGCGGGGACGGGATGGCTACTTGCTCCAGTTCCCTAAGAGAAAACGCTTTGCGTGGTTCCGCGGACGCCATAAGGGCTAGCTTGGGAGTGCGGTGGATGCGCAGAGTCACCCGCTCCCGGACAATGCTATAGGTCAGTTCGGCCGCAGGACTGGCGGGCGACTCGCCATCCAGCGGCGGCAAACGCCAAAGCCCGATCCAGCGCCGCGCGGTGGATTGCTGAAGCAAAATTGTTTTTCCATCAGACACCCACGCCGCGTGTTCGGACCGTTGCTTGATCGCCGCCTTCGGCGCTTTGACCGGCAATTTTTCGGGGTGCCCCGCGGCGCAGAAGCTCTTCACGGGACACAGCAAACAATCGGGTCGGCCCGCACGACAAACCAGCGCGCCGAGTTCCATGATGGCGGAGACAAACTCGTGTCCGCCTTTGGACGGCAGAAGCTTTTCGATTTTTCCGCGCACCTTGGCCAATCCCTTCGCGGTATCGACTGCTGTGCGAATATCGAACAACCGCGCCACCACGCGGATCACGTTGGCATCGAGCACCGGCACGGGTTCGTCGAAAGCAAAAGCCCGCACGGCTTGCGCGGTGTAATCACCAATGCCCGGGAGAGAGCGCAGGCCTTCGTAGCTGCGCGGGAATCGGCCACTCAATTCGCCCGCGATCCTTTTCGCCGCAGCATGCAGATTCCGCGCACGGCGGTAGTAGCCAAGCCCCTGCCAAAGCGCCAGGACCTCGGACTCGTCGGCGGCGGCAAGTTCATGCACCGAAGGAAACCGCTTCATCCACCTCTCGTAATATGGAACAACCGCGGCGACAGTAGTCTGTTGCAGCATCATTTCGCTGACCAGAATCGCATAAGGATCCCGCGTCCGCCGCCATGGCAGGTCGCGCGCGTGCCGCCGGAACCATGCGCGCAGGCCTTGCCGGAACTCCTTCTTGTCCACGCCTAGAGTTACGCCTTTCACCGTTCGGCCGGTGGATAGGAGGGACGCAACCAAGCCCCGACCCAGAATCCGATACCGATGAGGAAGATGAACACGGAGAGAAACTGGCCTGCGGTGAGAACACCAACGTAGCCGTCTTCCGGGGCACGGAAAATTTCGCCGAAGCTGCGCAGCACCGCGTAGCCGACGAAGAAACCGCCGGTGATGACGCCATTGGCCGTGCGGACGCGGGTGCGCAGAAGCCAGAGAAGCGCGAAAAGAAGCAATCCCTCCAGGAGCGCCTCGTAAATTTGCGACGGATGACGCGGCGTCAGGAAGGCACCGAGCGCCTCGCACCATCCCGGCGAATCGGCGGTGGAGGAGACAGCCTGCTCGAGCCCGACCGGACCGTTCGCATTTTCCTGGATCAGCGCGATCACTTCGCGCTGCTTTTCGACCGGCAACTCGTAGACTTCCTGGGGAAACTTCACCGCCCAGGGAACGGACGCCGGTCGTCCGTAGAGTTCCCCATTGATGAAATTGGCCAAGCGACCGAAGAAAAGTCCGAGCGGCACGCCGACAACGAGATTGTCACCGAGGCCCGGCCAACTGACTTTGTGTTTCCATGCATACCACAAAGAATAAAGCGCCACGCCAAGAATGCCGCCATGGGCCGACATGCCGCCTTCCCACACGCGGAAGAAAACCAGCGGATCGGCCAGCAGAGCCGCGCGATCGTAGAAAAGGAAATGGCCGAGACGTCCGCCGACGAGGACACCGAAGACGGCACAGCCCGTTATGAAGTCGCCGACTTTGTCGGGCGGTATTACGGAAAACCCGCGCTTCGCCAGATACAAATAGACAAAATACGCGGCGCCGAACGCCGCAAGATAGGCGAGGCCGTACCAACGGATACCGATGCCGCCGCCGAACTGCACGGCAAACGGATCGATGTTGTGCACCCAGTAAGCGATCATTGCGCGAAGCGCAGTTGAGGGATCAGAAGATCCAAGACCGACAAATTTCTTTTTCTCTCAACTTTCATCCCTCAACCCTCAACTCCCCTGCGGGACCTTCCGGAACTTCGCCGGGTCATACCCCTGCTGCGTGACGGCCTTGAGCACTGCGGCGTAATCCCCATCAGACATCTTTTTGTCCCGCGCCATGATCCATCCGTATTCACGCGACGGGTGACCGACCGCCATGAAGCGGTAGCCGGGATCGAGATAGATCACGTAATAAGGGAGCGCGATCGGCCAGAGAAATTGCACGCGCCACTCGGCGTTGGACTTCTTGTCGACCACCCACGCGACGCCGTTCATCGTCTTGACTGGCGCATCGAACGATCCCTTCTTGTAGCTGAAGATGTTGTCCATCTTGCCGTCCGACCGCATGCGGTAGGTGTCCTTCGAGTCATAGGTGTCGCGCTCGAGGAAATACGGGATGTTGGCGATCACCCACCAGTCGCCCAAAAAGCGCGGCAAATCGACATAATCAACCGTCTTGAGCGGCGGTTGCAAAGCGCAGCCGGTCAGCATCAGCAGCAACGGAAGCAGCAGCAAAGTGGTCTTCACAAGCCGGAGCAAATCACTGCAAGACCAACGAGTCAACTTGCACCCGTAGGAGAGGCTCTGCGCGGGCCGATGCGTCCTGGGCACATAAGGCCGGAAGTCACGCCCGCAACTCCGCCGCCAACTCGTCGAGATAGTTTTGCAGAAATGCGGTTCTACGGACGGCCAGCTCTCGCCCGGTTGGCGTTTGCATCGTGGCGGCCAGCTTGAGGAGCTTGGCGAAAAAGTGATCCACGACAAAGCGCGAGTCATCCGGCGGGCGCGCGCGGCAAAACGGATCTTCCGGACTGGCGAGCGGCTGGCCCATGTGGCCGCCAAGCATAAGACAACGACTCAGACCCACCGCACCCAGCGCATCGAGACGGTCGGCGTCCTGCAGCACCCTGGCCTCCAGCGACTCGGGCGGGATGCCGGCCGAAAAACTGTGGGCAACGATGGCATGATGGATCGAGCGGAGGTGAATCCCCGGATAGCCATCGGCCTCGAGCAGGGATACGGCATGGTCAGCTGCCAACCGTGAAGCTTTCGCGCGATCCGGCGAGTCCTTGGCGACAAAGATACAGTCGTGGAGCCACGCAGCCGGCAACAGAACATCGAAATCGGCACCCTCGGCCGAGCCGATCGCGCGCGCGTTTGCGACTACGCGGCGGACATGGTCGAGATCATGCGCGGGATCGCCCGCATCTCCGGTCGTAAGCCACCCACGCCAAACGGCCTGCCGCATTTCATAGTCCATAGTGACAACGCTACCCGCCCGCTTCGAACATCGGCAACAAATCCCGATACCTCGCACCGGTCGCACATCGGCCTGAGGGTTGACGCTCAATGGCATCCTGTTCACGAAGGAGTCACAAAACCGCCGCAAGCATCGCTTTGCTCTTTTCCCAGAACCTTAATCCGTTCATGCTACCGCTGATTATCCGAACAATTCAGCGAGTTTCATGAGCGCACCAGCCAACGGCACAACGATGGTCAACGTCCAGATCAACGGCGAGTGGCGCCAGTTCCCCAAGGGCACGCGGCTCATCGAGGCGTGCATGCAGAGCGGCAGCTTCATCCCTCATTACTGCTACCATCCCGCCCTCACCTCGCCCGGAAACTGCCGGATGTGCCTGATCGAGACAGGCTCGCCGAAGATGGACGCCAATCGCCAGCCGGTTCTGGCCTCCGACGGACGACCCGAGATCGCGTGGTCGCCGAAGCCGCAGATTTCTTGTGCGCTGGAAATTTCCGAGGGCATGGCGGTGAAGACCGACTCGCCACTCGTCGAGGATTGCCGCAAGGGCGTGATGGAATTCCTCCTCATCAACCACCCCCTCGACTGCCCGATCTGCGACAAAGCCGGTGAATGCCGCCTGCAGGAATTCGCCGTCGAGTTCGGCAACGGCGGATCGAACTTCATCGAGGAAAAAGTCAAAAAGCCAAAGCGGCAAGACATCGGCAAACATATCGTCCTCGACGACGAGCGCTGCATTCTCTGCTCGCGATGCATTCGCTTCATGCAGGAAGTGGCGCACGATGACGTCCTCGGTTTCGTCGATCGCGGCAGCCACACCAAGCTGACGGTTCACGAAGGACAGCGACTCGACAGCAATTATTCGCTCAACACGGTCGAC
>JBEDBL010000078.1:0-11296 GCA_041177245.1 Verrucomicrobiota bacterium
CGGAGATCCAGATGGTGTGCAACCAACCGGTCCAGAAAACCTGCCGGTAGTCCCAAACGCCCGACCAATCCCATGACAACGCTTGCATGATGCCGAAAGAAAGTCCGGCGAGCAGTGCCGCGCCGAGCATGACGGAAATGACCGCGTTGATGGTGTGATGGCGGGTCATGGGTAACAGCCGGCGCCGGGGGGGGGCGCCGCTACAAAGAGGATTTGGCTTCGCGCCAGAGGGTTTCAAGATCTTCTAACGGCAGGTCTTCGAGTTTTTGGTCTTTCGCGGCGGCGGATGTCTCCATGTGTTGGAAGCGCGCGATGAAGCGCTGGTTGGCGCGTTCGAGGGCGAGTTCCGGTTCGACGCCGAGCTTGCGGGCCATGTTCACCGCAGTGAACAAAATGTCGCCGAGTTCATGCTCGAGCCGTTTGGGATCGCCGCCTTCGACCTCGACAGACAACTCGGCGATCTCCTCGCGGAATTTATCGATCACACCCACGGTATCGGGCCAATCGAATCCGACGCGTGCTGCCTTCTTTTGGATGTTGGCCGCGCGGATGAGCGCGGGAAGCGCGCGAGGGATGGATTCCATCACCGATGCCTTCCCGCCTTTCTCCGCCCGTTTGATCTGTTCCCACTGGCGGAGCACGGTCACCGTATCGGCCGCGTCGCCGTCGGCAAAAACATGCGGGTGCCGGCGGATGAGTTTCTCGCAGGTTTCCAGCGCTGCCTCCTCGAAAGTGAACGCGCCGCGTTCCGAGGCGAGGTCGGTGTGGAAGACGACCTGCAAAAGAAGATCTCCCAATTCTTCGCGCAAATTGGCGTCATCCGCCCGGTCGATGGCGTCGATCGTTTCGCAGGCCTCCTCGAGCAAACCGGCCCGCAGCGATGCGTGGGTCTGCTCGCGGTCCCAAGGACACCCCTCGGGCGAGCGGAGCAGGCTGACGATGGCCCGGAGCCGCGCGAGGGGCTCGTGGGGGAGATTGTCTAGATGCGCCATTGTTCCCTGTGGCTGCCGCGCAGGTCGGTGACTTCGCCCGCGCTGTTGACCGAGACATACCAGGTGAGGCCGATCGAACTGATCACGGTGAGCGCCAAAACGGCGCCGACGAACCAGCCGGGCAGTTCGCCCACGCCGAGCGCGTTGTAAAAGGCGGACCACGAGTGGATAGCCGGGCTGGCGTGCATGAAAAGCTTGGTCATCCAGGCCACGAGAATGAACGTGATGATGAAGACGTAGTTGCGCTTCATGCGCCGGCCGAGCGCTTCGAGGCGGCTGATTTTGAATGACGGGAGGACGAGATCCTCGCAGACCAACCGCTTCCATTCGCCCTCGAGCGGCATCGGGCTCTGCGAGACCATGGCGACGAGAAAGTGCGCTTCGATCATGCGCACGCGGCCGCGGAAGGCGTCGTAGAACCGGTAACGCCGCGCCTCGATCCAGAGCATCATCCCGACGATGGCGAGGTTGAAAAAGAAGATGATGTGCGGGATGTCGCGGAAGGAAAACGCTACGGTGATGATCGTCGTCGTGCTGGTGATGGCCCAGGTCGTGGTGATATCGAGCCGCTGGCGCCAGACCATGATGCGGCCGAGTTCGCCGCGGTAAAAGTGCGACATCGCATTGACGTAGCACGGATCGGAGAGTTCCTCCCGGGCGGTGCGGGCGGCGGAGGAGGGGCTATCCATGCCCGATCAGTGCCGCTCCTTCTCGAGAAGGGCCGTGCGGGCGCGCTCGAGTTGCTCTCGCTCGCGGCGGGTGAGGCTGGCAATGCCGTCGCGGGAAATTTTATCGAGCAACGGGTCGATGATGCGGTGCGGGTCGACCGGCGTCTCCTTGGGCGGCGGCATGACGCGCAGCCGCGGCCGGCTGGTGCGGTGCGAGACAGGACGCAAACGGGCGAGAAAATCGAAATTCAGCGCCGCGCTGTGGCGGATGGCATACCAAGCGAGGGCGGAGGTCGAGAGCAGCACGGTCATTTCCGGCCATTGGCGCATGGCGACCAACTGGAGGACGTTGATGCCGAGAAATACCAGCGCGAGGGCCTTGGCCGTGATCTGGAAAAGCAGCTGTGCACCGGGATACAACGCGGCGAAAGCGATGAAGACCGCGAAGTTGGCCCAGCCTTGGGTCAGTGTGAAGTCGCGCCCTGTGGCGAAGGTCGCGGCGAGAAGCAGCGACGGTCCGAGCAAGAGAAGCCCGAGGTAAAGCCGGACAAACCCCGCGCGCCCGAGGAATTGCTCCACGTCGCGTCCGAAGATGTAAAGCATGACCAGCGCGATGATGAACCACGGGTCGGGAGGATTGATGAAGGCGTAGGTGAGGCAGCGCCAGAGCTCGAGGTCGCGCAGGACCGCGCCGCTGTCGAAGGTCAGTTTTTCGAGGATACCCTTCGCATCCGAGGCGAGGAGAAAGGTGACGACAATCATGCTCGCCACGTAAAGCGCCACGATGATGGTCGTGGCGAAAACGGGGACGCGACCGACCCAGGCGATCGGGTCGTGGTTCTCGGGGGTCCGGTTGGCGATCACGGTCGGTAAATTTAGCGCCAGTCGCCGTCCGGCACAAGGGGAGAGGGAGGGGAAGTTGAGGGATGAGGGTGGAGACAGGTCGCCGCGCCGACCAATTGAGAATTGAGCCCGGGCGGGTCACCTCATGCCGTTAGGCGCTTGATCGGTTTGAAATAGGCGGTGAGTTGGTCGGAGGGAAGGCGTCCGTCGGTTCCGCTGCAGCCGAAGACGCGGTCCCAGCAGCGCTCAAAGCAGTGCGGGGCGAGGGGAAAGCGCACCGTGAGGTCGGATGCTTTCCGATAAAACTCACGATGTCGGCGGCGCGCGGTTGCGCGGGTCACGGCGAACTGGGCTCCGGCAAAAAAGCGGTAAGCTTCCGGTCCCGGTTCGCCAAAGAGTTGGCGGTGGAAGTCCTCGAGTTGAAGTTCGTGCCGTTCCGGATTTTTGCTCCAAGGAACAAATAGCCTTCGTCCGCGCGGGTCGTCCGTGTCGGCGAGAAAGCCGAGCCAGAAAAAATCCGCGACGGTTTCCGAACCTTCCGCATAGGCCTTCAGCTTTTTGTGCAGATCCGGTGCGTGATCGAACGGGTGGCCTTGGACAAACACCGTCAGATCGGCCATCGAATCGTAGCGCTCCGCCAAATGATGAAGATAGGTGTGCGCCTCGCGTCCCTCGTTGGGCAGGCGAATCCCGCCGCTGGCTTCATCGCCTTTATCATAGACCGTGATTTGGAAATCTTGCGGCACGCGCTTGGTCCACGCGAGATCCTCGTCGCAGCGGGCGACAACCAACTCAAAGCGCGGCGGCATGATGGTCGGCGGCGAAAATCGTCGCGGCGGTTTCGATGGTATTGACGTGCAAGCGTGCGGTCATCCCGGGTTCGCGATGGTATCCGCCGCCATAGAGCGTGGCGACGGGAAGATTTCGTTCCCGGCACCAGGAAAGCACCGAATGGTCTCGCGAGGTCATCTGCTCGGTGCTCAGCCGCATTTGGCCGAAGCGGTCCTCTTCGTGAACATCCGCGCCAGAAATCCAAACAACCAAGTCGCAGGGAAAGTTGTCGAGGGTGGACGGCAGACTGCTTGCAAGAGCGGCGAGGTAATCGTCACCGCTTACTTGGCGGGGAAGGCCGACATCGAGATCGCCGGGTTCTTTGGCGCTGGGATAGTTGCGCTCGCCATGGATGGAATACGTGAAGACACGATCCTCGTCGCGGAAGATGGCGTGCGTTCCGTTGCCTTGGTGTGCGTCGGTATCGGCGACGAAAATCCGAAGGTCCGGACGCGTCTCGTGAAGATCGCGGACCGCCACCGCGACGTCGTTGAGCACGCAGTAGCCGAGTCCCCGGTCGGGAAAGGCGTGGTGCGTTCCTCCGGCGAGATTGGCCGCCATGCCGTGCTCGAGGGCATGACGGCAGGCGGCGATGGTGGCGGCGGTTTCAAGAGACGAGCGATACAGCAGCTTCGGTTGCCAAGGCAGTCCCAGTTTGTAGGCCTCCATTTTGTCGAGCGTGCCCCGGCTCAGTTTTTCCAAATACGAACTCTCGTGGACCCGCCGCAGTTGTCGCGGTGTGGCCGGGCCAACGAGTGCGATTTCCACCGGTGTGCCGGAACATGACAGCAGATCGTGCGCCTGCGGGAATTTCTCCATGGGGAACGGATGCCCCGGCGGCAGCGGAAGGAAATAATCCGGGTGGTAGAAGCAGCGCAGGCGCGGCGACATAGGAAGACAATACGTGTCAGCGAACAAAAGAGGAACCGCAACCGTAGTGCCGCGCCGGCGGCACGAAGATGGCCCATAGGCAGAGAACGCCGAGGGCTCAGAGGGGATTTGGAAAGATGCTTTGGATCGGGCATGGTGAATCGATGGACTGGACAGCCCGTGATCTGTGGTCGCGCTTTCGTGAAGAGCACACCGATGCGCATCGCGTGGCCAACGGGAAGGACGGTTGGCTTGATCGGTATGGAGATTGGATTCTCTGGAGTGGAGCGAAGCCGCCGCGGGTTGAGACACTGAGAGACGAGTTGCTACCACGCTATGGTTTCGCCCCGCGGGGTTACTTGGCTCGTGAGTTGGTGCGCAAAGCCTCCGACCAAAAACCGGCAACGTTGATCGCGGGGGAAGAGCCCGGTGAAATCGCGGTGCAGGAAAATGGGCTGTCCTATTTGGTCGAACCGGCCGGCGGTTATTCGAGCGGATTGTTCCTCGACCAGAGACTCAATCGCCAGTGGGTTCGGGAACTTCGGGCTAAGCGGATGCTCAATCTCTTTGCTTACACCTGCAGCTTCACGGTCTGCACGGCATCAGCCGGAGCGGAGACGTGCAGCGTTGACGCCTCAAAGCGCGTGCTCGGCGCAGGCCGTCGCAACCTGGAGCTTAACGGGATCGATCCAGCGGAGGGTCATCGCTTCTTGGCCGATGACGCCATGAAGGTGGTGCCGCGCTTACTGAAGAGAGGTGAAAAATTCGACCTCATCGTGCTCGATCCTCCGACCTTCGGGCGGGCAGACGGGCGGGTTTTTAGGATCGAGAAAGATTTGCCTCCGCTGATCCGGGATTGTTTCGGCATGCTGGATCCAGGCGGTTCGATGCTGGTTTCGTGTAATTACGCGGACTGGGATGCCCAAGATTTGCGGATAGTGTGTGAAAGTGCTCTTGGAGCGAGGCAGGGAAGTTTTCGCCCAGGTGAATTGCCGGCGGAGATCCCGCATGGTGCGGTTTCTTGGCGCATTCAGCCATCAGACTGAAAGCAGACCACCATCTCTAGGTGGGGGAGCATGCTGGGGTGCCTCGAGAGCCGAATCAGAGTGGATTTAATCTTTAAAAGAATTTGACACCACCTTCTAAGTATGGTTATGTGATTAACAGTATCTATGAAAAAAGCACTCCTCACACTAGCCTTCGCCTCTATAGCCGTTGGTGCGTCATCAAAAGTTGATGCGGCCACCATCACAAACGAATTGACCCAAAGCGTCGTGTCCTCAGGCACCGACTTCTCTTTCCCTAAGTTTGACTCGACGCTCGGCACATTGACCGGTGTCTTTTTCACGATCGTAAGCAGCACCGACGAAGGCAGCTTCTCGGCGGACAATCAAGATGCAGGTGTCGCCGAAGTCAAAAACCCGACCGATTTCCTGAGTATCCTCGACTACCAGGGCTCCGGAGGTGATTACAACGGCTCCGCATACACACTGCCCACCGCCCCTTCAACCTATGCGCCGAACGCATTCGATCCGGGCGCCACGGTTCCGGGAAACACATCTGCAACCTTCGCGCTGACGAATGCACCAGTCAGCATCGTCGGTGTTGGCAACATCGATTATGACCTGAGCGCCTCCAAAGATCTCTATGACTTGGACGCATCCGGCAGTTCGGATCCTGTTGTCTTTGGCGTAAGCATTTCGCCCCAAGTCACTCTGACTGGGTCTTCTGTCACCGCCAACCTATCGACGATCGCCAACACTACATTCTTGCGCTTGGTCTACGTTTACACGCCTTTCGCTACACCGACACCGACGCCTACACCTACACCGACACCGACACCGACACCGACACCTACGCCGACGCCTACGCCGACACCGACGCCGACGCCGACGCCGACACCGACACCAACGCCGACACCGACACCAACGCCGACGCCTACGCCGACACCGACACCTACGCCGACACCGACACCAACGCCGACACCGACACCAACGCCGACACCACCACCGCCTACGCCGACACCTACGCCGACGCCGACGTGCACGCCGAAGCCGTCGCCCACACCGAAGCCGTCGCCAACTTGCTCTCCTAAACCCGAAGACCCGTCCAAGGACGACGACAAAGACAAGGACAGAGATAAGGATAGGGATAAAGACAAGGGCAAGTCCGGTGACAAGGATAAGGACAAGTCAAAGAAAAGGGACTGACCCTAAAACTCAGCTAAGTTTACATGAGAGGCTGCGGTTAATCCGCAGCCTCTCTTTTTTTGCGTGACGCTCTCCTTTTTGCCTCAGGTTGAGGCATGTTTACAGGCATAGGCCCTATGCCAATCGTAGCATCGCGGTGCTCAAGGCCGCGACGGGTCAGGGGGATGTTTGCGACCACCCGGCTGATATCCCCACGCCGGTTATCAGGCTGGCGGTTGGTCGGGCCTCAGCCAAAAGCCGTCTGCAGCGCCCGGTGCGGTTTAAGATTTTCTGTAGCCGCGGCACGCTGTGCCGCGAACCCATGGATTCGTCGGCGGGAACGCCGACGCTACGGTTAAATGCAGCGGCGCCGTCCCCGGCGCCGAAACGACGAGCGACGACAGTTTTTCTTAAATTGCTCTAATACCAATGCCCCCTTGCCATCAGACTTTTGGGCTGGGGTGGTAGGGACGGCTGGCTCAGCCGTCCGCACACTTTCTTACGGTAAAAGCAGCGGCCCGCTGGGCCAGCGGGCCCTACCAGGATCAAAACATGGATGAAGTCCAAAAGCTGCGGGACGTTGGTATAATTCCGCGGACCACCCACGGTTGAGGAGTTTCCTGCGCATGTAACCTTTGGCTCGCGCCGCGCGGGGACGCGCGCCCTCCATGGATCCTGTTCGCTGGTGGTTGGTCGTGCCCGAGCGCTGCTCGAATGTTCAACTGCATGGGTTCCGGCTTATCCCAACGTTCTATCTCGAGTAGGCTTTTTGACGCAGGCGACCTTTCCTGTGTCCATTCCCGTGCCATTGGCATCTGTGCGCCAATGATGTCTGGCAAGATTCCTGTCCCGCCGCTGTGCAAAGGCGCCATAACGCGACAGCTGTTCCCATCGCAAGCGGTTCGAGGAGATCGAAGAGCCCGGCAGGGGAGTTTCACTGCTGCCATGTGGTACGGCATGAAAAAAGCGAACTCTATCCCCAGACCGAGCGAGTTTCTTAAAACCGTCCTGCGGCCAGTTGCCTGGCTTTTACCAAACACGAAAAGTTTTCCGATTTTTCGTATCACTGGCGGGTCAGCTAGCTCAGCCGAGTGCATGGCCACATCAGAAATGCAGCGGTCCTCTGGGCCTGCCAACGGGGACTCTTCCTTAAGTATGAAATCTTTTGGGAAATGGTGTTACACCGACGTGCACTTCAAGTGCCGCAGTAAACGTGGCGCCATAGCGTGGTGGTGAAGCCGCAGGCAGAAGGAAAATGGCGGGACTGATCGACCCTGGGGACGAAAGCCGGCACTCAGCGGTGCAACTACTTTGCTCTGCCGCTCGACGCGCTTTCGGCGCGAGTCCGAACGTTTACTTGCGGCGGCGGCGGATAACCGACCCAACCAGCGCTGCTGCGGCCACCAAGGCGCCGGAGGCCAGCGTGGAAGGCTCCGGAACTACAACCGTGGGATCGTAGTCATAGGCAACGGTCATCTGCGCATTGCCTTCAAACAGCGTTGAGTCATAGCCGAAACTACCCGGTCCACCGGTCACTGTTATTACGGGAGTTTGTTTGAGCGTGAAGAAGATGTTCCCCGATCCGTTGGTCTGGTAGGCGCTCCAGAAAGTGTTGGAGATGGTTTGCGCCACGTTGAACAACACGTTCGTGGAGGTTAACGTAAAGGTGTTGGTTGCCGGACCCGTGGTGACCGTGCCCAAACCGGGCGTCGTCACCACGGTGGTCTGGTTCGAGTAGAGACCGAATCCTAGGTTGTTGCTCGGGGCGTTGGACAGGGTTGTGATTGCCCCGACGAAGCTCAATGTCGCGGTGGTACCAGCAACGGCACCGACCTTGAAGCTTCCGTCCAGCGAGAGGAAATTGACTGTGACAACAACTCCGGTGAGCGTTCCCAGACCTGTATTGAACTTGGGCAAGCTCAAGTTCACCGGAACAGCATTGGTCGCTGCGTTGGCGGTGTTCGTGTAGGAGAGTGTCGCCGCGGGTGATGCGGAAACCAGAGCGATGGAGGCAATGAAGGTGAGGGCGAGGCGGTGCATGTTTTTATGGGGTGCTAATTTGCCGGATGCACCCTTGCACCCAGTTCATGCATTTTAGTGCGCCGTGGCTGTTACGCAAGTAATTATCACCGAGAATTTACCCGTTCGGACCGAATGTTTCATACCGGATATTTCATGCATGGCCTGTGGCTCCCTAAAGCCGCTAAATAAAGTGTCCGGCCGGGGCGGTGTGGGCTTCTGTTCGTTCGCCCTACTTCAGATCCGCGAGCTTGGCCTTGATGGCGTCGAAGTTCGGCAGTTGTCGCGGGTCGTCGTGGGATTCGGCGTATTGGATGACGCCGTTTTTGTCCACAATGAAGGCCGAGCGCTTGGGCACGCCGCCCATGGGCAGGTTGAACTGCGGGGCGAACTGCTCGTAGGCCACGCCGTAGGCTTGCGCGACTTTGTGGTCGTAGTCGCTGGCGAGGGTGACGGTGATGCCTTCCTTTTGGGCCCAAGCCTCCTGCGCAAACGGGTTGTCGCCGCTGATACCGATGACCGTGGCGCCGGCGAAGTCATTGAGTCCTTTGGACACCGAGCAAAATTCCTCCGTGCAGACGCTGGTGTAGACCATGGGGAAGAAAAGCAGGACGACGTTTTTGCCTTTGTGGTCGGAGAGTTTGACCAAGTTGAGCCCGTCGGCGTTCTTGGACGAGAGGCTGAAGTCGGGAGCGGTGGTTCCTGTGGTGAGCATGTGATTGGTTGAGAACTGAGAGATGAGGGTTGAGAAATTCGGAGGCCGAGAAGATGAGCGAGAGGGTGATAACGCGTCAAGGACGGGTCATGGCCTCCGGTTTGACCCATTGGTCGAACTGCTCGCCGGTGAGGTGGCCCGAGGCAACTGCGGCCTCGCGCAGGCTGGTCTTTTCCTTGTGCGCTTTTTTGGCGATCTGCGCGGCTTTGTCGTAGCCGATGTGCGGGTTGAGCGCGGTGACGAGCATGAGCGAGTCCTGCACGTAATGGTTGATCCGCTCCATGTTCGGCTCGATGCCGAGGGCGCAGTGGTGATTGAAGGAGTGGCAGGCGTCGGTGAGCAGGCGGACGGAATGGAGGAAGTTGTGGATGATGACCGGCTTGAAGACGTTGAGTTCGAAATTGCCCTGCGATCCGGCGAAGCCGATGGCCGCATCGTTGCCCATCACCTGGCAGCAGACCATGGTCATGGCTTCGCTTTGGGTCGGATTGACTTTCCCTGGCATGATCGACGAACCGGGTTCGTTTTCCGGAATGGTCAACTCGCCAAGCCCGCAACGGGGTCCACTGGCCAGCCAACGGATGTCGTTGGCGATTTTCATGAGCGAGCAGGCGAGGGTCTTGAGTGCGCCGGAGGCGAAAACGAATTCGTCGTGGGCCGAAAGCGCAGCGAACTTGTTTGGGTTCGAGGTGAAGGGCAGTCCGGTCAGTTCGGCGATCTTCTTGGAAGCGCGCTCCCCGAATTCTGGATGCGAGTTGAGTCCGGTGCCGACGGCTGTTCCTCCGACGGCGAGGGACATCACGCCGGGCAAGGTTGTTTCAATGCGGGCAAGGTCTGCATCCAGCAGGGCGACGTAGCCGGAGAACTCCTGTCCGAGAGTGATCGGTGTCGCGTCCTGCAAATGGGTGCGTCCGATTTTGACGATATCGGCGAATTCCTTGGCTTTTTGATCGAGCGTGTCGCGCAGTTCGCGCACGGCGGGCAGGAGTTTGTGCACGACCACCTCGGCCGCGGCGATGGACATGGCCGTGGGGAAAGTGTCGTTCGACGACTGCGACATGTTGACGTGGTCATTCGGGTGGATCGGGGCTTTCGATCCCATCTCTCCGCCGGCCATTTCGATGGCGCGGTTGGAGATGACCTCGTTGGCGTTCATGTTGCTCTGGGTGCCGGAGCCGGTCTGCCAGATGCGCAGCGGAAAATGGTCGTCGAGTTTGCCGTGGATGACTTCGTCGGAGGCTTGGCTGATGAGCACGGCTTTGTCGGCGGGGAGTTTGCCGAGATCCTGGTTGGCGAGGGCGCAGGCTTTTTTCAGGACACCGAGGGCGCGGATGAGTTCGCGCGGCTTGGTGTCGTCGCCGATGTCGAAGTGGACGAGGGAGCGGGCAGTCTGCGCGCCGTAATAACGGTCTGCGGGAACCTCGATGGCTCCCATGGTGTCGGTTTCCTGGCGGGTTTTCATCGGTGGTTGGCGCGCGGGAAGAGGGAAAGTGGTGCTCGGGGGGGGACTTGAACCCCCATGCCTTGCGGCATACGCCCCTCAAACGTACGTGTCTGCCATTTCACCACCCGAGCGTGTTTGGGAGAATACCCGAGAGGGGGCGCGGCGCAAGTTTTTCGAAGTATGCGGCTGGACTCTGTCCGATAAGAGGGGCACTTTTGCCATTCCCGACCATGAACAACGCCCTGGAGTTCACGCTTAATGGCGAGACCATTCGTCTGACGTCTGTAGATCCGAATACACCCCTGCTCGATTGGCTGCGCGCGTCCGGGCGGACTGGTTCCAAGGAGGGGTGCGCGGAGGGCGATTGCGGGGCCTGCTCCGTGGCCATGATAGATGCCGACGCGGACGGCAAACCTGCCTGGCGGTCCTTCAATAGTTGCCTTACGCCGCTTGCGCTGATGCATGGTCGGGAGTTGGTGACCGTGGAGGGGGTGGGCAATGGCAAACCGCATCCGGTTCAGCAATGCATGGTGGCCAACCACGGCTCACAATGCGGCTACTGCACGCCGGGAATCATCATGTCGATGTTCGAGGGTTACTACCGCAAGGACCTCGACCGTGATTGGAAACTCAACGACCAGCTCTGTGGCAACCTCTGCCGTTGCACGGGATATCGTCCGATCCGCCAGGCTGCGCTCGAAGCATGGGCGGAGGCGGACAATGCG